>CACHRX010000044.1 GCA_902582385.1 uncultured Pelagibacteraceae bacterium | reverse complement strand
GATGTAGATGTAGACTACGATCTTACATCTCACGATCTCAGCATAATAAAAAAATTATTTAAAAAATTACCTAAAATAAAATCTATTAAGAAATATTCATTACTTAAAAAAAATATAGATGATATATCTAATTTGCACCTTGAACTAGGTAAGATAAAAATCGATATAAGTAATAGTTGGCTTAACCCCACAAAAGAAAGATTAATAAGAATCATAGGTAAAAAAAAAATGTTATCTTTTGATGAAATGAATCATAAAGAACCATTAAAAATTTATGATCAATATGCAAAATATCCAGACTTGAATTATTTTGACAAAAAATTTTTTAAATCAAAAGCATTAATTTATAAAGGAAAAAGTAAATCGATTAAGATAAAATCAGATCCTCCCCTAATTAATGAAATTAAATCTTTTTTTAATAGGAAGAAAAGTCCAACAGATATTAAATTTGCTAAAGAAATTTTATTTTTTTTAGAAAGAGTTTAAAATTTTAACTATTTTAAATAATTCATTTTTTTTTAGATTTGGATCTATAGGTAAACTAATACATTTTTTAGCAAGATTTTCTGAATTTGGATATTTTTGCCTACTAAATACATTTTTAAGAGACTCGATTTGATTTATAGATTTAGGGTAATGAAAACCATATTGAATGTTATTTCTGTCTAATAAATCAATTAATTTTTTTTTCTTTTCGGTTATTACAACATATTGATGATAAACAGCACCAATCGAGTAGTTAAGTTTCTTTATTTTCTTATTTATAATTTTAAGGTCATAAAATTTAGCAATTTTTCTTCTTTTAATATTATTAGAATGTAGCAATTTTAGTTTTTCTATTAATATAGATGCTTGAATAGTATCTAGTCTACTGTTGAAGCCTACTTGAGTATGCACAAATTTTTTTGTTGAACCTAAATTTCTAAAATTTTTTATTTTATTATAATAATATAAGTTATTAGTTGTAATAATTCCTGCATCTCCATATGCACCTAAATTCTTACCTGGATAAAGACTAAAGCAAGATATATCTGCTAAAGAACCTACTCTTTTATTATCTAAATATGCCCCATGTGCTTGTGAACAGTCGTCAATGATATAAATTTTTTTTTTATTTGTAATTTTTTTAATCTTTTTTATATCGACTACTGAACCATATAAATGAACAGGCATAATTACTTTTGTTTTGGAAGTAATTTTTTTTTTTTAAAATATCCAATGAAATTATTGGACTTGATTTATCAATGTCAACTAGGATTGGTTTTAATCCAGCATTTAAAACTGCAAATGCAGTTGAACAGTACGTCATAGCTGGGATAATAACCTCAGAATTTTTGGGTAAATTTAGTATTTTTAATGCAATTGTTAAAGCATCAGTTCCATTAGCACAACCTATTGCATATCTCGCACCAGAAAATGATGCAAAAGCTTTTTCGAATCTTTCAACAAAATCACCAAGAATAAAATTATTTTTTTTAATAACTTTTTTTACATTTTGTAAAATTTTTTTAATAATCAATTTATCTTGTTTATTAATATCTAAAAATTTGATCATTTTTAATTCATCTTAATTAAATTACTAAAACGTTTGATCTCAAAATCTAACTTTTTTTTGTCAATATTATTTCTTTTAAGAGCTAAAATATTTTTTTTTTTCTTTTTAGCTGGTTTACCATAATATTTATATCCTGGAACTACTTTGAGTTTTTTAGTAACAAATGAGTTCATACCTATCATGGCATATGAGCCGATTATTTGATTTTGATGAATGCAAGCTTTAATACCTAGTTGTGCATTATTCATTATATATACATTCCCACCCAATATAACATTACTACTTAAGATAACATTATTTTCAATAGTACAATCATGATCTATTGTAGTAGAATTCATAAAGTAATTATTATTCCCAATTATAGTTTTTTTTTTGTTTTTAGTAGGTAAGTGAATATTACAAAATTCGTTAATTATATTGTTATTTCCAATAATTATTTTCCCTAAACTT
>CACHRX010000043.1 GCA_902582385.1 uncultured Pelagibacteraceae bacterium | reverse complement strand
ATGAAAGGACCTAACTATTTTAAACCTGACCTTTCAAAATTTGTTAATTAAATTTCTAATTTTAGATCCACTCCGGGAACACTGTGGGTGATACTTCCTATTGAAATTCTATCTACACCAGTTGCGGCTATTTGTTTAACTTTTTTAAGCGTAATATTTCCAGAAGCTTCAGTTTCATAATGTTTTTTTGTTAGTTTAACAGCGGCTTTAAGATTTTTTATATTCATATTATCAAACAATATAGTGTTGAATTTTAGACCTATTATTTGTTTGATTTGTTTTAAATTATCAACTTCTACAGTAATTTTTCTTCCTCTTTTATTTTTAATGGCCAGAGAAACTAGTTTTTTAATATCTGAAGAAGCGATGTGATTATCTTTAATTAAATATTCATCACTCAAATTAAATCTATGATTAATTCCTCCACCTAACTTAACAGCATATTTTTGAATTACTCTTAAATTTGGAATTGTTTTACGTGTACAACAAATCTTACATTTTTTTCCAGTTAATTTAACAAACTGATTTGTTTTTGTAGCTATTCCCGAAATATGAGACAAAAAATTTAGTGCAACTCTTTCTGCAATTAATATATTTTGTGCTTTACCTTGAACTATAGCGACTAATGATTTTTTTTTTACAAAAGAACCATCTCTTTTTTTAATTATAAATTTAATTTTTTTATCAATTAACGAAAAAGCATGTTTAGCAAATAAAAGACCACCAATAACGGCATCTTGATTTGAAATTAATTTACATTTGATTATTTTGTTATCTCTAACAAGATTTGAGGTTATGTCTCCATACGGAAATAAATCTTCATTAAGTGCAAGTTTAACAGTATTTCTTATAAAATTTTTACTAAGTTTTATTTTTGACACAAAGGACTATCTTCCAATAGCGACCATTTTTTCAACTGACAATCTTGCTTTATTAATCGTCTCTTGGTCCATTATAATTTCACCAGTTTCATTTTCTAAACAGTCTAAGATTTTTGGTAAAGTTATTCTTTTCATATGTGGGCAAAGATTGCATGGTCTAATAAACTCTACATTTGGATTTTCTACTTGAATATTATCACTCATTGAACACTCAGTAACCATCATAACTTTTTTAGGTTGATTATCTTTTACATAATTAATCATTCCTGAAGTTGAACCGGCAAAATCACTTGCTTTGATAACTTCAGGTGGACACTCTGGATGAGCGATAATTTTAATCCCAGGATTTTTCTTTCTAATATCATTTATTTCTTTTTCATTAAATTGATCATGAACCATGCAAATGCCTTTCCAAGCAATAATTTCAACATCCGTTTGTGAAGCAACATATTTAGCAAGATAATCATCAGGTAAAAAAATTACTTTTTTAACACCTAAAGATTTAACAATTTTGACAGCGTTAGCAGAAGTACAACACACATCAGTTTCAGCCTTAACATCTGCTGAGGTATTAACGTATGAAACAACAGGCACTCCAGGATATTTTTCTTTTAAAAGTCTAACATCATTACCTGTAATTGATGATGATAAAGAACAACCAGCTTTCATGTCAGGTAATAAAACTTTTTTATTTGGACTCATTAGTTTTGCAGTCTCAGCCATAAAATGAACGCCTGCCATAACAATTATATCAGCAGAAGTCTTTGATGCCTCTACAGCAAGAGCTAAAGAGTCAGCGGAAAAGTCTGCTATACCATGATAGATTTCTGGAGTTTGATAGTTATGGGCAAGAATTACTGCATTTTTTTCTTTTTTGAGTTTATTTATTTTGTGAATATATGGAGCATGGATTGACCACTCAATCTCAGGCATTACTTTTGAGATTTTCTGATAAATTGGGTCAGTAGCTTTTTTAACCTCTTGATTAAATTCCATAGCAAAATTTATCAATTTGAAACCAGCTTGTCATTGATTTAATGTGGGGCATATTGCGGTCATGCTGAAATTGGTAGACAGGCACGGTTGAGGGCCGTGTGGACCTAGTCCATGAGAGTTCGAGTCTCTCTGACCGCACCAAAAACTTAAATTTTTAGCCATTCAG
>CACHRX010000042.1 GCA_902582385.1 uncultured Pelagibacteraceae bacterium | reverse complement strand
AAAGGAATTTTTGGGACAGGAGTAAGCGTCGCATTCGACCCTAGATCTGTAGGCACACAGATAGATGACTCAATAATGCAGAAAAATTTATCAGCAAGAATTATTTTAATGGATAAAAAATATTTAATTTCAATAAGTTCAAAAGTTCTAGATGGAAGAATTTTTTTAACTGGTAAAGTTGAAAATCCCGAAGAAAAATTAAGATTAACTAAACTTGCTTGGGAAACTGATGGAGTGAGGTCAGTTAGAAATGATATTAAAATAAAAGAGGAGTTCAATTTTCAACAATCTGCTAAAGATATTTTGATTACATCTCAGTTGAGAACTGCAATGATTTTAAATAAAAATATTAAAGCTACAAACTACCAAATTGATACATATAAAAAAAGAATTTATGTTTATGGTATTGCAATTACTTCCAAAGAAAAGAAATTAGTTATAAAAGAAGCAAACGAAATATTGGATGTAGAAAATGTTATTGCTAGTATTTTGCTAGTGGATGATCTCAGAATTCAAAATAACTAACTTATTTTTTATAGTCAATTACGTCAGCTGAATAGGCAGCAATTGAAGCCAGGTTGATAATTTCTGATGTCGAGCTTCTTAAAGGGGCAATTTCTATTGGTAGGCCCAAACCTATTAGTAATGGTCCAATTACTTTTGCTCTACTCATAGATTTTATCATCTTATAAGAGATAGCAGCACTATGTTGACTTGGCATAATTAAGACATTTGAATTACCAACAATTTCAGAAAATGGATAAAGTTCTCTATAAATTTCCTCTAATGCTACATCTGGCTGCATTTCTCCGTCAAATTTAAAATCAACATTGCTTTTCTTTAAAATTTCCACCGCATCACTTAATCTTTTTGTCCTATCAGTTGCGGGTTCTCCAAAAGTTGAATGTGATAAGAAGGCAACTTTTGGGTCAAAACCAAAAAGTCGTACGACTCTCGCTGCAGACTTAGCCATATCTGCTAATTGTTTTGCATCAGGATATTCTATTACTGAGGTATCACAAATAAAGATTGTTTTACCTCTGTTTACAACTAAATTTAAACCAAACATAATTTCCCCAGGTCTTGGGTCAACAACTTTTGTTATTTTTTCAAGAGAAGAAGAATATCTTCTGGTATTTCCGGTAATCATGGCATCCGCATCTCCAGAAGCTACCATACAGCTTGCCCAAATTACTCTGTCATTTCTCACAAGCCTGTCACAATCCCTTTCCAGCATACCTTTTTCTCTCTGAAGTTTTTTAAATAAATATTTAACGTACTTCTCTCTTTTATCTGCATCTTTCGAATTTATGATTTCAATATCAAAATTCTCATTGTAACCAATTTTTTTAATTTGATCTTTAATCAATTCTTCTTTTCCTACTAAAATTGGTATTCCTAGTTTAGAATTTTTAAAAGCTATTGCTGCTTTAAGTGTATTTTCATCTTCCCCATCTGCAAAAACAACTTTTTTTTGTTTTTTCTTTATATAACCGTTAACACCCTGCAAGATAGTTACTGTTGGATCTAATCTTTGTTTTAGTTGATCTTTATAAGTCTCAAAATCTTCTATTTTAATTCTTGCCACTCCTGTTTTAATTGCAGCTAGAGCTACTGCAGCAGGAATAACACTAATTAATCTTGGATCAAATGTTGATGGAATAATATACTCTTTTCCATAATGGGGTCTTTCACCTCCCATCGCAGCTACAACTTCATCAGGCACATCTTCTTTTGCTAAGTTTGCAATCGCATTGGCAGCAGCAACTTTCATTTCTTCGTTTATTGTCTTTGCCCTTACATCTAATGCACCTCTAAAAATATAAGGAAATCCGATTAAATTATTAACCTGGTTGGGGTAGTCAGATCTACCAGTTGCAATAATTGCATCATCACGAACCTCCTCTATTTCCTCAGGTGTGATTTCTGGGTCTGGATTTGCACATGCAAATATGATTGGATTTTTAGCCATTTTTTTTACCATGTCTTTGGTCAAAGCTCCTTTTGCTGATAAACCTAAAAATACATCTGCATTCTCTATTGCATCATT
>CACHRX010000041.1 GCA_902582385.1 uncultured Pelagibacteraceae bacterium | reverse complement strand
CAAACCGGGATGAAAAATGTTTCTTTAAAAAAAATGTTGGTATTAATGACATCAAGTTTGCATTTCCACATCTTTCACCTAATCCATTTATTGTACCTTGAATTTGTCGAACACCAGACAATACTGCTGCTAATGAATTAGCAACTGCATTACCAGTGTCATTATGTGCATGAATTCCTAAGTTTTTTCCTGGTATTAATTTTGTAACTTCGCTAACTATCTGTGTAACTTCATGTGGAAGTGTTCCTCCATTTGTATCACACAGTATGACCCATCTAGCACCTTGGTCGTAAGCAGTTTTAATACATGAAAGTGCATATTTTGGATTTGCTTTATAACCATCAAAAAAATGTTCTGCATCAAACATAAATTCTTTTTTTGCTTTAACAAAATGTTTGGTACTGTCGGAAATGTTTTCCAAATTTTCCTCATTTGTTATTCCTAAGGCAATATCAACATGAAAGTCCCAAGACTTACCTACCAAACACACTGCAGAAGTATTGGAGTTCATAAGTGCAGATAAACCCGTGTCATTTTCTGCACTTCGTCCAGATTTCTTTGTCATTCCAAAAGATGTTAGTTTTGAATTTTTAAAATTATGTTTCTTCTGAAAAAATTCTGTATCTGTTGGGTTAGCTCCAGGCCATCCTGCCTCTATATAATCCACACCGAGATTGTCCAAAGCTAAAGCAATTTTTTCTTTATCTTCTAAAGAAAAGTCAACTCCTTGCGTTTGAGCTCCATCCCTAAGTGTTGTGTCAAATATATATAATCTTTCTTTGTTCATTTAAATTTCCAGAGTGTTTTACCATTTTTGTCCTCTATTAAAACACCTTTGTCTGAGAGCTCATCTCTAATTCTATCAGCTTCTTTATAATTCTTATTTTCTCTGGCTTTATCTCTTGAACTCAGCAAATTTTCAATCTCAGACTCAGTTATAGATACTCTATTCTTCTTAAACTCATTCCATTGCTCACTAGTTTCATTCATTAAACCAATAAATTTACATGCCGAAATAAACAAATCTATGTTTTCACCTTTATTAGCCTTTTCATATAAATTGTGAAGATTAGCAATATATCCAGGAGTATTTAGATCTTCGTACAATGGTTTTAAAATTTCATCTGAAACTTTCACTGATTTAAGATTTGATGAATACACCTTATACCACTTGTCCAAAGTATTTTCACAGTCATTTAATAATTTATCATTCCAATCTAATGGTTGTTTATAGTGTGCACTAATTAAAGCTAATCTAATTATTTGGCCACTAATCTTGTTTCTAAAATCTTTTATCTTAAGGATGTTGCCTTGTGATTTAGCCATTTTTTCATTAGACATGGTAATAAAGGCGTTGTGGATCCAGTAATTTGCAAAAACTTTTGTATCATTGGCACATCTAGATTGAGCTATTTCATTTTCATGATGAGGAAAAATTAAGTCTATACCTCCACCATGAATATCAAATTCATTACCTAAAAATTTTTTTGACATAGCTGAACACTCTAAATGCCACCCTGGTCTACCTTTGCCCCAGGGTGAGTCCCAAGCAGGTTCATCATTTTTTGATGGTTTCCATAAAACAAAGTCTTCTGAATTTTTTTTATTTTCGCTAATTTCTACTCTAGATCCAGCAATTAAATCTCCTAAATTTTTATTTGACAATTTTCCATAATCAGAAAACTTTTTAACCTCAAAGTAAACATGTTTTTTATTTTCGTACGCAAATCCTTTTTTTATTAAACCATCAATCATCTCTATCATCAGGTCAATATGCTCAGTTGCTTTTGGTTGATGAGTAGGATTCTCACAATTCAAAAACTCACAATCCTTAAAGAAACTTGAAGTTACTTTTTCTGTAAGCTCTTGCGTGGAAATTTTTTGTTCTTGTGAAGATTTAATTATTTTATCGTCAATATCAGTTATATTTCTTACATATGTAACCAAGGGAAATTCATTTTTTAATAGTTTAAATAAAATGTCAAAAATTACTAAAGGTCTTGCATTTCCTATGTGAGGATCATCATAGACTGTAGGTCCACAAACATACATCCCAACATTTTTTTTCTTTTTGGGAATAAAATGTTCTTTTTTATTACTTAAATTATTTGTTAAAAAAATATCCATATCAGATGATTAAGAAATATACCTTATTTGAT
>CACHRX010000040.1 GCA_902582385.1 uncultured Pelagibacteraceae bacterium | reverse complement strand
AAAATACCATCTATTTCTGCGGCATCAATTATTGCTAAAGTTGCACGTGATAAAATGATTCTAAACTTAGGGAAAAAATTTAAAGGTTATAAATGGGAGGAAAATTTTGGTTATGGAACTAAAAGACATTTAAAAGCTATTAAAAGTTTGGGAATTACTAGCCAACATAGAAAAACTTTTTCTCCAATTAACAAAATAAAATAGGTTTCACGTAGAAACACTATATCTAGTTACTCTAAAAAATAATTACACAAATCGAATCCAAATAATTCAATCCTAAGTTGACCCAAGAATCTTTTTCGAGTCTAATTTGTTTTTACAAATGAACCTAAAATTAAAAAATAAATTAATTAATGGAGACAGCTTAGAGGAATTGAAAAAAATTCCTGATGAGTCATTTGATTTAGTTTTTGCAGATCCACCTTACAACTTACAATTAAGAAACGAGTTGACCAGACCCGATAGATCCAAAGTAAGTGCAGTAAATGACAAATGGGATAAATTTGAAAGTTTTAAAAAATATGATGATTTTACATATGCCTGGTTAAGTGAATGCAAACGAATTTTAAGGAAAGATGGAGCAATTTGGGTAATTGGTAGTTACCATAATATCTTTAGAGTTGGCACTGCAATTCAAAATTTAGGCTTTTGGATTTTGAATGACGTTATTTGGAATAAAAAAAATCCAATGCCAAACTTTAGAGGTACTCGATTTACTAATGCTCATGAAACTTTAATATGGGCATCAAAATCTGAAAAATCAAAATATACTTTTAATTATCAATCTTTAAAATGCTTAAATGATGATCTGCAAATGAGATCCAATTGGGATTTACCAATTTGCAATGGAGCAGAAAGACTTAAAAAGAATGGAAAAAAAGTGCATTCGACTCAAAAACCTGAAGCATTACTTCATAGAATTTTATTGGCAACATCCAATAATAATGACTTCGTTTTAGACCCCTTTTTAGGTTCTGGAACAACAGCAACTGTTGCTAAGAAATTAGGTAGAAATTATTACGGTATAGAGAAGGAAAAAGCTTATTTTAAAGCTGCAGAGCAAAGATTAAAAAATACAAAACCAATTGAAGACGATTACTTGGATACTTTAAAAAATAATAGATCTAAACCTAGAATACCTTTTGGTTCATTGGTTGAATTAGGAATAATAAAGCCAGGCACAACCATTTTTGATAACAAAAAGAAAATCAGTGCAAAAATAATGGCTGATGGCAGTATTAAACATGCACAAACAGAAGGCTCAATTCATAAAGTAGCAGCTACAATACTTGGAGCTGAAAGTTGTAATGGATGGACTTATTGGCATTATAATCTAAATGGTTCAGTAGTTCCAATCGATCATTTAAGACAAAGATTGGTTAACAATCGCTAATTCCTATAGATTTTCCCCAAGTAAGATTCTAAAAATTTTTTATTTTTTACTAATCTTTTTAATAAAATGTTTCTAGTAAATGTGGTTAAAGGATTGGATAAATGAAAAGCAAACTGATTAAATTTTGATCTAAAATTTACCATTTTTATTTTTTTGACTCTATTCTTAAAAAAATTACATTCTGTATTATTTTCAATGTTTTTAAATAACTCATAAGCACCTTCAATTGACTGTGATGCACCCTGAGCAAATGAAGGTGAGAATGCAAAAAAAGCATCACCAATTAAGTGAACATTATTACTTTGTAATTTATAGAAATTGTCACTTATAAATACCGGAAATATTTTTAATTCTTTAAGATCATCTAAAAAATCTTTATTTTCTAAAGGAATTTTTTGTAATACTTTTTTAATAAAAATATTATCATTGAAAAGTGAGTAGTTTTTTTGATCTTCTTCTGACAAGTGGTATTTCATTATAGCTATAAAATTTAAGTCTCCATTTGGGCTCACTGGATAAATTACATGATGAAAGTCTGGACCTAAAAATAAAGAAATATTTTTATTATCATAATTTTTTGTATATTTAGTCAATATACCTCTAATTGCTAATGTACCATTATATCTAGGTTTAATCTTATTTTTTGAGAGAAGGCTTTTACTTTTTGAAAAAACTCCATCAGAAATAATTAAATAATCACATTCCTTAATTTCTTCATTTTCAAAAGAAATTTTTATTTGTTTATCTTGTTGGTCTATTTTTGAAATATTGTAGCCAGTTTTTATATATTCTCTCAAATCTTTTTTTAAAAAATTAATTAATGTAGATCTTTTT
>CACHRX010000039.1 GCA_902582385.1 uncultured Pelagibacteraceae bacterium | reverse complement strand
TGGAGAGTAACAAAATTAAGATTCCGGTTTGTTGTGATGAAAAATTTTCACTGGACATAAAAAGACTTGAAGAAAAATTAAAAATAAGTCGTGATAAAATTTATGAAAAATTCTTTAATAAGGAATTTTTTTGTTACATGACTGGTTTCATTGCGGGAATGCCTTTTTTGGGTGATCTAGAAACTGAATTGCGAGCAAAGCGTCTAGAGACACCTAGGGTAAAAGTGCCAAAAGGTTCAGTTGGACTTACAGAACAATTCACAAATGTTTATACTTTTGAAAGTCCAGGTGGATGGAATATTATCGGGAATACACCAAGAGTTATTTTTGATAGCTCTAAGGAGAGTAATCCAAATTTAATTAATCCAGGTGATGTGGTCACTTTTGAGCAAATTACAAAAGATCAATACAATAATTACAATGAATAAAAATTATTTTGAGATTAAAAGAGCTGGAATAAACACAACATTTCAAGATCAAGGTAGAAGCAATCTTTATCATATCGGCATTCCATTTAGTGGGGCAATGGATAATAGAAATTTTCAAATTTCTAATAAGCTCGTTGGGAATGAAACTAATTCTCCAGTAATTGAATTTGCTTATCAAGGTCCATGGTTGAAGTACTTTGGTGACAATATTAAATGTGCAATTGCAGGAGATGTAAAATTTATAATTAAAAAAAATAATAATGATATTGAGGGGAACTGTTATCAATCTTTCACATTAGAAAATGGAGATGAAATAGACATTATTACAACTAAAAAATCTGTTTATGGATATTTAGCAATTAGTGGTGAATTTAGTTTGGAATATCAATGGTCTAGTTGTTCTATTAATACAAAAGCAAATATAGGTTCGAATAAGGGAAAAAGAATAGAAGATGCACAAAAAATATACATTTCTAGAATTAATAAAAACTTAAATGATAAAAAGCTAAATTACATAAATACAAAAATAGAAAAAATTAGAGTTATTAAAGGAACAAATTTTGATTATTTTTCTGATGAGGGAAAAAATATTTTTCTGGGTAAGGAATTTGTCGTATCAAAGTTATCAGATCGTATGGGAATGAGATTAGATGGACCGAAAATTAAAAATATTGTTGATACCAATATAAAATCTGAAGGCCTTATAAAAGGAGTAATTCAGGTACCTGAAGACGGAAATCCAATTATTATGCTTTCTGATCATGGGACTATTGGAGGTTATCCTAAAATAGGAGTAGTTATCAGTGCTGATTATGACAAATTGGTTCAACTTACGCCTGGCTCAAAAATAAAATTCCAAGAAGTCGAATTATCTAGCGCAGAAACTTTATTTAAACTATATGACCTAGAGACTCAAAACTTAATTTCACAAATATAATGACTTTTATAAGAAACTTACCTGGCCCATTATTAATCTTTTTAGGAGCTTTAAGTTTAAGTTTTGGTGGATTACTTGTTAAATCATTTGAGGGTGCAACTTTATGGCAAATTTTATTTTGGAGATCTTTATTTTTTTCTCTAACTATTTTAGCTTTCTTAATTATAAGCTATAAGGGAAAAACATTGAAATCATTCTACGTTTCAGGTTTACCAGGGTTTTTTGGTGGAATAATACTGTCTATTGGTTTCTGTGGTTATGTTTTTGCAATGTATAATACAACAGTTGCAAATACTAATTTTATCATTTCACTTCAAATACTATTTCTTTCTGTATTTGGGTATTTTTTTTTAAAAGAAAAAATAAGCAATACAACTTTAACTTCAATTATTTTAGCAATGATAGGTGTTTTATTGATGGTTGGAAATTCACTGACACCAGGTGAGTTGTCAGGAAACCTAGCAGCATTTTCAATGCCAATAGTTTTTGCAATTTTAATTATAATAATAAGAAAATATCCAACTGTAGACATGGTCCCAGCTCAATTTGTAGCCGGAGTATGTTCATGTTTAGTCGGGTTTTTGCTCTCAACTAAAATAATGATATCCCCTCATGATATTTTTTTAGGTTTTCTAGCTGGTTTTTTTCAAGTTGGTTTTGGTTTTATATTTATTACAATTGGAGCAAGAACAACTCCTTCTGCAACTGTTGGAATAATTATGCTTTCCGAATCCATTCTTGGTCCGCTATGGGCATTTCTTTTTGTAAGTGAAAGACCCTCAATGTTTGGACTAATAGGAGGTGCAACTATACTTTTTGCTGTATTACTTCAGTTTTATTCACTTATGAATAAGAGAAAAAAAATTGTTTCTGATTGACTTTTTCACATACATGTAAGATTATTCTTTTACGGGAGAGACTACAGAATATCGTAGCACCGAAGGAGCAACCACCCAGGAATCTCTCAGGTAAAAGGACCGTAACATATTAACTCTGGAAAGAGATTTGATTCTCGCCGAAGGAGCAAAACTCTCAGGCAAATATACAGATGGGTATAAAGAGTTAATATGAATACAAAAAAAACATCGCTGTATCAATTACATCAAGAGAGCAATGCAAAATTTGTTGAATTTGCAGGTTATCAAATGCCAATTCAATATTCCGAAGGTGTGATAGAGGAACATAAATTCACAAGGAGTCATTCTGGTATTTTTGATGTTTCTCATATGGG
>CACHRX010000038.1 GCA_902582385.1 uncultured Pelagibacteraceae bacterium | reverse complement strand
CATATCCTGTAGTACCGTTAATTTGTCCTGCAAGATATAAATTCTTTATTTTTTTTGTTTCCAATGTCAAGAAAAGTTCTCTAGGGTCAATATAATCATATTCTATAGCATATCCTGGTCTAATAATTTTTACATTCTCTAAACCATTGATATTATTAAGTATTTCACATTGTACAACTTCAGGTAGAGATGTTGATATTCCATTTGGATAAATTGTATGATCATTTAGGCCCTCTGGCTCTAAAAATATCTGATGCCTAGTCTTATCTGCAAATTTTACAATTTTATCCTCTATTGAAGGACAATATCTTGGACCAACACCTTGTATGTTACCAGAGTACATTGAACTTTTAGACAAATTCTTTTCAATAATCTTGTGAACCTTTTCATTCGTATAGGTCATCGAGCAAGACACTTGTTTATTTAAGTTTTTCTTTGTTAAAAAAGAAAAAAAATAAGGATCATCATCAGCAGATTGTTTTTCTAAATTTTTAAAATTAATAGTTCTAGAATCTAACCTAGGAGGTGTACCTGTTTTTAATCTACCAATCCTGAAATTATATTTCTTTAACTGTTCACTTAAACCTGTACTAGGTTTTTCATTAAAGCGACCAGCTGGTGTTTTTTCATCACCAATATGTATCAAGCCATTTAAAAATGTACCTGTTGTTAATATTAACTTACTACAACTAACTTTATTACCTTTTTGTGTTATAAAACCATTTATTTGATTATTTAAAAAAATAAACTCAATAACAGGATCAGAAAAAATGCTTAAATTACAGTAGTTTGCAAGTTTTTTTTGCATAAATTTACGATATAATGATCTATCGGATTGAGTTCTTGGTCCTCTTACAGCAGGACCTCTACTCCTATTTAATAGTCTAAACTGTATTCCAGACTTGTCAGCTACCTCACCCATAACCCCATCTAGGGCATCAATTTCTCTAACCAAATGTCCTTTTCCTAAACCACCAATAGCAGGATTACATGACATTTCACCTATGGTATCTTTATTGTGAGTGAAAAGGGCAGTGTTGATTCCAAGGCGTGCAGAAGCTGCTGCTGCCTCGCAACCTGCGTGTCCCCCACCAATAACTACCACATCAAAAGAAAAATCTTTTTTCATGATGTAAATTTATATTCGATTCAATTTTTTACAAGATTTGAGTTTTTTTTCTTAAATAAGCTATATTTATCAACGAAAATGGTGGAAAAACCCCTAAAAAAGCAGCAAAATTGACATTATTTTCCGATGCAAAAATCGTTGAAAATGCTACCTAATATCTCCTCTACATCAACTTTTCCAACTATCATACCCAAATGTCTAGTTGCTAATCTTAAATCTTCAGCTGCTTTATCAAAATCTTTTTTATCATTTTTTTCTGAAAAATTTTTAAGGTAATCTGCACATTGTTCTAAATGTTGCCTATGCCTTTCTCTTGTAATAAAAATATCATCATCAGATAAAAATTTATTTTTTAAATTTTTTTTAATCTTTAAAATTAATTCATTAATATTAGAATTTTTTTTTAGGGAAATTAATACATGGTCAAATTTTTTTATCTCTGGGCTAAGTGCTCCCTCTATTAGATCAGATTTATTTACCACTAATATTGCATTTTTTTTTAATAAATCACTCAAAAACCCAGTTAAATCAGGGTTTTTTGGGTCTATTACAACTAGCTTTAAATCTGCCTTTTCGGCTTTATCTAAAGATAATCTGATGCCTTTTTTTTCTATCTCATTTTTTGAATTTCTTATGCCTGCTGTATCTGAAATGATCACGGGATAACCATCTAAGTTAAGATGTGTTTCAATTACATCTCTCGTGGTACCTGCTATTTCAGAAACTATAGCTACTTCTCTCTTAGATAAATTATTTAACAAGCTAGATTTTCCCGCATTAGTTGGGCCAACAATTGCTATCTTAAATCCCTCACGAATTATTTCTCCAACTTTTTGGTCGTCTAATATTTTTTTAACTTCGATAAAAACTTCATTAGATTCTATTTTTATTTTTTTTAAATTCTCTTCAGGCAGGTCTTCATCAGGAAAATCTATTTTTGCTTCAACAAATGATAATATTTTTAATAATTTTTCTCTTAATTGGTTAAATTTATTTGCGGAATTGCCTTTCATAATTTTTATCGCTTGTGATCTTTGGATTTCTGTTTCAGCCGAAATTAGGTCCCCTATACTTTCTGCTTTGAGCAAATTTATCTTACCATTTTGAAAAGCCAGCTTAGTAAATTCTCCTGGATCTGCTAAACGACAATCTTTTATACTTGAAATTGAGTTAATTACTTCCTGGATGACTGATTTACCACCATGGACATGTATTTCGGCCATATCTTCACCTGTATAGCTCTGAGGCCCTGGAAACCATAATATTATTCCCTCATCAATCAGCTCAGAAGTGTTGATATTGTTTATTTTTCGTAAGGTAGCGACCCTAGGCTTCGGCATTTCTTTACCAGTAATATTTTTGACTATTGAAACTGTTAAAGGACCTGAAATTCTTATAATTGCAATCCCGGCAATTCCAGACCCTGATGATAAGGCAAAAATAGTCATTAAATTTAAAATATTAATTATATATATTTTCTAAAGAATTATAAAAATTTTTAGAAAATTTCTTTTTATCAAATAATGGTGATTTAAGAGCATTATCGAAGATTATTTTTCGTAAGGATATAATTTTATTTACATCCTCTGA
>CACHRX010000037.1 GCA_902582385.1 uncultured Pelagibacteraceae bacterium | reverse complement strand
AGAATTTCTAAATCTTGGTTGATTTCATTTTTTGTTTTGTTACTTCCAGCTGTCCTTACTATCAACCCCATTTCTTTTGGTATTTCAATATCATTAAGTATTGATCTGATTTTTTTTCTGTCAGCTGGATTAAAAATTTTTCTTGAGATCCCCCCACCTTTTGGAGTATTGGGCATTAAAACAATATATTTACCAGCAATCGAAATAAAAGTACTTAATGCAGCACCTTTTTGGCCTCTTTCATCTTTAATTACTTGAATTAGAATTACTTGATTTGGTTTTATAACTTCTTGAATTTTATATCTTTTAAATTTGTGTCTTTTTTCTAATTTTTTTTCTTTAAAGTCTTTTGATTCTTGAGAATCTTTATTTTCTAAATTTTCATTTTCAACAGAATTACTATTTTCTAATTTGTTATCGTTTAGAACTATCTCAGAATTATCAATTTTTTTTACCTCTATTGGATCGTTAACTTCCAATTTACCTTCAGCCAAATCTTTTTCTTCTTTAGCCACAACTTCTTTAGATAATTTTTCTCTTGCTTCTTCTTCTTCTTGTTTAATTATTTCCAAGTCACTTTTTGGAATTTGGTAATAATCCGACTGAATGTCATTGAAAGATAAAAAACCATGTCTTTCTCTTCCAAAATCAACAAAGGCTGCTTGTAAAGAGGGCTCAATTCTGCTTACTTTACCAAGATAGATATTATTTTTGATTAGATTGTTCTTTAAACCTTCATATTCATAGTCTTCAATATTATCGTTTGATTTGAGAACAACTCTGGTTTCATTTGGATGCGAGGCATCAATGTATAAATTTTTTTCCATATTTTTAGATTTAATAGTTTCATTTTAGTTAATTTTTTTTAAAATTTTGTTGTTATAAATGCCTTATCTTTAACAAATTCCCTTATATAATGGAAACAAAATGACTAATTTATTTAAAAATATTTTCATAGCTTTTTTAGGATTGTTTTTACTGTCTTCAATAACAATTTTGATTGTTTTATGGACTTTTTCTAACAGTATCCCAGATTATAAATTTCTTAAAAACTATAAACCACCTGTTTCAAGCAAAATGTACTCAGGAAATGGAGAGCTTGTTGCAGATTTTTCTAAGGAAAAAAGGATATTTGTCCCCTATAGTGCTATTCCTAACAACGTCATTAATTCTTTTTTATCGGCTGAAGATAAAAACTTTTTCTCACATCCTGGAGTTGATGCCAAAGGAGTTTTACGTGCAACAATAAATAATATTAAAAATATAATGACCTCTAAAAGACTTGAGGGAGCCTCAACAATAACTCAACAGGTTGCAAAAAACTTTTTGTTAACAAATGAAATTAGTTTAAACAGAAAAATTAAAGAGGCAATTTTGGCGTTCAGAATTGAAAGAGCATTAACAAAGGAAAGAATTTTAGAGCTTTATTTGAATCAAATATATTTAGGAAGTGGAGCTTATGGTGTTGCTGCGGCTAGTTTAGAGTATTTTGATAAATCAATAAAAGAACTTGATTATAATGAAACTGCACTATTAGCAGCCCTGCCTAAAGCACCAAGTAAATATAATCCATATAGAGATATTCAATTAGCAAAATTTAGAAGAAATTTAGTATTGAAAAACTTACTTGATAACAATTTTTTAGATCAAAAAAAATATTTAGAATTTAAAGAAAAGCCAATTAAATTAAAAAAAACAAAAAAAATTTTTTTAGAGGATGCGCAATATTATATTGAGGATGTTAGAAAAAATATTATTCAAAAATTGACATATGAAAAAGTTTATAAACAAGGTTACAACATCAATACTCCAATAAATCTAAATTTACAAAAGATTGCAACTGATTCTTTAAGAAATGGATTAATAAGATATGATCGAAGAAAAGGTTGGCGAGGTCCAATAATTAATATTGATTATTCAAAAACATGGTTCAATGACATTAAGAAGAAATCTAAATTAGAAAAATCTATAGAATGGGAAATAGCAATAGTAAAAAAAATAAACCAATTTAACGCAAATATTGAAACTCAAAACAACATGGAGGGAATAATAAAATACAAAGATATATCTTGGACTAAAAAAGAATTTCAAGATTTATTGAAAAAAGGTGATGTAGTTTATGTGAAAAAAATTAAAGAAAATTTTTATAGCCTTCAACAATTACCCAAAATTAATGGGGGAATTGTAGTGATGGATCCTTTCACAGGAAGAATTTTGGCTTTAAGTGGGGGATTTAGTTTTAAAAATAGTGAATTTAACAGAGTATCTCAAGCTTTAAGGCAACCTGGTTCTGCATTTAAACCTTTTGTTTACGCTTTAGCTTTAGAAAATCAATATACACCTTCCTCATTAGTTTTAGATGCTCCACTGGTTTTAGATCAGGGAACAGATCTAAAAAAATGGAAACCTCAAAATTATGGGAAAAAATTTTATGGCCCTTCTACAGTAAGGATAGGATTAGAAAAATCTAGAAATTTAATGACTGTTAGAATAGCTCGAAGCCTTGGAATTGATAAAGTTGTAGACTTTTCAAAAGAGATGAAAATTTATGAAAACCCTGAAGAACTATTATCAATATCTTTAGGATCTGCAGAAACAACATTATTAAGTTTAACTTCTGCATATTGTACATTTGTTAATGGAGGAAAATTAATTAAACCTATACTAATTGATCGAATCCAAGATGGAGAAGGAAATACTATAATCAATAATGAAAATAGAAAATGTGTTAATTGTGATAAAATATCTTTTACTGGAGACGAATTTCCAATAATAGAGGATAACTTCAATCAAATTTTGTCTCCTCAAACTGCTTATCAAATAACCTCTATCCTTCAAGGTGTTATTCACAGAGGAACTGGAAAAAAGTTAAAAAAATTAGGATTAAATCTTGCTGGTAAGACAGGTACAACCAACGAAAATACCGATGCTTGGTTTATTGGTTATACTTCAAATTTGGTTATAGGAGTTTATGTTGGGATGGACAACCCGGAGCCTTTGGGAAAATTTGAGACAGGGTCAAAAGCAGCATTGCCAATATTTGAACATTTTGTTAAAAAAGCAGTGAAGAAATCAGACTCAAGACCATTTAAAGTTCCAAAAAATATAACATTAATGGTTGTAGATCCTATAACAGGAGAAAAAGCTAAATTTACGTCAAAAAATACAATTATTGAATCTTATAAAAGTAAAAATGTTTCTAATGGAAAAGTATTGTATTTAAATAATAATAGATTAGATGTGAATAATATATTAAGATTTTATTAATGGACGATAAATATTTTATTTTTAAAAAAGAAATAGAAAAGATTAATCAAAGAGTTAAGGAGTATCTTTGAAAAAAATGATATTCCCTCAAAATTAGATAATTACAATTTACAAATGCTTGATGCTAATTTTTGGCAAGATAAAGCAAAGTCTAAAAAAATTATTAAAGAGAAAAAAAGTTTAGAGGATTTAATTAATACAGATGGTAAAATTACAAAACAATTAAAAGATTTAGATGATTTATATCAATTAGCAATTGAAGAAAATAATAATGATATCCGAGATGAAGCTTATCAAAATATCAAAGAGTTAAGAACACTCGCAAAAAAAAATGAGATTAAATGTTTTTTATCTAAAGAAGCAGATTTTTTAAATACTTATCTAGAAATACATGCAGGAGCAGGTGGAACAGAAAGCCAAGACTGGGCAGATATGCTTAGAAGAATGTACACAAAGTGGTCAGATAATAAAGGTTTTAAATATCAGATAGTGAGTGAACACAAAGGAGATGAAGCTGGTATAAAATCCTCCACAATTAAGATAGAAGGTGATTATGTGTTTGGTTTGTTAAAAAATGAGTCTGGAATACATAGACTTGTAAGAATATCTCCATTTGACTCCGGTGCAAGAAGACATACAAGCTTTGCAAGTATCTGGGTATACCCTGTAGTCGATGAAAACATCAAAATTGAGATATTAGAAAAAGATTTAAGAATAGACACTTATCGTTCAAGTGGAGCAGGTGGTCAGC
>CACHRX010000036.1 GCA_902582385.1 uncultured Pelagibacteraceae bacterium | reverse complement strand
GATAAAGACCCGAGACTTATTGATAAAGGTTTATGGGATGGTGTTGTTGATACTGTCGGTGGAAAAATATTAGCTAATGCAATAGTTCAAACAAATCCAAACGGTATTATTGCAGTATGTGGAAATGCAAATACTAACGAACTAAATACAAGTGTAATCCCTTTTATGCTAAGAGGAATTAAGCTTTGGGGGATGGACTCTGCAAATTGTAGTATCAAAAGAAGAGAATTTATTTGGGGTGAAGCAGCAAATCTAATTGATTTTAGTTTATTAGAAAAATCTATTCAAACAGTAAGTCTTGAAGAGTTAATCGAAACCTATCCTAAAATTTTAAAGGGTGAAATTTCAGGGAGAGTTTTAGTTGATTTAAATAAATAATGGATTGGGATAAATTAAAGATTTTTCATGCAGTAGCTGAAGCAGGTAGCTTTACCAATGCAACAGTTAATTTAAATCTTAGCCAATCAGCAATTAGTAGACAAATACAATCCCTAGAGCAAGAATTAAAAGTTCAGTTATTTGAAAGACATGCTAGAGGTTTAACACTTACAGAAAATGGTGAATATGTATTCAAAACAGCTCATGAGGTTATTAGTAAATTAAAAGAGGTTGAAAGCTCACTGGGTGATCAAAAAAATAAGCCAACAGGAAAATTAACAATAACAACAGTAAGAAGCTTTGGAACTCACTGGCTAACCCCAAGAATTCAAGAATTTATGCGTTTAAACCCAGAAATAGAGATAGAATTAGTCTTTGATGATAAAGAGCTAGATTTAAGTACTCGTCAGGCCGATATTGGTATTTTTATGAGAAGACCAAAACAGCTCAATTATATTCAAAAAAAACTAGTTGATATTAAGTACTTTATATATGGCTCAAATAAATATTTAGAGAAGCACGGAATGCCAAAAACAGTAGGAGACTTAAATAAACATAAATTTATTTCTTTTGGAAAAGGAGCGCCATCACCTGTTTATAATCCAGACTGGGCCTTAAAACTTGGGATGCATGATGGTAAAAAAAGAAAAACTATAATGAAAGTAAACAGTGTTATGGGATTACTTTTAGCTGTGGAGTCAGGGGTTGGTCTTGCAGCTTTACCTGAATATTTAGTAAGTGACTCAAATAAAGTCATAAAAGTGTTACCCAAATCGGAGGGTCCAATTACTGAGGCTCATTTTGTTTACCCTCAATCTCTGAAAAATACAGCTAGAGTTCAGGCATTTAGAAACTTTCTCTTCAGTAAAATAGGCGACTGGAAAGCCTAAATTTACATTAATTATTAATTCTAATACAAGTTGTTTCTGCGTCATTATTGCGATTGATTATCATTATCATTGAGAATAATTATCATTTGCAATTAATCAATGTGCGGAGAAAAGGGTAATAAATGAGAAAAATATCAAGTCTATTTTTAATAGCATCTTTATTTGTATCAACTTTTGCAGTTGCGAATGAAGTTAATGTATTTAATGCAAGGCATTACAAAGCTGATGCTGAACTTTATTCTAAGTTTACAAGTATGACTGGAATTAAAGTTAATTTAATTAATGGAAAATCAGGAGCTCTTGAAAAAAGAATAATTGAAGAGGGTGCTGATTCTTCTGCAGATCTTTACATTACTGCTGATGCTGGAAGATGTGGGGCTATGGATGCAAAAGGTCATCTTCAAAGTGGCTTAACTTCTGCAGCTATTAAAGCTGCTGTTCCAAAAAGTTTTAGAACTAGCAAATGGACTGGGATAGCAAAAAGAGCTAGAATAATTTATTATTCACCTGAAAGAGTTACTGGTGCTGAATTATCTGGAATGTCTTATGAAGGTCTAGCTGATCCTAAATGGAAAGGAAGATTAGTAATAAGAAAATCTAGCAATATATATAATAAATCTCTTGTAGCTTCATTAATTGAAAATAATGGAAAAAAAGCTACAGCGGAATGGGCAAAAGGAGTTGTTGCTAACATGGCTAGAGACTCTAAAGGAAATGATAGAGCTCAGATCATGGCGGTCGCAGCAGGAGAAGCTGATATTGCAGTAGCTAACACTTACTATTTAGCTCTAATGTTATCTGGTAAAAAAGGTGCAGAGCAACAAGCAGCTGCTAAAAAAGTAAAAGCTTTTTTTCCTAATCAAAATGGCAGAGGAACACATATGAATGTTAGTTGTGCAGCTTTAGTTAAAGGTGCGCCTAATAAAAACAATGCTGTTAAACTAGTAGAGTTTCTATTAACTCCGCAATCTCAAGAGCATTTCACTAACAATACATTTGAGTTTCCGATGATTGATGGTGTTTCACCAAGTCCATTAGTAGTAAATAACTTAGGATTGGATTTTCAACAAGATATGAAAACCAAACTAGCTTCTTATGGAAAAAATCAAGCTGCTGCATTAGAAGTAATGACAGCTGCTGGTTGGAAGTAATTAAGTGAAAAAACAAAAAAAATTTATTTCTGAAATTGATTTAAATAAATCTTCCAGTGCATGTTCCCCATGTCAACAGGAGTGTAAAAAAATTGATGAAAGAATAAATAAAAGAAAAATATCAGAAATTAAACCTAAGGAGGTTCCGCATATCCTAAAAGTATTTGATTTTTGATTTTCTTAAATAGTGTCCAGAGTAAATGGGGATTTATTTTGGACACTTTACTTTTTTCATTTATAAGGCGGATTATAATATGAAATTTAATAGCTGGTATCTTAGTTCTTTTATAATTTCTTTTTTTGTATTAATTCCAATTATCACGGTATTTACAAGTTTCTTTGAAAGCACCTCAAATTATTACGAAATTTTAAAAAATACTTTTTTGATGGAGTATATTTTAAACTCCGTTACTTTATTGTTATCTGTATTATTACTTACTTTTATATTTGGCACAGGCACAGCTTACTTAGTGTCATTTTACAAATTTCCTGGCAGTAATTTTTTTAAATGGGCATTAATATTATCTTTTGCAGTTCCGCCTTATATATATGCGTATTCTTTAACTGCTTTTTTTGAGAATTACGGAACTGCTTTTACTATTCTGAAAAACTTATTTGGTGATGCAAATTACAATAAAAATATTCCAAAATTTGATGGTATGTTAGGTGCAATATTATCTATTTCTTTTTCACTTTTTGCATATGTTTATATTCTTGCTAGAGCTTCATTTTTATATCAGTCACAAAGCTTAATTGATTTAGGCAAAAATCTTGGATTTTCTAAATTTAAATCTTTTTACAAAATAATTTTACCTGCTGCACGACCAGCAATAGTTGCTGGGCTATCGTTAGTAGCGATGGAAACTCTAGCAGAATTTGGGGCAGTTGATTTTTTTTCAATAAATACTTTAACAACAGGTATTTACAATTCATGGATTTATTTTGATGATTTAGCTTTTGCCAATCGAATATCTTTCTTCTTACTATTGTTTATATTTTCTCTGTTTATTTTAGAAAACTTATCCAGAAGAAAAGCTAAATATCATCTGAACTCTAAAGGGGGTTTCAAACAAAAAGAAAAAACTAAACTTTTTGGTATCGAGGCCTTTTTGGCATTTATATTTTGTTTTATCATTTTTTTTATAAGTTTTTTATTTCCGTTAAGTCAAATGTTTTATTGGACAATAAAATTCCCAGAAAATTTATTTGATTTACAATTAATTAATCTATTTTTAAACACACTTTACATAGTTACACTTGCAAGCCTTATGTTATTGATATTTTCACTAATATCAAATTATGGTAATAGAGTTTCAAAAAATAAAACCTTAAATATTTTGTCTACTTTATCTATTTCAGGTTATGCAATTCCAGGAGTTATATTAGCAATCGCTTTCATCACTTTTATAGCATGGTTTGATAACAGTATAATTAAATCACTAGGCTTTACATCAATTAAAAAAATATTTATAGGATCAATTCTTGGTTTGGTCCTAGTTTATTTTATAAGATTTTATTCTCTTGCTTTTAATGGAATTAAATCAGGATATGAGAAAATAAATATTTCAGTTGATGAAAGTGCTTATTTACTTGGATATTCTAAAAGAAAAACTTTTATGAATATTCATATTCCTTTTTTAAGAAATTCTTTATTATTCATTATAATTTTAGTTTCATTAGAAATTATAAGAGAATTACCAATAACTTTAATTTTAAGACCTTTTAACTTTGAAACTTTCGCAACCACAGCTTATATTTCAGCATCTGAAGATTTATTAGAAGCAGCAGCTGTTCCTTCTTTA
>CACHRX010000035.1 GCA_902582385.1 uncultured Pelagibacteraceae bacterium | reverse complement strand
TTGTTTCTTTGGAATAGGAACCGCCTTCCCATCTTGATCATATGCAATTGGTATGGGACATCCCCAATATCTTTGTCTTGAAACACCCCAATCTTTTAATCTAAAGTTTATTTTTTTTTTACCAATTTTTTTTTCTTCAAGTATTTCTATAGTTTTTAAAATCGATTGTTCTGGAGCTGATAATCCATTTAAAAATTTAGAATTCACAATGATTCCTGGACCAGTATAGGCCTCATTTTTTACAGAAAATTTTTCATCGTTTTCTGGTCTTACAACAGTAAGTATTGGAAGATTATATTTTTTAGCAAATTCAAAATCTCTTTGGTCATGTCCAGGACAACCGAATACTGCGCCAAATCCATAATCCATTAATACAAAATTTGCAAAAAATACTGGAACTTTTTCATCATTTAATGGATTGATCGCCATTAGGTTAGTTTTAAAACCTATTTTTTCTGCATTAGCTAAAGACTCCTCAGTAGTTCCTGTTTTTGAACATTCATTTTTAAAATTTTGAAACTTTTTATCACTCTCAAAGTGTTTAGAAATTGGATGATCTGGAGATAAAGCAAGAAATGAAAAACCAAAAAGAGTATCTGGTCTTGTTGTAAAACATTTAATAGTATCTAAAGTTGAATTTCCCTCAATTTTAAAGTCTATTTCGCATCCAAATGATTTTCCAATCCAGTTAGCTTGCATCACTTTAACTTTGTTAGGCCATTTTTTTAAATCTTTTAAACCTTTCAAAAGTTCCTCTGAAAATTTTGAAATACTAAAAAACCATTGGTTAAGTTTTTTTCTTTGCACCACGGCCCCAGAACGCCATCCTTTACCATCTATCACTTGTTCATTAGCTAAAACAGTTTCATCTACTGGATCCCAGTTTACAAAGTTTTCTTTCCTATAAACCAAACCTTTTTTGTAGAGTTCTAAAAAAAATATTTGTTGATGCTTATAGTAATCCTCAGAACAAGTAGAAATTTCTCTATCCCAATCTATCGAAAGGCCGAGTTTTTTAAGCTGTGACTTCATCACAGAGATATTTTCTTCTGTCCAACTTTTAGGGTTTAAATTATTTTGTTTTGCAGCATTCTCTGCGGGTAAACCAAATGAATCCCATCCCATTGGATGTAAAACATTAAAACCTTTTAAAGTTTTATATCTCGAAAGAACGTCACCTATAGTATAATTTCTAACATGTCCCATATGTATTTTACCAGATGGATATGGAAACATCTCTAAACAGTAGAACTTTTTTTTATTTTCTTTTATTTCAGTTTTGAAAGTTTTATTATCTTCCCAAAATTTTTGCCATTTCAACTCAATTTTTTTGAAATTGTATCTATCCACTTAAATTAAATTTTAGTCGTTAGCACTTTTTTTTGAAGGCATAACATATGGTTTGAAATTTTTATCTTTTTTTTGTTTTTGATACAATGTTGCTCTTTTTAAAATTTCTTTTCTTAACTCTGTTTGAATGACACCTTTTTGCTCAGATATTTTACATTCAAAATTACTTTTACAGTTTTTTTGAAAAACTTTAATATTGATAGCGTCTGATCTGATTTCATTACTTAAGAATCTAATTGTAATTTTAACAGTTTGATTTGGGTTTGTTCCATCAGTGTACCAATCTGTAATAATTATGCCCCCGCTGTAATTTACAGAAGCTAATGGCATAAAATCAATTATGTCTAAAGAGGCTCTCCATAGTTCATTAGATGATGCAAACTCAAAGTTTCCACCACCTTTTCTGATTTTTTCAATTCCATCATTAAGTCTAAAACCACGACCTTCCTCTAAATTTTTTTTAACCCTTTCTCTTGGGTCAGGAGGGTATTTCCTTGCATCTACTTTTTTACATGCATTTAGGAAAAAAGTAGAAATTAGAATTAAACTTAATATAAATACTTTAATTGGGGTTTTAGACATAAGATTTATAAAATATAATGTTATTGAGGATATTATTATACAATTTCAAAAAACATAGCAAAATTGAGCATAATTGATGTTGTAAAAATACAACACTTGGATAAAATATTTAAGAAATATCTATAAAAAGACAATAGAACTCCATTTTTCTGATACTTAGCTACTGTTTAATATTAAACAATAATAATTAAGGAGTAATTAATATGAACAAGTTAATGAAAATTGGTGTTTCAGCTTTAGCTGGATCACTAGCATTGACAGCTGCTAATGCAATCGAAATGAGTGTATCAGGTTCAGCTGGTGGTGCTGCGTACAACTACGACGAAGGAAATGGAAAAGGTGGTTTGTACCAATTCGATAGCGTTGTTTTTACTGCTTCAGGAACTACTGATGGTGGAATTAACGTAACTGCTAAAATGGAATTGGATAATGACAACCCAGCTACTAACGCAGGTATGGATGATAGAAATTTCACATTCGGTACTGATGCTTTAGGAAAAATAAGTTTCCATGGACACGGTGGAAGTTCAGTAATGGGTCAGTGGGACGATGTAACTCCAAACGCTTATGAAGAAGTTTGGGATGGTACTACTGGTGCTGATGTAAGAATCGATGGTATTTCAGGTAACAACCTAATAACTTACGATTCACCAACTATATCAGGAATCACTTTAAAAGCTGCTTATCAAAGAGCTGCTACTGATGCATCTACTGGTAACAATAAAACTATCAATGCATACCATGACTATGGTATTCAATTTGCACCAGAAATGGTTGAAGGTTTAACAGTTGGTTATGCTACAGGTGAATTGCATGAGTCAACTACTGAGTCTATCGATCATTCTACATACTTCATTAAGTATGCTTATGGTAATTTCACAGTAGCTTATCAAGATCATGAAGCAGATGGTACTTCTGCAGCATCTTCTGATGAGTCTGAAACTTGGGGTGTATCTTATGCTGTAAACGAAGACTTCACTATTGCTTATGGTGAAAGAGACTATGATGATAATACATCTAGTGCAGCAGCAGGATCTCTTGAGCAAAATGACAGTGGTTTCTCAGCTTCATACACAACTGGTGGTATGACTATAGCTGCACACTTCAACTCTAACGATAACGTTGGTGGTGTTGCAACTGCAGACAGAGACGCTTACGAAATCGCGTTAACATTTGCATTCTAATTAAGTTTAGAGTCAAAATTTAAAAGGGCCCCTTTTTAGGGGCCTTTTTTTTATCTAAAGTAGGAAATTCCTGCAAAGCCAAAAGCTCTAGTTAATCTCAATTTTTTAAGATTATTTTTGGAAATTCCTCCAAGAGCAATAATTTTTTTATCTGAGTAATTAGAGAGTATTTTAAATTTATTAACGCCGAGATAATTTTGATTACTTTTAAAAATAGAAGATATAAATAAAAGATCTACCTTTTGTGATTCTTTTATTCTAATTTCTTTTAAGTTATGTGCTGATCCTAGAATCATAAATTTATTATTGTAGGTATAGGATAAATGTGAAAAATTTTTATTGAATGACGGTACATAAGCACCATCTAACCTTAATTTAAGAGCTAATTTTAAATTATTAGATAAATAAAATTTAATTTTATTTTTTTTTAAAAAATTCCTTAATTTTAATATTTCCTCAAAATCTAAGTTTTTAATATTATAATTTCTGTATATAACACCTGTTTGAGGGTCCATTTTTTTTAATAAATTAATATCAAAAGAGTCAATGAAATGGTATTTCTTGGGAAATTTATGAAACATAAATCTATACTTAACCTAACTAATATAGAACAAGCAATTAAAAAAAATTTTAAAATTCAAAAGTTCCCAACTATTATAGCGGTTTCCAAAACCTTTGATATGGAAAAAATCAATCCTCTTATTGAATATGGTCATAAACATTTTGGGGAAAACAAAGTTCAAGAGGCAATTGACAAGTGGTCTTCCTTAAAAGCAAAAAGGTCAGATATAAATCTACATTTAATAGGAAAGCTACAAACTAATAAAGTAAAAAAAGCTTTAGGTTTATTTGATTATATTCATTCGGTCGATAATGAAAAATTAGCAAAAAAAATATCAGATGAAAATTTTAATTTAGGGAAGAAAATTAAGATTTTTATACAAGTCAACATTGGAGATGAAGAACAAAAATCTGGAATTAAAAAGGAGAGTTTAAAAAATTTTTATAATTTTTGTAAAAATTTAAATCTAGATATTAAAGGTTTAATGTGTATTCCTCCAGTAAATGTAGAACCTTCTAAATATTTTGAACAAATAAATTTATTAAATAAAGAATTAGGTTTAAATGAATTAAGTATCGGAATGTCCTCTGATTATCTG
>CACHRX010000034.1 GCA_902582385.1 uncultured Pelagibacteraceae bacterium | reverse complement strand
TATAAATTTAAAAAATTAATTCACCAATTTTATCCAATAGATCATTCTATTATTACAAATAAATTTCTAAATCATTGGAAACCCGATGTCGCTATATTTTTAGAATCTGAAATTTGGCCTAATATGTTTAAAGAATTAAAAAAAAATAAAATTAATCTTATTCTTTTAAATGCAAGAATAACAAAAAAAACTTTTAATAGATGGATTAAATTATCAGGGATAGCAAAAAAAATTTTTAGTTATATTAAAATTGCCTATCCACAAAATAAAGAAACAAAAAAATACTTAACAAAATTAAAAGTAAAAAAAATAAAACTCATAAGAAATTTAAAATTTATTGAAAATAAAATTAAAGATCAAAAACAAATTAATAAAAAATTTTCCAATTTTATAATTAATCGTAAAATTTGGGTTGCTGCTAGCACTCATTCAGGGGAAGAAGTTATTGCAGCTAAAACCCATATTTTATTAAAAAAAAAATTTAATAATTTGATTACAATTATAATTCCAAGACATATAAATAGAGTAGATCAAATTAATGAGGAAATTAAAAAATTAAATCTTCATACAATGCTTCATAGCTCTAATGATAAGTTGATTAAAAAAATAGATATTTACATTGTTGATACATTTGGTGAATCTAAATTATTTTACAGAATTTCACCTACTGTTTTTTTGGGTAAATCTATTACAGCTAAAGGAGGTCAAAATCCATTGGAGGCAGCTAGATTTGGGGCCAAAATTTTAAATGGACCAAACGTAGAAAACTTTGATGACATTTACAAATTACTTAAATCATTAAAAATTTCAAAAGAGGTAAAAAAAGCTGAGCAAATCGCTCAAAATATCACATTTAAAAAAGATATAAAAAAATCAAAGAAAATCAGAAGTTTTGGAAATATTATACTTAAAAAAACTATTCAAGAGTTAAATAGAGAAATATATAATGAAATTTAATAAACCCAAATTTTGGGATATTGAAAAGCCAAATTTTTATTCAAATCTTTTAAGGCCGATTTCATCTTTAGTAGGTCTTATCTCTAAACTAAAGAAACTTGGAACTACTAGAAAAAAATATTTAAACATAAAAACAATTTGTATTGGTAATATTTATCTTGGTGGTACTGGAAAGACTTCACTATGCCTTAAAATTTACGACCTTTTTTCTAAAAATTATAAATGTTGTTTTATAAAAAAATATTATGAGGATCAAAAAGATGAGCAAAAAATCTTAGAAAATAAAGGTAGGTTATTTTGTTATAGTAGTAGATCAGATGCAATCGACGCTGCTATCAAAGAAAATTTTGAAATTGCAATTTTTGATGACGGTCTACAAGATTATTCAATAAAATTTGATAAAACTTTATTGTGTTTTAATAGTATAAACTGGGTTGGAAACAGTTTGACTATCCCAGCAGGTCCTCTTAGAGAAGATTTAAATAATATTAAAAATTATAAAAACATCTTTATCAATGGAAATTTAGAAAATATCGAAAACATTGAAAAAAAAGTTTACGAAATTTCAAAAGATATAAATATATTTTCAGGGGAGTATATTCCAATGGATATTGGTAACTTTGACCAAAAAAGAAATTATTTAGCATTTTCAGGAATTGGAAATCATGAAACCTTTGTTTCGATGTTAAAAAAATTTGGCTTTAATATACAAAAAGATATCAAATATCCTGATCATTATAAATATTCTAAATTCGATCAAGATTTTATTCTCTCAACTGCCAAAAAAAATAATTACAAAATTATAACTACAGAAAAAGATTATTATAGATTAAATACTCAATATATTGATAAATTTCAATTCATTAAATCAGAATTAAAGATAAATGATGAAAATAAATTAGTTAACACAATATTGGACCTCAATGAATAGCATTAAGTACTTATTTCAATTTGTGATAGTTATTTTTTTATTTTTGATTTTTAAATTGTTAGGATTAAAATTTTCTTCTTATTTAAGTGGTAAACTTTTTCAAATTGTTGGTCCTTTTTTTAGATCAAAAAAGATTGTAGAACTTAATTTAAAAAATGTTTATCCAGAATTAGATTTAAGAAATAAAAAAAAAATTATAAATGGAATGTGGAATAATTATGGGAGAGTATTTGCAGAATACATCTTCATAAAAGATTTCAGAAAAAATAAATATGAAAATATTATAATTGAAGGTAAAGAAGTTTTAGATCAAATAAAAAAAGATAAAAAACAAGTTATCTTTATCTCAGGACATTTTGGTAATTTTGAATTGATGGCAATGGAAATTGAAAAATCTGGAATTAGTTTAGCAGCTATCTATAGACCTCTTAATAATATTTTTTTAAATAAAGTCATGGAAACAATAAGAAAAGATTATATTTGTGAAAATCAAATTAAAAAGGGGGTTGGTGGTCTAAAAAATTTAATGAAATTAATTAAAAAAAATTTTTCTATTGCTTTAATGTTAGATCAAAGAGTTTCAGAGGGTATAAAAGTTAATTTTTTTAAAAAAGAAGCATATACAACAACAATACCTGCTCAACTAGTAAAAAAATTTGATCTTCCAATTGTTCCTGTTTCAATAAAAAGGTATGAAAATGTAAAGTTCAAAATGACTATTCATCAACCCGTTAACTTTAAAGAAACCGAGACTATTGAAATAATAACTGAAAAATTGAATAAAATCTTAGAGAAGATGGTTATTGAAAATCCTCAAGAGTGGATTTGGACTCATAACCGTTGGAAGTAAATTTATAACTATGATTCTTCCCTTTTTTTAGAAGCTTCCTTGTAAGAATAATATGGCTCTTGTAAATCTACATTCCAATAAGTTAAATTTTTAATACTTATTTCTTTTCCTGAAACAGCACATATTACATAATCGCCAGTTTCTAATACTTCGAAGTTGTTAGATAAATATTTTATTTTTGCTAATTTTTTTATCATTAATAGTTTATATAAATATAATATATGAAAATATGCATTATAGGAAGTGGTGGTAGAGAACATGCAATATGTAACACTTTAAGTAAATCTAAAAATATTAGTGAACTATTTTGTTGCCCTGGTAATGCTGGAACAAAAAATTTAGCAAATAATTTTAATCTTAACTTAGAAAATTTTGAAGAAATCAAAAATTTTATAATTGAAAATAAAATTGATTTAGTTGTTGTTGGACCTGAAAAACCTTTAGTTGATGGATTAGTTGATTATCTAGAAAGATTTAAAATAAAAGTATTTGGCCCAAATAAAACTGCATCTCAATTAGAGGGTTCAAAAATCTTTACGAAGGAGATTTGTAAAAAATATCATATTCCTACTTCGGACTTTGGTGTTTTCAACAATAAAATAGATACATTTAAATTTTTAGAAAATTCAAATTTTCCAATAGTCATTAAAGCAGATAATCTTGCGTCAGGTAAAGGTGTTTACATATCTCAAAACATGGAAGAAGCTAAATTTGCTGTTAATGAAATATTTGATGGTAAATTTGGTGTTGCAAAAAAAATATTGATTGAGGATTTTATTCAAGGTGAAGAAATGAGTTATTTTATAATAAGCGATGGTAAAACAATTAAAAACTTTGGCACTGCACAAGATCATAAGCGTGTTTTTGAAGGTGATAAAGGAAAAAACACTGGAGGTATGGGTGCTTATTCTCCATCAAGAATGATTAACAAAGAGCTAGAAGATAAAATTTTAAATAGAATAATAAAACCTACACTACGAGCACTAGAGGATCTTGGTACATGCTATAAAGGTTTTTTATATGCTGGATTAATGATCTATAACAATGATCCATACTTAATTGAATATAACGTTCGTATGGGTGATCCTGAATGTCAAACTATTTTACCTAAATTAAAAACTGACTTAAGTGAAATATTTCTTGCATGCTGTGAAGAGAAATTGCACAAAAAAAACTTAGAATGGATAGATAAAAAAAGTTTATGTGTTGTTCTGTGTTCTAAGGGTTATCCTGAAAATTATAAAAAAGACGTAATGATTGAAGGTATCAATAAAATAAAACTTTTAGATAATGATTATATATTTCATGCTGGGACATCAGAAAAAAATGGTGAAGTGTATGCCGTAGGAGGGAGAGTATTAAACTTTGTTTCATTAAGTGAAAATTTTTTAACGTCGAAAGAAAATGTGTATCGAAATTTAAAGAAATTAAATTGGACTGATGGTTTTTACAGAAAAGACATTGGCTATAAAGTTATTAAATAATGAGAGTAATCGGAGGCATCTTTAAAGGGAAAAAAATTTTTCAACCTAATGATAAAAACACTAGACCTTTAAAAGATCTAACAAAAGAATCAATATTTAATATTTTAAATCATTCAAATAAATTATCATTTAATTTAAAAAATTCTTTAGTTTTAGATTTATTTTCAGGTGTAGGATCTTTTGGAATAGAGTGTTTATCAAGAGAAGCTAATCATGTAACATTTGTTGAAAATTATTCTAATGTATTGAATTTACTAAAAAAAAATATTACTAACTTAAATAATCTTAAAAATTACAAAATAAAAAATGAA
>CACHRX010000033.1 GCA_902582385.1 uncultured Pelagibacteraceae bacterium | reverse complement strand
GCGAATGACTACTTTATGTATGAAATTGCTATATGTGTTAACGCACTATGTTTTGACAAAAGAGCATCTAAATTTTTCTTAAATAAAAAAAAGGTAAAAAATTTAATTAAAGGGTATGAAAGTGTAAAAAAAGTTTCAGTTAAAGAAAAAAAATCATTAAATATTTTATGTCGTGGCGCAGCGATGAGGTATTTTCTAACTAGACTTTTTGACTATTCAAATACACCTAAATCAGCGCTCATTAAAATAAAGGATCCAAGAGAATATTATCAAAAACTCGTAATACACAATAATTTAAAGACTTATAAAGATTATTTAAAGTAATGATTAAGATATACACTGACGGTTCATGCATTGGAAATCCAGGTAAAGGTGGTTGGGCAGCAATTATATTAAATGATGGAAAAAAAATTCAAATAAAAGGAAGTGAAGAAAATACTACAAATAATCAAATGGAATTATTAGCAACAATACAAGCTCTTAAAAAAATTCCAAAAGGCAGCAAAGTTGAAATTTTTACAGACTCTAAATACGTAAAGTCTGGAATAACAGAATGGATACATAATTGGAAAAAAAATGGATGGAAAACTGCAAACAAAAAAGAGGTAAGTAATAAAGAACTTTGGACACAATTAGATCTACTAAGTAATGAATTTGAAGTAAGTTGGAATTGGGTAAAAGCACATTCGACTGACAAATTAAATAATGAGGTAGATTTACTTGCTAGAAATGCTGCAAACTTATAATTGGGGCACCTGGCAACAGAACTACCCTACCTATATTAAATTATTTACTAAATTCTCTGCTGAGGTTAAGTCACATTCCTTAGTTTCTTTTTCAACATGAATATTAACAACTGTGAAGTTTTCAATAACCATTAAATAACGATTTGATCTAATTCCCATTCCTTTTGCATTCCGATCAACTTCTGCACCAATTGCTTTCGTGAACAACAAATACGGATCGGATAACATTTTTATGCTATTTCCAATATTATTAATCTCCCCCCATCCATTCATTACATAAGGATCATTTACTGATAAACAAAATATGTTTTCTATTCCTTTGGCTTTAATTTTTTCTGCATTTGCAACAAAACCTGGTAAGTGAAGTTTTGAACAAGTTGATGTAAATGCCCCTGGCAAACCAAACAAAACATTTTTTCCATCACCTATTATTTCTCTTAATTTACTTTTTTGCGGTTCTCCATCAACAAGTTGAAAAATATCTGTATCTGGTATTTGATCTTTTATTTTAAGTTTCATATTGAATTCATTACATATTTTTTAACTTTTTCAATATCATTTGAAAGAAGTTCAAATTTTTCTTTTCTGTCATTAACATATTTAAGACTATCTGGTAAATTTTCAGTTTTGGAGATTGCATCTTCTATTGCTTTTGGAAATTTGCAAGGGTGCGCAGTTGATAATACAATACAATTTTTTTCTAATCCTAATTTTTTCACTGCACCAATACCTACAGCAGTATGTGGATCAACTACCATCTGATGCTCATCATTAATTGTCTTTATCATTTCTACAGTCTCGTTTTCATCAAGCATCTCAGATATAAAATTCTTTTTAATTTTATCTAAATCACTTTTATCAATTTTATAAGTATTATTTCTTATTTCAGCCATTACATCTTTTGTAACTTCAGAGTTACTATCTTTTATGTCATATAGAAGCCTTTCGAAATTACTTGCTATTTGTATATCCATGCTTGGAGTATTTGTTTCCTCCACTTTTTTTTGAGTATAGTCGCCACCCGATATTGCTCTGTGAAGTATGTCATTTTTATTTGTAGCCACAATTAGTTTATCAATTGGAAGACCTAGTTTTTTTGCTAAGTAACCAGCATAAATATCACCAAAATTACCTGTTGGAACAGAAAAAGATAAAGGTTGACCATTTCCAACTTTAAAATAAGCGTAAAAATAATACACTGATTGAGCAATAATTCTTGCCCAATTAATTGAATTTACACCCGACATATTAATTGCTTTAGAAAATTTTTCGTCGTTGAACATTGCTTTTACTAAATTTTGACAATCATCAAAATTACCCTCAACTGCAATATTAAATACGTTACTCTCTTCATGTATTGTCATTAGTCTTCTCTGTACTGGTGAAATTTTATTATTTGGGTGTAATACAAAAACATTTAAATTGCTTTTTCCTTTTAAAGCATCTATAGCAGCTGCTCCAGTGTCACCTGAAGTAGCTACTATTATATTAATTTTTTTTTGATCAAGTCCTAAATGATATTGATAAAAATTACCTATTAATTGCATAGCGATATCTTTAAAGGCAAGTGTTGGACCATGAAAAAGTTCTAAAACTTTGAGGTCTCCTAGATCAGAGATTTTTACAACATCTTTAGATCTGAAATTTGAGTACGATTTTGAAATTATCGAGATTAGGTCATCTTTAGACATAAAATCTCCTATAAATGGATAAATTATTTCAGCGGCTAAATCATTGTAATTAAGGTTTTTTAGCTTATCTAATTCCTCTTTTTTAAATTGTTTTATTGATTGAGGAACAAAAAGACCTCCATCATCTGCCAAACCTTTAAGGAAAACATCTTTAAAAGTAAAGTTTTTTTGATTATTTCTTGTACTAATATAATTCATTTAATAATTTTTTTTTCTAAAATATAAATATAACAAAAGAATTGAAATCGCTAATGAAAACCAAGTAAGGGCATATTTTTGATGATTATTAGAAATATTGGCAGTAATCTTTTTTGGTTTAGGAACTTCATAATTTCCATTTAAATAAATTATATACTTAGAGAATTCTTTCCCTGTAAATTTTAGTATGTCCTCTCTATTTAAACTAAACCAATAATTTTCCTCTAAATCATTATCTGGTTTAAAAATATTTTTTCTTCCTTGTAACTTTAAAGTTCCAATTATATCATTTTCATCAAATACATTAATCTCTTGTGAGTTTTTTTTTTCAAAAGGTATCCAGCCTCTATTAATCAAATAATTAGTATTATTAATTAAAATTGGATTTATAACTTCAAAGCCTGGTGTTCCAGTATCGTTTAGATTGTATAAATAAATTTGTTTCTCTAAATCTATTGACCCTGATGTTTTTATTTTCAGATAATTCTCTACGTTAGAATTTGTTAATTCAACAGGTGGGTTTTTTAGAGAATTTTCAATTTCTAATATTAAATTGTTCTTCCAATTTAAACGAACAATTTGCCATGAACCTAGGGCAACAAAAACTAAAATAAAAAAAATTATAAATACTGAAAATAAAAACTTATGTTTCAAAGAATATAAATTAACTTCCCCAAATATAGATTGCAGCGAACAAAAATAACCACACTACGTCAACAAAATGCCAATACCAAGCTGCAGCTTCAAATCCAAAATGGTGATCTTTATTAAAATGACCTCTCTTACCTCTAAACAAACATACGGCTAAAAATATGGTCCCAACAAGCACATGGAAACCATGAAATCCTGTTGCCATGTAAAATACTGATCCATAAATATGATCTGAAAAAGAAAATGATGCATGCTGATACTCATAAATTTGCAAAAGAGTAAAACAAAACCCTAAAATAACAGTTAACCACAAACCTTGAATAAAACTTTTTCTATCATCTTCTAAAAGAGCATGGTGAGACCATGTAACTGTCGTGCCTGATAATAATAATATTAATGTATTGATTAATGGAATGTCCCAAGGATCAAAAGTTTTAATATCTTTTGGTGGCCAAACATTTCCCACAAATTCATTTGGAAATAAACTTACATCAAAATATGCCCAAAACCACGCAACAAAGAACATTACCTCGGAAGCAATAAACAATGTCATCCCATATCTGTGGTGAATTTGAACTACAGGCGTGTGATGACCTTGATGTTCAGCTTCGATAACAACATCTCTAAACCACATGTAGGCCCCATAAATTAAAAGAGCAAAACCAAGATACATTCCCCATGAGACATCTGTATGAAGATAATAAACAGACCCTAATGCCAATACTAAACATGAGAATGAAACGTAAATAGGCCAAGGACTTGGGTCTACTAAATGATAATCATGTTTTTTTTCTGCTGACATTTTTTAAATTATGATTGTTTATAGTAATCTGTCGAGAAAAAAGTATACGACATAGTTACGTCTTGTAAATTTTTTGTTGTTGGATCATTTACCATTTCAGGATCTAAATAAAAAGTCATTATGTATGTTGCTTTTTCTCCAGCTTTTAATTCTTGTTTCTCAAAACAAAAACAGCCTAATTTACTATAATACTTTCCGAAACTAGACGGCGAAACGTTGAAGGTTGCCACTCCTGCTGTAGGCTCATTACCATAATTTTCTACTTCAAATTCTATTTTGTTGACCTGGCCAACTTTCACATTGATAACATTAGACTTAGCCTTAAAATCCCAAGGTAAATTATTAACATTCGTATCAAATCTCACACTTACAATTTTATTTAATACAATTTTTGGAGCATTATTAGATACTTGAGTAGTTCCACCAAACCCTGTTACTCTACAAAATAAGTCATACAATGGTACTGCCGCATAAGATAATCCCAGCATTAAAACAAAAATTCCTGCTAATATTAAAGGTGTTACTTTTTTTTTTTGTATCATATTGCTCTATCGAATACTCCAGTGTTATATAATGTGAAAAAGAAAAGAA
>CACHRX010000032.1 GCA_902582385.1 uncultured Pelagibacteraceae bacterium | reverse complement strand
AGAGGCACGAATTTTATTTATACACTTAAAACACCTAGTAACATGTTAATACCAGTCTTTGTTCACTCCCATCACATTCATCAGCATGAAGTAGATGAAAAATTTGGCATTAAAAGACCAATTCATATTGATCATATAGTTTGCTTCTAATAAAAGCTTTTTAATAAAATGAACACAAAGTTTAATATTTTTCTTAAAGGAATTATAGATGTAAGTCCATTGATGATACCAGTGGTTCCATTTGGATTGATATTTGGAATTTTAGCTATAGATATTGGCTTTAGTCCACTGGCTACCATGGGCATGTCTTTAATAATTTTTGGTGGAGCATCTCAAATAGTACTTTTACAATTATTCTCAGGGGGAGCATCTGCCCTAGTAATCATTAGTTCTGTTGGTGCAGTAAATTCAAGACATTTACTTTATGGTGCTGTTGTTTCAGAGCATGTGTCTGATTTAAAATTAATTTGGAAAATTATTATCTCATATTTTTTAATTGACCAAGCTTTTGCAAGATCAAATGAATATTTTAAAAAAAATAAAAATAAAAATAGATATCTGCATTTAGTTGGTGGAGGAGCAACTTGTTGGGTAATTTGGCAATCAAGCACATTTTTTGGTATTATTATGGGCTCAGCTATACCTGAAAAATTAGGATTAAGTTTTGCAGTGCCTTTAACTTTTCTAGCTCTATTAATTAATGATTTTAGAAAAATGAAAAATGTTATAATTATCATAATCTCAGGTTTAGTTGCTACATTAGGATATAACTACATTCCTTATAAAGCTTATGTAATAGTAGCTGCTTTAACAGGATTATTTGTTGCAATGATATTAACAAAAATAATGAAAAACTATGAATGATTGGATTTTAATTTTTTTTTGTGGACTTATAACTTTTTTGACAAGATTTTCAATGATAGCTCTTCTTAAAAAAGAAATGTTCAATAACAGAATTAGAGAAGTTTTATCTTATGTGCCCTCAGCAATCTTCCCAGCAATCATATTTCCAGCAATTTTTTTTGATAGTAACTCAATTATACAATTAGAGGATAATCCAAAAATTTTAGCAGCAATTATCGCAACAATTGTAGGAATTTTTAGTAAAAATATTGTATTTACGATATTTGCAGGTTTAATTGCATATTGGAGTTTAATTTTTATTTAAAAAATTACTTAAATGTAAGTACTGCAGACAAAATATTGGAATCATTTCCTGGCTTTGATCTAATGATACATGATTTAGCATCTATATCACAAGCAATTACAACATCTCCATTTTCTATTGGGTCATTTATAAAATCTAAAGTATATATAAATGCGGGCATACCTATGTTGTTTGATATAGTTTTCTCTTGATTATATGGATTTTCAAATTTTAGTTCATTTACAATAAAATTAGCAATTTCTTTGTTTGTATTATTAGTTAGAATTGAGCTACATTCTTCCCCCCAAACATAAGATTCTGAACCAATACTTTTTGAACATTTAACAATTTCTTTATTAATTAAATTTATAATTTCAGAGAATTGAGATTTAGAGACCTCTTCTTTAGAAGATACAGTATAGTTTTTATAAAATTTAATACTTATTAAAGAAAGTATCAAAATTATTGTGATAACAACACCATATTCAATCCACTTTCTCATATGTTTTATATAATACTCAAAATAATTGTTTTTTATATAAAATTAAGTAAAACATTTGTTTATATAAAATTTAATCAAATTAAAAATATATTTATTATGCTTCAAAAAATTTATAATATATAAATATTTATTTTATGACAATTAAATCATCTCAAATTTTAGTTGAAGAAGCTTTAAAGGAAATTAAAACAATCAATACCGAAGAAGCATATCAATTGAATAAAGACAATAAATGTAATCTAATTGACATAAGAGATGTAAGAGAATTGGAAAAAGAGGGTAGAGTAGAAGATTCCCATCATATACCAAGGGGAATGTTAGAATTTTGGCTTGATCCTGAAAGTGCATATTTCAAAAATGGAAAATTAGATTTAAATAAAGAAATGGTTTTGTTTTGTGCGGGAGGTTTAAGATCTGCTCTAGCGGCAAAGTCATTAAAGGATATGGGATTTAAAAAAGTATCTCATATAGAGGGTGGCTTTGGTTCAATAAAACAAAGCAATTTTAAGATTGTTTAATTAGAATACCTGTCACATTCTTTATGTCAAATTTAACACTTTTAATACCTGCAAAATTTGAGAGTGAATGCTTGCCAACATTTTTAAAAGAACTAGAAAAATTTGATTATAAAAAGATAATAATACTTGATAAAAATGATGAAAAAACAATTCAAGCTACTGAAAAATTTCCTGAAGTAGAGATTTTGTATCAAGACAAAAAAGGTTATGGCAATGCCTTAATTTATGGAATTGAAAATACTCAAACAGAATATTTTTCAATTATAAACGCAGATGGTTCGATGAATCCAGATGAGTTAGGCAAAATGTTAAAAGTTATTACAATAGAAAATAATGATTTTGTATTTGGATCAAGATATATAAAAGACTCTGGTAGCGAAGATGATGACTTTATAACTAAAGTTGGTAACTTTATATTTAGTTTAATTGGTAAAATTTTTTTTAATCTAAAAATTTCAGATATTCTTTATACTTTTGTTGTTGGTAAAACTAGATTAGCAAAAGAGTTAAATCTAAAATCTCCTGACTTTAAATTTTGTGTCGAGCTACCAATTAAAGTACATAGAATGAAGTACAGATATATCTCTTACCCTTGTTATGAAAGAAAAAGGATAGCAGGCAAGAAAAAAGTGAGCCCCTTTTTGGATGGATTTCGTATTTTAATTGGAATGATTTCTTTATTTTTTAAAAGATAGAATTGTGTAATTGTCGCATTAACCTTAGATAGGGTTGTTCAATGAAAAAAAAGAGTTTAAAAATAATTATGAAAAAATTTTTGCTGCTTATCTTCTGTGCGTTTGCTTTTAGTGCAAATGCAATGGAAAAAAAAACAACCTTTAATAAAGAATTGTTTGATAAAGCGCAGTCAGAGGGTAAATTTGTAGTAGTAAGTTCTTGGATTAAATATTGTTCATCTTGTGCTGGTCAGATGAAAATTCTGAAGCAAGCTAAAAATGAAGGTGGATTATCTGACATTAAATTTGATAATATTGAATATTTTTCATTTGATGTAACTAATAGAGAAATTGCTGATTTACTGAAAGTACAGTACCAAACTACACTTTTAATTTTTAAAGATAATAAAGAAATTTATAGAAGTGTTGGTGAGACAACTAAAGATTTAATTTACGAGGCTATTAAATCTTCAATTTAAAGTTCAGCGCCTAATTTAAGATTATTTGCAACATTAAAATCTATTGCTGCTGGCTTTTTTAGATTAAGGTTATTCATAATCTCAATATATTCCTCAACATTATTAACCTGTAATCTTGGATTAAATTTTTTTTCTTTTCCAATCGTACTGACTTTTTCCCCTTTATAATCGTGCGCAGGGTAGACAAGTGTTTCATCAGGTAGTTTTAAAAGTCTATTGAATAACGAGTTATAAGCATCCTTTGAACTACCATTTTGGAAATCTGTTCTTCCAGTACCATTAATTAGTAAGGTATCTCCTGAAAATAAATAATTATCCATTAAAAAACTAAAGCTGTCAGAAGTATGGCCTGGAGTATAAATAGCTTTAATCTTTAATTGATCAAGTTTAATTATTTCTTCATCTTTAACTTTTATCTCAACAGCATCTGTCGGGGTATGTTCTCCCATAATAGTTACACACTGAGTTTTGTCTCTCAATTTACCTGCGCCAGTGACATGATCAGCATGAATATGGGTATCTATTACCTTAACTAGTTTTAAATTTAATTCAGTAAGTAACTTTATGTAGTCTTCGACATTTTCTAAAACAGGATCAATGATCAAAGCTTCTCTTCCCTCTGCTGAGGCAATTATGTAGGTGTAAGTGCTGGATTTTTGATCAAAAACTTGTTTAAAAATCATAAGTAAATATTATCATAAAATCATGGAAACCACTACATTTGACTGGTCTTGTATTGATACTTGGAAACAAAGTGCAAAAAATACTGCATGGTGTTTGCTTGGTTGTGCTATAGGAGATTTTGGCACTATTTTATTTTTTCAATTAACAGAAATACCATTTCCAGTTTTAGGAATAATGATTGTAGCGATAATAAATGGTTTAATAACTAGTGTAATGCTTGAAACTTTTATCTTACTTAGACAAAATATAAGTTTTAATAATGCATTAAAAACAGCGTTAGGTATGAGCTTTATTGCTATGGTAAGTATGGAAATTGCAATGAATTTAACTGATTATCTTTTTACTGGTGGAGCAATATTAACTTGGTGGGTTATACCTTTAATGCTAGGAGTAGGTTTTGTAACTCCATGGCCCTACAATTATTGGAGACTTAAAAAATTTGGCATCAACTGTCATTAAAAACTGGGATAATAAAACTTGGCTTTCTTCCAATGATTACATTAAGTCATTTAATAAATTTTTATTCAAAAATATAAAATTAAACCCAAATTCTGAAATATTAGATATTGGATGTGGTCGAGGTAAAATTTTAGGAACAATAAAATCAAGTTTAAAACTTAAAAGTAAGCCAACTGGTATTGATATTATAAATCACAAAGATAAAGATAAAAGGATAAATTTCAAAAAAACAGATGCTACATCGTTCTTT
>CACHRX010000031.1 GCA_902582385.1 uncultured Pelagibacteraceae bacterium | reverse complement strand
GTATCAATAATTGTTTTTTCAATATCGGGAATTACTCTAACTTCATTTATTTTTACACCAATTGAATTAAGCCAAATTGCAAGAGTGCTAGTATTCGTATCCTGGGTTCTCCCTGAAAGAATTTCATTTCCTATTATTAATATCGCAGCATTTACTTTTTTACTTATTGTCATTTTTATATGTATAATTCGAAAATGAAATTTACCAAGTCTTTATTGAAGGGCAAATTAATCAAAAGATATAAACGTTTTTTTGTAGATGTTAAATTAATTAAGGAAACTGTAACGGCACATTGTCCAAATACTGGCTCAATGAAGGGTCTTCTTGATAAAGGAAACGAAGTTTATCTTCTCAAAAATAATGACCCAAAAAGAAAGTTAAAGTATAGTCTTGAGATTATCAAAGCAAAAAAAAACTTAGTAGGAGTTAACACTCATATGGCTAACAAGATTGTTAGTCATGGATTAGATAATAATCTAATAAATGAATTAAAAAATAGTGACAAAATTAGACCTGAAGTTTTTTATAATAAGGAAACAAGATTTGATTTTCTTATAGAGAAAAAAGAGAAAAAAAGTTTCATAGAAGTCAAAAATGTAACTCTATTTAGAGATGCGAAAACTGCCGAATTTCCTGATGCAATTACAGCTCGGGGCTCAAAACATTTAATTACCCTTATTGATGCCATAAAAAAAGGTTATAAAGCTTATCTTATATTTCTAGTTCAAATTCAAAATATGGAAAAATTTAAAATAGCTAAAGATATAGATAAAGAATATTATAATAATTATCTAATAGCAAAAAAAGCAGGTGTTAATTTTTTAGCATATAGATGTAAGATAAGTTCAAAACAAATTTTAATAGAAAAAAAATTACAAATTGTAAATGACTAATTATTTAGAAAAATTTGAAAAAATGAGGATCGCAGGCAAGCTTGCTGCTAAAACTTTAGATATGTTGACAGATAACATTAAAGAGGGAATTTCCACAGCTTATATTGATAAACTTGGATATGAGTTTATTAGAGATAACGGAGGTTACTCTGCTCCATTGTTTTATAGAGGATATAAAAAATCTTTATGTACATCTCTAAATCATGTGGTTTGTCATGGGATTCCTTCTGAGGAAAGAATTTTAAAGGAAGGCGATGCAGTAAATGTTGACGTAACAGCAATCATAAATGAACATTATGGGGATACAAGTAGAATGTTTTGTATTGGAAAAACACCTGTTAAACTAAATAATTTAGTAGAGGCAACTCATGAGGCTATGATGAAGGCAATTAAAATCTTGAAACCAGGAATAAAACTTGGTGATATTGGATATGAAATTCAATCCTATGTTGAAAAAAAAGGTTTCTCAGTTGTAAGAGATTTTTGTGGTCATGGTATAAGTACAACATTCCATGAACCACCAAATATATTGCACTATGGAAAAAGAAATACTGGAATGGAAATAAAACCTGGGATGACTTTTACTATCGAACCAATGATTAACGCAGGTAAATATGAAGTTAAAATGTTAAACGATGGATGGACGGCAGTTACAAAAGATAAATCTTTTTCTGCTCAATTTGAACATACTCTAGGAATTACTGAAAATGGTTATGAAATCTTTACAGAATCTGCTAAAGGTTATTCAAAGCCCCCATACTTATAATTAATGATAAAAAGATACTCTCGAAAAGAACTTACTGATATTTGGTCAGAAGAAAATAAATATAAAATTTGGCTCAATGTTGAGGTTGCTGCTGCACAGGCGATGGAAAAGTTAGGTCAAATACCAAAAGGAGTATCCTCAATTGTAAGAAAAAAAGCCAAAATAAACGTAAAAAGAATTCATCAAATAGAGACACAGGTAAAACATGATGTTATTGCTTTTTTAACTTCTGTGACTGAAAAAGCTGGAATTAAAGCAAGATATCTTCATCAAGGTATGACTTCATCTGACGTGGTGGATACAAGTTTTAATATTCAATTAGTCCAATCAGGTAAAATAATTCTTAAAGATTTAGATCAGATTTTAAAAGTATTAAAGAAACAAGCTTTAAAATATAAATTCACTCCTTGCATGGGTAGAAGTCACGGCATTCATGCTGAGCCAATTACTTTTGGTTTAAAATTGGCTTCTTTTTATGAAGAATTTAAAAGAAATAAAAAAAGATTAGTACACGCAATAAATGAAGTTTCAACTTGTGCCATCTCAGGAGCTGTTGGAACATTTGCGAATATCAATCCAAATGTTGAAAAACATGTTGCTAAAAAACTTAATTTGAAAGTGGAACCTATTTCAACTCAAATAATTCCAAGAGACCGTCATGCTTTTTATTTTTCAGTTTTAGGTATTATTGCTGGCTCGATTGAAAGAGTTTCAATTGAAATACGTCATTTACAAAGAACAGAAGTTTATGAATTACAAGAATACTTTTCAAAAAACCAAAAAGGTTCTTCAGCTATGCCTCATAAAAAAAATCCAATACTGAGCGAAAACTTAACTGGTTTAGCAAGAATGGTGAGAAGTGCTGTGATCCCAGCTCTAGAAAATATAGCTTTGTGGCATGAAAGAGATATTTCACACTCGAGTGTTGAGAGAAATATTGGGCCTGATGCTAACATAACAATAGATTTTGCTTTAATGAGATTAACTAACATTTTAGATAATATGATTGTTTATCCAAATAAGATGTTAGAAAATCTGAATATTACAAAAGGATTAATTTTTTCCCAAGAGTTGATGCTTGAACTAACAAAAACAGGTTTGAGTAGAGAAAAATCTTACAAAATGATCCAAACTTATGCAAAAAAATGTTTTGCGGAAAACTTAAATTTATTTGAAGTTATCCAATCTGACAAATACATAATGAGCAAAATTTCACCAAAAAAATTAAGAACTATTTTTAGTTATACTAAACATTTCAAAAATATAAATTTAATTTTTAGAAGAGTGTTTAAATAATGAAAAAAGGAAAAAAGTTATATGAAGGTAAAGCAAAAATTATATATGCAACATCTGATAAAAATTTAGTCATCCAATATTTTAAAGATGATGCAACAGCATTTAATAACCAAAAGAAAAGTACTATTGAAGGCAAAGGTGTTTTAAATAATAGAATTTCAGAGCATATTCTCTCAAATCTTTCTCAAATAGGTATTAAAAATCATTTAGTCAAAAGGCTTAATATGAGAGAACAAGTAATCAAATTAGTAGAAATTATTCCAATTGAATTTATTGTAAGAAATGTTGCCTCTGGTTCAATAACTAAAAGATTGGGAATTGAAGATGGAACAGTTCTTAAAGAGCCTTTAGTTGAGTATTGTTTTAAAAATGATGAACTTGGTGACCCGTTAGTTGCAGAAGAACATATTTATACATTTGATTGGGCAAGTAAAAAAGAATTAGAAAAAATAAAAAAAATGATTTTACGAATAAATGACTTTATGATTGGTATGTTCAGGGGAATCGGAATTAAGTTAATTGATTTTAAATTAGAATTTGGACGAATAAAAATTAATGGAAAAAATGAAATTATTCTTGCTGATGAAATAAGTCCTGATACATGCAGATTATGGGACTCAATAACTGACAAAAAATTAGATAAAGATAGATTTAGAAAAGACTTAGGTGATTTAATCCCGGCATATACTGAAGTTGCGAAAAGACTGGGCATACTTCATGAGCAATCAAATATATCAGCTGTAAATGTAACAAAATTATCCTCCATTAAAAGAAAAAGAAAATGAAAATTTCAGTTATTATAGAACTAAAAAAAGATGTTTTAGACCCCCAGGGTAAAGTTATTCACCAAACATTAGATGGAATGGGATTTAAAGATGTAAATGAAGTAAGACAAGGGAAATATTTTGAAATTGATGTCAAAGAAAATGATCCAAAAAAAGGTAAGTTAATAGTGGAAGACATGTGTAAAAAACTTTTAGCTAATCTTGTCATCGAAAATTATAAAATTATTGAGATACAATAATTAATGAAATCATCTGTAATAACCTTTCCTGGTTCAAATTGTGATAGAGACATGAGTGTTGCACTAAACAAGTTTGGATTTAAAAATGAAATGGTTTGGCATAATGATACTGAATTGCCAAAAAGTGATTTAGTTGTTCTACCTGGTGGTTTTTCATATGGAGATTATTTGAGATGTGGAAGTATGGCTTCAAAATCTAAAATCATGAAATCAGTGATCAATTTTGCAAAATCAGGTGGATTGGTTATGGGTATTTGTAATGGCTTTCAAATACTAGTGGAAACAGGTTTAGTTCCCGGTATCTTATTAAGAAATAAATATTTAGAATTTATTTGTAAAAATGTTTTTGTTAAAGTTGATAATAAAGATAATACTTATTTTAAGAATATAAATAAAACAGTTTTAAAATTCCATATAGCTCATAATGAAGGAAATTACTTTTGCACTAAAGATCAACTTAATGAAATTGAAGATAATAATCAAATAGCTATTTATTATTGTAATAATAATGGTCAAACTGAAGAACAGTTTAACCCTAATGGATCGTTAAAAAATATAGCAGGTATATTTAATAAAGAAAAAAATGTTTTAGGAATGATGCCTCATCCTGAAAGAATGATTGATCAAAGTTTATCTGGTGAAGATGGTTCTGTATTTTTTAAAAACCTAATAAATAATATTAAATAATGATGGTAAATGAAAAATTAGCGTTAGAACATGGTCTTAAAAATGATGAATATAAAAAAATTTGTGATCTATTAAAAAGAACACCTAATATAACTGAACTTGGAATTTTTTCAGCGATGTGGAATGAGCATTGTTCCTATAAATCTTCAAGGCTTCATTTAAAAAAATTACCTACAAAAGGTAAAAAAGTAATCCAAGGTCCTGGAGAAAATGCAGGAGTTATAGACATTGAGGATGGCGATGCAATAGTCTTCAAAATTGAAAGTCATAATCATCCTTCTTTTATCGAACCATATCAAGGTGCTGCAACCGGTGTTGGTGGGATTATGAGGGATGTTTTTACAATGGGTGCTCGCCCAATTGCAAATTTGAATTCAATTCATTTTGGTTCACCACAGCATAAAAAAACTAAAAATCTTTTAAGAGGTGTGGTGCATGGTATTGGTGGCTATGGAAATTGTATGGGTGTACCGACAATAGCCGG
>CACHRX010000030.1 GCA_902582385.1 uncultured Pelagibacteraceae bacterium | reverse complement strand
ATGAAAAAGATGGTAAGTTAGAAAAAGCAAAAAAAAGATATGAAAAAGCACAAAAATTGTTAATTAAATCAAATAAAAAGAAGCCAAATAAACCAAACACATTAAATTATTTAGGTTTTACTACTAGAAAACTTGGTGATTTTGAAAATGGAGAAAAATATTATCTACAGGGTCTAGCTATCGATCCAAATCACAAAGGTATTAATGAATATCTTGGAGAATTATATGTAGTAACAAAAAGGCATAACCTTGCTGTTGAAAGATTAGAAGTTTTAAGTAGTTGTAATTGTAAAGAATATGAACAATTAAAAGCTGTAATCGCTGGTAAGCCTTCTAAATACTAATTTAGATTTTTAACCATTTGTTCTGGCATCCATAAGGCAATTTCTGGAAAAATAACTACAAGAATTACTGCTAAGACCATTAGTAGAAATAACGGGAAAGCACTTCGAGCAATATAACCCATATCTTTATTTGCCATTCCTTGAAGAACAAATAAATTAAAACCAACGGGAGGTGTTATTTGGGCCATCTCTACAACTATAACTAAAAAAATTCCAAACCAAATCATATCAAACCCAGCTTGTCTAATCATTGGTTCGATGATTGCCATTGTAAGGACTACAGCAGATATACCATCAAGGAACATGCCCAGAATGATATAAAAGATCATTAAAACAAAAATTAAAACATATGGTGATAAATCCATATTTTGGATCCAAACTGCTAAATTTCTTGGTAAACCTGTAAACCCCATTGCTAAAGACAAAAATGTTGAGCCTGCCAAAATAAATGCAATCATACATGAGGTTTTGGTCGCACCTAATAAAGATGACTTGAAAGTCTCAAAGTTTAAAGTTTTTTGAAAATAAGATAAAAGCAAGGCACCAACAACACCAAGTGAAGCAGCTTCAGTTGCTGTAGCTATTCCAGTGTAAATTGATCCTATTACAGATGAAATTAATATTATAACTGGTAAAAGTTGTTTCGATCTTTTAATTTTTTCAAAAAAAGAATACTCCTCTAGAATTACTGGCATTTCTTTTTTATTAATTAGTGACCAGATAATTACATAAGACATAAAGATTAAAGCAATCATTATTCCGGGAATAATTCCTGCAATAAATAGCTTTGCGATGGACTCTTGGACTGCAACGCCATAGATAATCAAAATAATTGACGGAGGTATCAATAAACCTAAAGTTCCAGATCCAGCCAAACTACCTAATAAAATTTTCTCTGGATAATTTCTTTTTCTCAATTCTGGGATAGACATTTTTCCTACTGTTGCAACAGTTGCTGCAGATGAACCAGATATAGCAGCAAATAATGCACATCCAACCACATTTACATGTATTAGACCACCTGGAAGTTTTTGCATCCAAGGAGATAAGCCTTTAAATAAATTTTCTGAAAGTTTGGTCCTGAATAAAATCTCTCCCATCCATACAAACAATGGCAATGCAGTTAAAGTCCAAGATGAAGCTGTTCCCCATATTGTTGTAGCCATTGCATCCCCAACAGGTCTTGAAGTAAATAAAATCATACCAATTGCAGACACACCGATCATACTTAAAGCAACCCAAATTCCAGATCCTAAAAAAAATAACAAAACAGTTATAAAAAAAATTGTTAAAAATATTTCAGTCATGTGATCTCTCTAGAAAAATTAGTATTAGTCGATGTAAAACACTTATAAAAAATATTATTGAACCTAAAGCTACACTTGTTTGAGGTATCCAGATCAAAATTTCATCAGCACCCTCACTTCGTTCTTGAAATTTATATGAAATTATTAACATTTTTAAAAAGTAAAATGCTAAATATCCTGAAAAAAAACTTGCAATACTTAAACACCAAGTTTCCATTAGCCATTTTTTATAACCAGATAACTTTTCTAAAAAAAGAGTAATTCTGATGTGACCTCCTTCAACAAAAGTGTAAGCCAGGGCAAAAAAAGAAGCTGATGCCATACAATATCCAGAATATTCTGCTAAGCCTCTAATATAAAAACCAAATATTCTTGAAGAAATTCCTATAAGAATAAAAATTGCAACTAGTATTAAAAAAGTTGCAGCTATATATCCTGAAAATTTATAAATTTTATTTAAACTATTGTGTAGTGATACAAACATAATAATTTAAGGCCACTTAGAAATTTAAGTGGCCTTAGTGAAGATTAGATTAAATTATTTGTAAGCTGATAAAACTGAAGCTCCTCTTGATCCAGCTTTTTGAGACCATTCCTTAGCCATAGTCTTTCCAACTTTTTCAAAATGTGTTTGTAAAGAAGAATTTACTTTTCCAACCACCATACCTGCATCAGCTAGAGCTTTTTTATCTCCAACATTACCTTGTTTTGATAATTGCCAGCCTTTTCTTTCAGCTAAAGCTGCTTGCTTCATTACTAGTTCTTGTGTTGCTTTATCTAGTTTATTCCATGAATCTTTATTTACAATTATCATATTTTTTGGAAACCAAGCTGCAATGTCATAAAAATATTTCACACCATTTTCCCAAATCTTAGAATTCTTTCCAGTAGTTGGTGATGTAATCATGCTTTCAACTGCACCAGTTGAAAATGCTTGACTTATTTCAGCAGCTTCAATTTTTGTAGGTGCCATCCCAGTTAATTCAGCAATTCTTATTGTAGCAGAATTATAAGCTCTAAATTTTAAACCTTTTAGGTCTTCTACAGAATTAATTTCTTTTTTGCTGTATAACCCTTGTGCAGGCCAAGGAACAGCGTATAAAAATACAAGCCCCTTTGCGTCAAGTCCTTTTACAATTTCATCTTTAGAAGCTTTGTAAAGTTTTAAAGCATCACTATATGAAGTAGCTAAAAACGGTTGAGAATCTACTTCTAACAAGGGATCTTCTTTACCCAATGCTGACATAAATCTTTCACCAATTTGTGCTTGACCAGTTCTTACAGCTCTAAAAATTTCTCCTCCTTTGAACAATGATCCACCAGGGTGAGTTACAATTGTTAACTTGCCTCCACTTTTTTCCGTTACATTTTTTGCAAATTCAGCAGCATTTGCAGAATGAAAATTACCAGCTCCATACGCTAAAGCCATGTCCCATTTTTCTGCAATTGCAAGGTTAATCGACAAAATTAATGAAACTAAAATTGTAGTTATATATTTTATGATTTTCATTTATCCTCCGTTTTTTTTTTTAAATGCATTTCATAATGTTTAAAAAAGATTATCAATAAAAAAATAATACTACTTTTAATTGAATTATAAATATTTTGCATTATAACTATTCTGTTTTGTTACAAGAAGCACTTATATTAGCGCAAATTATTTTTATCACTATTATCTTAACAGCAGATAACGCGATAATTATCGGTGTTATTTCAGCTAACTTTATTCCAAAAAATAAAAAAAAAATAATTTTTTTAGGTGTTTCTGGAGCTTTTATATTTAAAATAATTTTTGCTATATTTGCAACTCACTTATTTAAATTTTATTTTGTCAAAATTTTAGGGGGATTACTCTTAATTTGGATAGTGAATGATTTGAGAAAGGACCTATTTGAAGTAAAAAAAATTAAACCACCCTCAAAAAAATCTAAAGAACCCTCTTATATTCAAAGTATATATAAGGTTTTATTTGCAGATATAATGATTAGTTTTGACAACGTGATTGGAGTTGTGGGGGCGGCAAAAGGAAATTTTGGTTTTATGATGTTTGGTTTAATTCTCTCAGTTGTTCTAACAGGTGCACTAGCTACTTATTTAGCAAACTATATACAAAAACATTTATGGATAGCATATGTAGGATTAGTATTTATTCTTTTAATTGCGATTCAACTTATAATTGGAGGATTGGTGGATTTAGAAATTTTATCTATTAATGAGGAATTCAAGAAATACTTTTAATAAGAATATTTTTTTGAGGGATATTTTTTTTGTTTAACTTCAGAGGTGAATCTTTTTAAACCTAAATTGATATATTTTTTTAAATTTAAAAATTTCTTTACAAATTTTATTTTAGTTTCATTTAAACCAAGTAAATCATCAGTCACTAAAACTTGTCCATCACAATGAACAGATGACCCGATGCCAATTGTTGGAATGTTTAAATTTTGTGATATTTTTTTTGCTATTGGAGCTTTTATACATTCCAAGACAATAGCAAAAACTCCATTTTTTTCGAGTAATATCGCATCATTAATAAGTTGTCTTATTTCTCTATCATTTTTACCTTTAGATTTGAATTTTCCTTTTACGGATTGTGGGAGTAAACCGAGATGGCCCATAACTGGAACTCTGTTTTTAATTAAAATTTTTATTTGATTTATAATTTTTTTTCCTCCCTCTAATTTTACAGCATCACAATTAGTTTCCTTAATTATTTTTTTAGCATTCTTTAAAGCAGAGTTTTTTGTTGAATATGTATTAAATGGCATATCAACAACCATCAAACTCTTTTTTACTCCAAGTCTAACACTCTTAGAATGATTTATCATTTCAGTTAGAGTAACTTTTCTAGTAGTTGAATAATTGTATAATACTGAACCTAGTGAGTCTCCCACTAATACAATATCAACATATTTGTCTACCTCTTGTGCAATATTTTTTGAATATGCGGTAAGACAAACAATTTTAGACTTATTTTTTTTATTAATTATTTTTTTTATTTTTTTCATTCAAGCTCAATAGTGCTCGGTGGTTTGGATGTAACATCATAAACTACTCTATTTATTCCTCTTATGCTATTTACAATTTTGTTAGAAATCATTTGAATAAACGATTTTTTAAAATCATAAAAGTCAGCTGTCATTCCATCTTCAGATGTAATTGCTCTTAATAAACATAAATATTCATATGTTCGATTATCGCCCATTACACCTACAGTTTTAACTGGAAGCAATGCAGCATAAGCTTGCCAAATTTTATCATATAAATTGTGATCTCTTAAAGCTTGAATAAAATAATTGTCAGCCTCTTTTAAAATTTTAATCTTTTCTTTGGAGATAAAACCAGGCATTCTGATTGCTAGTCCTGGTCCTGGAAATGGGTGTCTTGAAATGATTTCTTTACTAAGTTTCAATTCTAGTCCTAATTTTCTAACTTCATCTTTAAATAAAAATTTCAACGGTTCTACTAGTTTAAGTTTCATATTCTTTGGCAAACCACCTACATTGTGATGAGATTTGATTTTTGAAGTTTGGCTTCCAGTCACTGACTTACTCTCTATAAGATCAGGATAAAGTGTTCCTTGTGCTAAAAATTTTACATTTTTAATTCTTTTGGCATATCTTTCAAAAATTTTGATAAATAAATTTCCAATTATTTTTCTTTTTTTCTCTGGGTGAGAAACATTATTAAGTTTTCTCAAGAATTCTTTCTCAGCATTCACATAAATTAGATTTATCCTCAATTTTTTTTTTGAAAGTTTTTACTACCTGTATTTCTTCATT
>CACHRX010000029.1 GCA_902582385.1 uncultured Pelagibacteraceae bacterium | reverse complement strand
AGATTGTGAAATAACTTTAAAAGGGATAAGATCTAAATCATCTTCCTCAACTGAGGCAGCTCTAATTCTGCAAGACTATCTTATTCTTTAATCTCTTTTCTACCTCTTTTTTACCTAATGATATAATTATATCATAAATACCTGGTCCAAATTTTGAACCTGTTAAGACTATTCTTAAAGGCTGACCAACTCCTTTAAAATTTGTATTATTAGATTTAATTAATTTGTTTACTATTGGCTCTAATGTTTCTCTACTTAGTTTTTCTAATTTTTCAAATTCAGTACTAAATCTTGAAATAACTTTTTTGGCTTTATCATCAATTAATTTAATATCATCATTATTAAAATTTATTTCATCTGTAATAATATATTGACCATTATTAAAAATATCCTCTAAAGTTTTGGCTTTATTTTTTAGAAATGTCAAAGATTTCTTAATCTTATCTTGTTTATTAGATTTGATTTCTTTTTTAAATAATTTGCAATATTCAATGAATTGATCAAACAATTCGTTTTCATTTATGTTTTTTATATAGTGTTCATTCATTGATAAAATCCTGCTCATATCAAGTTTTGATGGAGACTTACCAATGCCTTCTATGTTAAAATGTCTAATACTTTCATCTAAAGTAAATATTTCCTTATCTTTAAAAGACCAACCTAGTCTCAGAAGGTAATTTCTGAGAGCATCAGGTATTATACCAATTTTAGAATAATCATCTAAGGTAGAAGCTTTGTCTCTTTTAGATAGTTTTTTTCCCTCAATAGTATGAATTAAAGGTATATGTGCAAAAAAAGGCAATTCCCATTTCATTGCCTCATATATTTGAATTTGTTTAAAAGTATTTATCTTATGATCATCTCCTCTAATTATATGAGTCATATTCATTTGATGATCATCTACTGTAGCAGATAAATTGTATGTTGGAGTGCCATCATTTCTTAATATCACAAAGTCTTCAATTTTATTATTTTCTATTTGAACATCACCTTGTACTAAGTCTTTCAATATAGTTGAACCTTCGATTTTACTTTTGAATCTGATTACAGGTTTAATATCTTTTGGAGCATCAGCATCATTTTTATTCCGCCATTTTCGATCATAAATATATGGTATTTTTTTTTGCTTTGATCTCTTTTTTTGTTCATCTATTTCTTCATTAGAACAATAACATTTGTATGCATTGCCACTCTTTAACAATTCATTTGCAACTTTTATATGATCGTCAATTTTTTTTGATTGTATATATTCTTCACCATCGTAATTAATTCCTATCCATTTTAGAGATTGAATGATTTGTTTTTTATACTCCTCTTTTGATCTTTCTTGATCTGTGTCCTCAATTCTCAAATAAAAATTACCTTTTTGTTTTTTTGAAAACAACCAATTAAATAAGGCAGTTCTTATCCCACCAATGTGTAATGGGCCAGTAGGTGATGGAGCAAATCTAGTTGCTACTTTTTTCATTGAAATTGTTTAGACTATTTTTTTAGAAGTTTCTATATAAAGATACTAAAACACCCTGAACTTTTACTCTATCAGGACCAAAAATTTTGGTTTCGTAGTTTTTATTAGCACTTTCTAGTGCAACTACCTTACCTTTTTTTCTAATTCTTTTAAGCATGGCTTCATGTTCATCAATTAAAGCAACGACAATTTTACCATTATCTGCAGTGTCTGTTCTTTTAATAATTACCGTGTCGCCTTCATTTATTCCAGCTTCAATCATGGAATCTCCTTGGACCTTAAGACCAAAGTAATCACCATTTTTTTCTAAATTATTAGGCAAAGGTATCCTAGAAACTTCATTTTGAATAGCTTCTACCGGAGTTCCTGCTGCTATTTTTCCTAAAACTGGTACTTCCACCTCATCAGACATAGGTTGTTTGTTATCTAAACCACCTCTAATAACGCTTGGTGAAAAACTATTATATATATCATTCGCAGATGCTGTTTCTGGCAATTTGATTACTTCTAAAGCTCTTGCCTTGTGTGCAAGTCTTTTAATAAACCCTCTTTCCTCTAAAGCACTAATTAATCTGTGAATTCCTGATTTAGACTTTAAATTTAAAGACTCTTTCATTTCCTCGTAAGAAGGAGATACACCTGAAGTCCTCAACTTCTTGTTGATAAATAAAAGTAGGTTTTTTTGTTTTTTAGTAAGCATAAGAACAAATATCGTACGAAATCTGTTCTACAAAAGTTCTTTTAATTTAACAATAGTTAAAAAATCAATAAAATAGGGGTTAATTTGACTATAAAACTGAAAAAATAGAATTTTTATCTAAATTTTTAAGAAGTGATTCACCAATTAAAAAAGTTTTTATTTTCGTTTTGTTTTTTAAAGACAAAAGTTCTTCTTTTGTTTTAATTCCGCTTTCAGAAATAAGTGGTCCACTATGATTAATCAATATTTCATGGATATCATAAGTTGTATTTATATTTGTTTCAAGAGTTTTAAGGTTTCTATTATTAATTCCAATTAAAGCTTCTTTAAAGTTAAGAGCTTTTTTTGCCTCTTCTACCGTGTGAACTTCAACTATCACTGACATATCAAATTTTAAAGCTTCCTCATATAATTCATTAGCAAGTTCATCCGAAACACCCGCAAGAATAATTAAAATTGCATCGGCACCATAACTTTTAGCCAATGGTATTTGAAACTTATCTATAAAAAAATCCTTACATAGTATGGGTAATTTTATTTTGTCTTTTATTTTGCTAACATGAATAAGGTTTCCTAAAAAAAAATCTTCTTCGGTTAATACAGAAAGACATGTCACTTTATTATTATTATAAACTTTAGCAATTTCTACAGGATTATAATTATCAATTATTATACCTGCTGATGGACTTGCTTTTTTAATTTCAGCAATTATTGATATTTTGTTATTATTTACATTATCTTCAATTTTTTTTTTAAAATTAATATAAGTTGGATTCTTACTAATTAATTCATCTAAAGATTTTAAATCTATAGATTCTTTTAAAATATCAACTTTTTCTATTTTTTTTTTGATTATTTTTTCAAGTATATTTTCAGGCATTTTGAATTTTTTCCAAATGTTGAAAAGTTTTACCTGATAAAATGTGTTCTCTAGTTTGACTATATGCCTCAGAAAATTCAGAGCATTTTTCTCCAACAATTAAACCAGCAGCAGCATTTAAGCACACTGCTTTAGAAAAATCGTTATCTTCACCTTTAAATATATTTATCATTTTTTCTGCATTAAATTTAGCGTCATCTCCAATTAAATTTTCAAATTTTTCTGCATTTACATTTAAGGACTTAGGATCAATACTAATTTCAGATATTTGACCATCTTTCAATTGCATAATATTTGTTTTTGCATATGGCGATATTTCATCTAAGCCATCTTCGCTATTTACTATCCACGCAAATTTTATATCTAAATTTTTAAGTCCCTCTGCAAAAATTTTTAATAATTTTTTATCAAAAACACCAATTACCTGCCTAGTAACAAGTGCTGGATTACTTAATGGTCCGATCATATTAAAGATAGTTCTTTTTCCAATTTTTTTTCTAACAAGTCCGACAAATCTCATTGCACTATGATAATTAGGAGCAAACATAAAACCAAAGTTGTTATTATTGATTTCTTTTTCTATATCTTTGGGCTCTAAATCAATTTTAATTTTAAGAGCTTCTAAAACATCTCCAGATCCACATTTAGAAGAAACAGCCTTATTCCCATGTTTAGCCACTTTTGTACCCATGCTTGCTAAAAGTAATGCTGAAGCAGTTGATATATTAAGAGTATTCATTCCGTCACCACCAGTTCCACAAGTATCTATACAATCAATTACATTTACTCTTTTAGATTTATCTCTTAATACATAAACACCGCCTGCAATTTCGTCAGAAACCTCACCTTTATCAGATAACAATGTTAAGAAGTTATAGATTTGGTCTTCGTTAGCTTTACCACTCATAAGCACCTCAAAAGCAGTTTTACTTTCTTCAAAAGACAAATTTTCTCTCTTTTTTAGTTTTTCTAAAATTTGTTCCATAAATTTAATAATTAACAAAATTTCTTAATATTTTTATTCCCAATTTAGTTTTAATACTTTCTGGATGGAATTGTACACCATGAATATTGAATTTTTTATGTTGTACACCCATTATTATCCCATCATCACTTTCAGCTGTAATTAGTAGATCTTTAGAAAGTGATTTTTTCTCAATTATTAAACTATGATATCTAGTAGCTTCAAAGGTATTTGGGAGATTTTTTAAAATACCAGTTTTTTTTGACTTAATTTTACTAGTCTTGCCATGCATTAATTTTTTTGATTGAACAATTTTAGAACCAAAAACTTGTCCAATAATTTGATGTCCAAGACATACACCTAAAAAAGGTAATTCTTTATATAACGATTTTAGAATATTAATACAATTTCCAGATTGATTTGGATTTCCTGGTCCTGGAGAAATTACAATCCTGTTATATTTCCTTTTAATAATTTCTTTTGAACTAATCTTATCATTTCTAACCACATCAACCTTAACCTTTAAGGAAGAAATGTAATGATATAAATTAAAAGTAAAGCTATCATAATTATCTATTAATAAAATTTTCATCATCTTAATGCATTAATTAAAGCCTTTGCTTTATTAACTGTTTCATCGTATTCATTTTTAGGTTTACTATCAGCAACAATCCCAGCTCCTGCCTGAACATAAAATTTTTTATTTTTAGCTACTGCTGTCCTCAAAGCAATACATGTATCGAATTCACCATTAGCTGAAAAATATCCGATACCTCCAGCGTAAACTTTTCTTTTAGTTGACTCAAGCTCATCAATAATTTCCATAGCTCTAATTTTAGGCGCACCAGAAACAGTTCCCGCAGGAAATCCTGCTAACAAAGATTTAAATTTCGAAAATTTCTTGTTGTGTTTTCCTACTACATTGGAAACTATATGCATAACATGTGAATATTTTTCAATAATAAAGCTTTCAGTGACTTTCACAGTATTAATCATTGATACTTTTCCAGCATCATTTCTTCCTAAATCTAGGAGCATCAAATGTTCAGACAACTCTTTTTTGTCTTTTAGAAGATCTTTTTCATAAAAACGATCTTTTTTTAACGTTTTTCCTCGCGGTCTTGTTCCAGCAATAGGTCTCACAGTAATTTGGTTATCTCTTAATCTCACCAATATTTCTGGGCTAGCACCAATAATTTGAAAATCATTAAAATTAAAAAAAAACATAAAAGGAGAAGGGTTTGTAACTCTAAGTTTTTTATAAATATCTAATGGTTTTTTTGTTAATTTAGCTTCAAATCTTTGACTTAAAACGACTTGAAAAATATCACCTAATTTAATGTATTTTTTAGCCTTAGTAACCATTGCCAAGAATCTATTTTTAGATGTGTTTGATTTAACTTTTATATCTTCAATTTTTTGATTGGCTTGAGTAATTTTGTTTCTAATTGATGACTGTATAATTAACTTAAATAAATCAGTTTTGATATCATCATATTTTTTCTTATAATTTTTAATTTTTTCATCTTGAAAAATATTATTTATAAAAAACATTTCCTTTTTAAAATTGTCGTGAATAACAAGTGTCCTAGGACGTAAAAGTCTTACATCTGGTAAACTAAGATCATTTTTACATTTATTAGGAATTTTTTCGATATATCTAATAGAGTCGTAAGAAAAGTATCCTGAAATAAGAGAACAAATTTTTGGTAAATTTTTTGGAGTATCAAATCTAAAATCTTCAATTATTTTTTCAATTAATTGACTAGGCTTATCTTTCAATATTATCTTTTTATTATTTTGAGTTAGATATGATTTATTATTGTTAAATTCCCAAATCTTATCGGGGTTTTTTCCAAATATAGTATATCTCCCTTTAATTTTACCTTTTTCAACTGACTCAAAAATAAAACTATTTTTTTCTAATAAAAAGTTATCAATCAAATTAATTACTTCGTTATCATCTTTAACTTTTTTAGAAGTATAAATAATTTGATTTTTTTTGTTTCTATGTCGAAACTTAAATTCTTTGAAGCTTCGATTAATTATCATTTAAAGAAATTTTTAACTCGTTCTATTGTTTTTTGATTTAAATTAACTTTATATTTATTATTTAAATATAAATCATAAGATTTTAACATACCATTTTTAATATTCGAATTTTGTTTATTAGAATATTCTTCAAATTGATCTTTATCCTCACTTATATACTCATTCAGAAAATTTTTTATTTTAGCAATATATACATTATTTTGCTCGTCATTAATTAAGGTAAATGAGTTAATTGGTAATGAATATAAGATTTCAACAGCGTTAATCTCGAATTTTTTATTGTCTTTTACAGAGTTCAATCTAGTAGTCTCTATTTTTTCTTGGCCCATTTTAATAAAATCATTATTGTCAAATTTTTTATTTTTAATTTTATTAAACAATTGTTGATTATAATCAAATTTGTTTTTTTGAAAAATTAACTCAATTATTTCATTTCTTGTTTGA
>CACHRX010000028.1 GCA_902582385.1 uncultured Pelagibacteraceae bacterium | reverse complement strand
TTTCTTTATTAATAAATTTAATTAATTCTCCTCCACTTGTAGCTATAAATGATTTACAATTATTTTCTGGCAAGTAATGAGCAATGTCATAACAGCCTGTTTCTGTTCCTCCATATCCTAATTTAGGGATTACCTGTAAAACTTTAAAATTAGATGACATTTGCTATATTTATATATTAATAGATTTAACTATTAAACTCTTATGACAAAATATAACTATCATAGAATATCAAGTTCCAAAAAGATCAGATATTTAAAGCATTGTAAAAAGAGTAATTACTACATAGTTTTTTTACATGGATTTATGTCCGATTTAGAAGGAAAAAAACCTAAAACATTTTTAAATTTTGCTAAAAAAAATAAGGTCGGATTTCTTGCTGCAGAATATTCTGGTCATGGAAAATCATCTGGAAAATTTATAGATGGAAATATTTCTAAATGGTCTAAAGAAATAAATTTAGTAATTAGAAAAGTTGTTAAGAAAAATAAGATTATATTTGTTGGTTCAAGCATGGGCGCATGGATTTCTATAAATCAATTTCAATCATTTAAAAATCAAATTATTGGTTTTTTGGGAATAGGCTCCGCACCAGAGTTTTTAGAAAGATTAATGTGGAAAAAATTTTCAAAAAAAATGAAAAAAGAGATAAAAAAAAATGGAATTATTAAATTAAAACATGGAGAGTATGAATATCCAATTACATTTCAACTAATCAAAGATGGAAGAAAAAATAAAGTTTTAAATAAGAAAATTTATCAAAATTTAAATGTTACTATGGTCCATGGTAGTAAAGATAAATCAGTACCTGTAAGCTATTCCAGAAAAGTTTTAAAAATTTTTAAAAATGCAAAAAAAAAATTAGTAATTGTAAAAAATGGTGATCACAGTTTGTCTTCACCTCAATATTTAAATTTATTAAAAAAAGAACTAAAATCTATCATTAGCTAACTTCTTTAATTTTAGACTCAAATGTAATTGGATTTTCAAGTTTGTCGATCATTTCTTTTGGGCAAACTTGAATGAAATTGTTAATTTCTTCTTCAAAATTAGTAATTATATTTTTTGATAGCAATGAACCCGTTTCTTTTGAATGTTCTAAAACCATCTGTTTTAAATAATTTATCCAATATTCTGTTTCGACATTCTGCCAAACAACAGAATCTGGATTTATCTTTTTTTCAAATTCTTTAGTTTTATCATATATGAAAGCCATACCTCCAGTCATACCAGCGGCAAAATTATCTCCTATCTTCCCAAGAATCACAGCAGTTCCTCCAGTCATATATTCACATCCATTTGAATCACATCCTTCAACAACAGTTGTAGCACCAGAATTTCTTACAGCAAATCTATCTCCAGCTTGACCAGACGCAAAAAGTTTACCGGATGTAGCTCCATAAAGAACTGTGTTTCCTATAATTGTATTTTCATTTGAAATTAAATTACTTTCGTCTGGAAGTTTTATTGAAATTGTTGCTCCTGACAATCCCTTTCCAACATAATCATTTGCATCACCCTTAAGGTTAAGTTTCAAACCTTTAGAGGAAAAAGCTCCAAAAGATTGTCCCGCTGAACCTTTAAAATTCAAGGTAAGAAAATCATTATCTAATTTTTCATAACCATATTTCTTATAAAGGTGATGAGAAATTCTTGTACCTACCGCTCTATTTGTATTTTTAATAATGAATTCTTTTTTAATCTTCTCTGAATTATCCAAAGATTTTTCAATTTCAGGCCAAATTTCTTGATCTAGTGTATTAGGCACTTTATTAATTTTAAGGTTTTCACAATATCTTTTGTTGTTTCCTGGATCTGCTTGAACAAATAATGGATTTAGATCCAAATCATCTAAGTTAGGTGAGGCTTTATTTACTTGCATTAATAAATCTGTTCTTCCAATAATATCTCTGAGAGATTTAAAACCTAATTTAGCTAGTATTTCTCTTACCTCTGAAGCAATAAAAGTAAATAAATTTACAACTTTATCAGGCGTTCCCGTAAATTTATCTCTTAATTTTTCATCTTGAGTACAAACACCAACTGGACAAGTGTTTGAGTGACACTGCCTTACCATAATACATCCCATCGCGACTAATGCAGTTGTTGCTACTCCGTATTCTTCAGCTCCCATCATTGCAGCCATAACAACATCTCTCCCTGTTTTAATACCTCCATCAGTTCTTAAAGTAACTTTGTGTCTTAAATTGTTTAATGTTAAAACCTGATTAGCCTCGGTAAGACCCATTTCCCATGGTATTCCAACATATTTTACACTTGTTTGTGGTGTTGCACCAGTCCCCCCATTATGACCAGAAATCAAAATAATATCAGCTTTTGCCTTAGCTACTCCTGCAGCAATTGTTCCTACTCCCGAAGAAGCAACTAATTTAACTCCAATTCGTGCATTAGGATTTATTTGTTTTAAATCATAAATTAACTGTGCCAAATCTTCTATTGAATAAATATCATGATGTGGTGGAGGGGAAATTAAGGTTACTCCTGGAGTTGAATGTCTTAATCTTGCAATTTCATCAGTGACTTTAAAACCTGGCAACTGACCACCTTCACCTGGTTTTGCACCTTGAGCAATTTTAATCTCTATTTCGTTACAATTATTCAAATAATTAACTGTCACTCCAAACCTTGCAGAGGCAATTTGTTTAACTCTAGAATTTGAACTATCTCCACCATCCATCAACTTAAATCTATTGGCATCTTCTCCACCTTCTCCACTACATGAAGCTCCTTTAATTCTATTCATACCTATAGCTAATGTTTCATGAGCTTCTTTTGATAAGGCTCCATGAGACATGCTACCACTTCCAAATCTTCTAAGTATTTCTTCAATAGGTTCTACTTCAGATATGTTAATTGATGGTCCTAATTTCTTTTTTCTAAAATCAATTAAATCTCTTAAATTAATTGGAGGTAAATTGTATATTCCTTCAGCATATTTTTTATAAGCTTCATAAGAATTTGAACTTACTGCATTTTGTAGTAAATGGATTAACCTCCCTTGATATTGGTGTGTTTCGCCATTTTTTCTGTACCTATAAATTCCTCCTATTGGTAAGACTGTGTCAGAATTTTCAAAAGCTTCTTTATGGATCTGGCGAATTTTTTTTTCTATACCAGTTAATCCAATTCCAGAAATTTTAGAAGTTACCCCTGGAAAATAATCATCTACTATTGTTCTGCTAAGTCCTACTGTCTCAAAATTACATCCACCTCTATATGAGCTTAGGACAGATATTCCCATTTTAGACATTATTTTTAAAAGTCCTGCGTTAATGGATTTAATATATCTTTGAATACAATCATCAAAATTATACTGACCAAATAGTTTTTTTTCATATCTTTGATATAAACTATCAAAAGCTAAATATGGGTTAACTGTGGTCGCTCCTACTCCTACTAATGTTGCAAAAGAATGGGTATCTAAAGCTTCACCAGATTGAACATTGATTGATACATATCCTCTTAATTTTTTTTGAGTTAAAAAAGTGTTTATAGCTCCCACACATAATAACATTGGCATTGGTATTTTTTCAGATGAAAGCTCTTTATCACTTAATATTATCTGCGTTACCCCTTGTCTAACAGCAATCTCTGCCTCTTTCTGTATTCTTTCTATGGCTTCTAATAAGTTTTCTTCTTTAGAAAAAGTGCAATTTATAGCTAAAGAATTTTTGCCAAAAAAATTTATAAATTTATTAAATTGAGAATTTGATAGTATAGGACTATTCAAAACATATATATTTTCTTTAGTTAAAGTATCAAAATCTAGAATATTTCCCAAATTTCCAAATCTTGTTTTTAAACTCATAACTTTATTCTCTCTTAGAGAGTCAATTGGTGGGTTTGTTACTTGGCTAAAATTTTGTCTAAAAAAATGATAAAGTGGTCTATACTTATCTGATAAAACAGCTAAAGGTGTATCATCTCCCATGGAACCTGTTGCTTCTTTTGCGTCTTCAGCCATAGGATGTAGAATTAATTCTAAATCCTCTAAACTTATTCCAAAAGCATATTGTCTTTTTCTTAATTCATCTCCATTAAAATTATATTTTTCACCAGAAATAGATAATTTTTCATCTAAATTAATTATTTGTGAATTAAAATGTTTAAATTCTTTTGCTAAATAGTCCTTAATTTGATCATTTGAAAAAATTTTTCCTTTTTCAATTCTAACTCCTATAATTTCCCCTGGTCCAAGTCTCCCTTTAGATAAAATCTTTTTTTCATTTAATTCTATCATTCCTGTTTCTGAACCTGCAAATAGAAGTTTATCTTTAGTTATAGCATATCTAAGAGGTCTTAAACCATTTCTATCATTTGCTGCAATTACCCACTCATTATCTGTTGCAGCTATCGCAGCAGGGCCATCCCATGGTTCCATAGTGCTATTTAAGAAATTAAATAATTGTTGATGATTTTTTGGAATCGTTTTATTTTTTTTTGACCATGCATCTGGGATCAACATCAATTTAGCTAAAGGTGCAGACTGACCAGACTTATTCAATAATTCAAATACATTATCTAGTGCAGCCGAATCTGAAACGCCTTTTTGAATTACTGGTTTTAAATTATCTACATTTTCAAAAAGTGGGCTACTCATTTCTTGTTCATGAACTTTCATCCAATTTTTATTCCCTTTATAGGTGTTAATTTCACCATTATGAGCAACTGCTCTGAACGGTTGAGCTAAACTCCAGCTAGGAGCAGTGTTAGTTGAAAATCTTTGATGAAAAATAGCATATCTAGAAATGAATCTTTTGTCTTTTAAATCTAAAAAAAAATCAGATATTGCTTCTGCTAGAAACATTCCTTTATAAATAATTGACTTAGAGCTTATAGAACAAATATAAAAATCATTTAAAGATAAATTAAGTGCTTTATTTTCAATTTTTTTCCTAGTTTCATAAATTTTTCTTTCTAGTTCTTTATTTAATAAATTTGGGTCATTAGATTTAAATAAAACTTGAATAATTTCTGGCATCGTATGTAAAGCTTTTGTGCCTAAAACTTTTGGGTTTACAGGAACTTGTCTCCAACCATAAATGCTAAATTTATTTTTAGTCAGTTCACTCTCAACAATAGTTTTGGAAATTTCTTGAAAAGAATAATCGTTTCTTGGTAAAAAAATCATACCAACACAAATTTCAGAGTCATCATATTTATGTCCCGTGACCTCTATTTTTTCTATAAAAAAATCTTTTGGAATTTCTAAATGTATTCCTGCACCATCTCCTGTTTTTCCATCTGCATCTACTGCCCCCCCTATGCCAGACAGCTTTTAATGCTTCAATCCCATGATCGACCACTAATCTTGACTTTTTTCCCTCAGTGGAAGCGATTAATCCTACCCCACACGAATCATGTTCCATTTCTTTTGAATAAATATGATTTTTTGTGAGTAAATCTAAATTTTTTTTATAATTTTTCATTATGCAACTTTTGTTTTTTGTGACTCAATATTTTCAAGATAATTCTTAATTGAAGAAGCTGCATCTCTTCCATCTTTAATAGCCCAAACTACTAAAGATGCTCCTCTTATTATATCTCCGGCAGCAAAAACACCTTTCAAATTTGTTTCCATAGTATTAAAGTCTGTTTTTATAGTACCCCACTTAGTTACTTGTAATTCTTTAGCATCAAATAATAATGGCAAATTTTCTGGATCAAAACCAAGAGCTTTGATAACCATGTCTGCTTTAATCTCAAATTCGGAGTCTTTTTGTATTTCTGGTCTTCTTCTACCTGAATCATCTGGTTCTCCCAATTTAATTTTGTCTACAATTAAATTTTGAATTTTATTTTTACCTTTAAATTCTTTTGGGCTTGATAACCAAACAAATTCTACACCTTCTTCTTCTGCATTAGCAACTTCTCTTGAAGAGCCTGGCATATTTTCTTTATCTCTTCTATAAAGACATTTAACTGATTTTGCGTTTTGTCTTACAGAAGTTCTTACGCAGTCCATTGCTGTATCGCCCCCGCCAATAACAACTACATTTTTTCCCTCTGCATTTAAAGTGCCTTTGTCAAATAATTCTACTTTATCTCCTAGCCCTTTTTTATTCGAAGCAGTCAAAAATTCCATAGCGGGAAAGATATTATCTAGATCATTTCCGGGAAGATCAATTTCTCTCGGTTTATATACTCCCGTAGCAATTAAAATTACATCATGTTTTTTTCTTAATTGATCCAAAGTAGCATCTTTACCCACTTCAAAATTTTGTACAAATTCTATTCCCCCATCTTTTAAAAGTTTTGTTCTTCTTTCAACTACATGTTTTTCTAGTTTAAAGTTGGGTATTCCATAAATTAACAATCCCCCTGCACGATCATATCGATCATAAACAGTAATTTTATAACCATTTTTTCTTAATTGTTCAGCCGCAGCTAGACCTGCAGGTCCTGCTCCAATTATTCCCACACTTTGTTTTTTTTCAAATTTTATTGATATTGGTTTTACCCAACCTTGTTCCCATGCATTATCAGTAATATATTTTTCTACTGAACCAATTGTAACTGTTCCATGACCTGATTGTTCTATTACACAATTACCTTCACATAATCTGTCTTGAGGACATATTCTTCCACAAACTTCTGGCATGTTATTAGTGCTTTGAGATAATTCGTAAGCTTCTTTTAATCTTCCTTCTGCGGTTAATTTTAACCAATCAGGAATGTTATTACTGAGAGGGCAATGAACTTGGCAAAAAGGTACTCCACACTGTGAGCATCTGCTTGATTGTTCTTCAGCTTTTTGTTTGACGAATTCATCATAAATCTCATTGAAATCCCCTTTTCTAGTGTCTATTTCTCTTTTAGGTGGATTTTGCTGACCTATTTTTACAAATTTTAGCATTTTATCAGTCATATTTTTTTATAAATTTAACGCAAAATATACATTGTTTTTATTAGTAAAAGAATTATTTAGGTCAGTATATATGACCTAGTTTTATCATTAATTCCCTTTAAATATAAGAAATTTCAATATTGCATATCTAATATGATTAAATCGAATTGTTTTAAATCAATATCTTTTGGGTT
>CACHRX010000027.1 GCA_902582385.1 uncultured Pelagibacteraceae bacterium | reverse complement strand
TTGTAGTTTCCACCCCATTTGTCACTGGAAGCATTGGTATATTGGCTTTTTTATAATCATCAGATTTATATAAACTTAAAGCCCAAAAATGAGATGGAGTCCAAAAAAATATTATCAAGAAAAAGGTTAATGGTTCAATTGACAAAGAGCCTGTGGCAATTGTCCATCCAATAACTGGTGGGAAAGCTCCAGCCGCTCCACCTATTACAATATTTTGAGGTGTTCTTCTTTTTAACCAAATTGTATAAACGAAAACATAAAATAAAATTGTTAAAAGTAATATTGCTGCTGAGATTCTATTTGTAAAGTAATCTAAGGCTACAACAGAAATTATAGATAAAGTAACACCTAAAATCAACGCCTGGTTTCTATTAACCTTACCAGTCGGTATTGGTCTTAGACAAGTTCTTGACATTAAAGCATCTAGGTCTGACTCATACCACATGTTCAATGCCCCTGCTGCTCCTGCCCCCACAGAAACTAACAGAATACCAACTATAGCATCTTTAGTTGAAACAAGATTTGGTGATGTTAATAAACCAACAGCACAAGTAAAAATTACCAACGACATTACTCTCGGCTTCATTAACTTAAATAATTCAGAAAAATTAAATAAATCTTCCTGACTTAAATTTTTTTTTTTAGCCTTTAAATTATTCATTAGTTTTTTTGGCTATACTATTAACTGTGTGATTTTTGTGCTTCCTGATCATCTTCAAATTTAGGCAATTCATCAAATGTATGAAAATTTGGTGGAGATGGTACAGTCCATTCTAAGGTAGTGGCTCCTACTCCCCAAGGGTTTTGCGTAGCTGCTTTTTTCTTTGCAAATGAATAAATTAAATTTACAAAAAATACTGCTAAACCTGCTACTGCAACATACGAGCCTACTGAAGATATATAATTCCATCCAGCAAAAGCATCAGGATAATCTGCATATCTTCTAGGCATTCCAGCTAATCCTAGGAAATGTTGAGGAAAGAAAATTAAATTCACACCTATAAATGTTAACCAAAAATGTAAATGTCCTAACCATTCAGAGTATTCATAGCCAGACATTTTTGAAAACCAATAATAAAAACCCGCAAATATTGCAAAAACTGCACCTAAAGATAAGACATAATGAAAATGTGCTACTACATAATAAGTATCATGCATTGCAGTGTCTACTCCAGCGTTTGCCAATACCACGCCTGTTACACCACCAACAGTAAACATAAATATAAATCCAAGTGCCCACATCATAGGTGTCTTAAACGATATTGATCCACCCCACATCGTTGCAATCCATGAAAAAATTTTAATACCTGTCGGAACAGCTATAATCATAGTTGCGGCAAGGAAATAAGCTTTTGTATCAGTGCTTAAACCTACAGTATACATGTGGTGAGCCCATACGACAAATCCTACAATTCCAATTGCTACCATTGCATATGCCATACCTAAATAACCAAAAACTGGTTTTCTAGAAAATGTTGAAACAATATGGCTTATCATTCCAAAGCCTGGTAGAATTAAAATATAAACTTCTGGATGACCAAAGAACCAAAATAAATGTTGGAATAAAACTGGGTCACCTCCTGTTTGGGCTTCAAAGAATGCAGTTCCAAAATTCCTATCAGTTAATAACATGGTAATTGCTCCCGCAAGCACTGGTAAAGATAGTAACAATAAAAATGCTGTTACTAGAATTGACCAGGCAAATAGAGGCATTTTATGCAGCGTCATACCTGGAGTTCTCATATTTAAAATCGTAGTGATAAAATTCACAGCGCCTAAAATTGAAGAGGCTCCTGCTAAGTGTAAACTCAAAATCGCTAAATCCATAGCTGGACCTGGCTGGCCTGCTTTAGATGACAATGGAGGATAAATGGTCCATCCACCACCTACTCCTGTTTGACCTGGAGGCCCATCAACGAAAATTGATAAAATTAATAGTGTTAACGAAACTGGTAACAACCAAAAAGAAATATTGTTCATTCTTGGAAATGCCATATCGGGGGCACCAATCATAATTGGAACAAACCAATTACCAAAGCCACCTATCATTGCTGGCATCACCATAAAAAAAATCATGATTAAACCATGACCAGTTACTAACACATTGTATAAATGATAATTTCCACCTAAGATACCATCACCAGGATGCATCAACTCCATTCTCATTAAAACTGAAAATGCTGTTCCAATCACCCCTGCAACAATTGCAAAGATTAGATACATTGTACCTATATCTTTGTGGTTAGTTGAGTAAGCCCAACGTTTCCAACCTGTTGGGGTATGATGATCGTCAGATGATGCAGTTTGTGTATACATATTTATTTACTCGCTATTTTTAATTCATCATTTTCAATTTCTTCTTTTGCAAATTTTACTCGTGCCTCTGATAACCATTCTTGGTATTCTTCATCACTTACTACCTTAACAGTAATTGGCATAAAAGCATGTTTAATTCCACATAGTTCAGAACACTGACCGTAGTAAGTTCCCTCTTTTTCTGCTTTAAACCATGTCTCGTTAATTCTCCCTGGGACTGCATCTCTTTTAACACCAAATGCTGGTAATGCCCATGCGTGTAAAACATCATTAGCTGTGATTAAAACTTTTACAACTTTATTTACTGGAACAACAACTTCATTATCTACTGAAAGTAGTCTAGGTTGATCTGATCTCAAATCTTTTTCTTCAATCATATATGATTCGAATATTATATTTTCGTCAGGATATTCATATCCCCAATACCACTGATATCCTACAGCTTTAATAGTTAAATCAGCTTTTGGAATTGCATCTTGTTTATATAAAATCTTAAATGATGGAACAGCCATTACTATTAAAATTAAACATGGAATCAAAGTCCATAGAATTTCTACAGTAACATTGTGAGTTCTTTTTGAAGGATTTGGATTTGCTGAAGCTCTAAATCTTACACATGCATATAACATCAAAAATAAAACAAAAACACTAATTGCAATTATAATTGGAAGTAAAAGATTATTATGAAAATTAACAATATCTCTCATTCCATCTGATGCAGGATTTTGAAAACCTAATTGCCAGTCTTTAGGTTGGTCAGCAAATGTATTTCCAGAAATAAAAATGCTTGAAATTATTAATAAAATTTTTTTCATTTACTTAGCTATATAAAGCTCTTTTATAAAAATTACACTTTAGTTTTCGCGACAATTTATCAATTAATCACATGATTTACGATGGAAATCGCAGATATGACCGCTGTTTCTGACCTTAAAATATTTTCATTAATTTTTATTTGCTGAACACCTTTAAATGAAAGAATCTTCTCTCTTTCAGCTTCTGAAAAATCACCCTCTGGACCTACAATAATACAAACTGGATTATCCGTAAGTTTAGATTTATCAATTTTATTATTATTAGAATTTAAATCTGTAAAAATTAAATCTATTGAGTTAGTCTTTAAAAAATTATTTAAGTTTTGAGACTCCTCAACTATGGGTACATTAATACGGTTTGATTGCTCACTTGCTTCAATTACAATTTTTTCTAAACGTTCTTTATTTATTTTTCTAACCACTGTCCGGTCAAAAATAATTGGTAAGAATCTTGTCACACCTAACTCTGTTGCTTTTTGGATCATAAAGTTTTGATAATTTGATTTAATAGGAGAAAAAGCTAACCATAATTCTTTAAAATTTTCTTTTTGTCTTAATTGTTTAATTGTTTTAAATTCAACTATACTTTTTGATATTCCTAAAACTTTTGCTTCCCATTCTCCATTTTTATTAAATAAAGAAAAAACCTCATTTTCTTTTATTCTCATCACTTTACTTAAATAATGAGATTGAGACTTACCCAATTTGTCAATCATGTCAGCAGATAATGTCGCTGAAAAAAATAATCTAATAATACTCATTTATGTTAAGTTAGTTTATGAAAAATATTAAAGCAATAATTTTTGATGCCTACGGGACATTGTTTGATGTCAATTCAGCTGCTGAGAAATGTAAAGATAAAATTGGAGATAAGTGGGAAGGTTTTGCAAATTATTGGAGAACTACTCAATTAGAATATACTTGGTTAAGAAGTTTAATGAAAAAACACAAAGATTTTTGGCAAATTACAGAAGACAGTTTAGATAAATCAATGAAAGCTTTTAATATTGATCCCTCAATGAAAAATGAATTGTTAAATTTATATAAAGTTCTCTCTACCTTTAAAGAAGTTCCAGAAACTCTAAAAAAATTAAAAGAAAAAAATTTTAAATTAGCTATGCTTTCAAATGGGACTCCTTCTCTCTTAAATGAATTGGTTAAGAGTAATGATTTAGATGATTTATTTGATGATTTATTTTCTATTGAGGAAGTAGGAGTTTATAAGCCAGACTCAAAAGTCTACGATATACCAATAAAAAAATATAAAATTGAAAAAAATGAAGTTGCTTTCTTGAGTGCAAATACATGGGATGTTTCAGGTGGAGGAAATTATGGCTTTAACTCAATTTGGGTAAATAGGAATAATAGTATTTTTGACAATTTGGATTATAAACCCCAAAGTGAAATTAAAAATTTAAGTGAATTAACAAAATTAATTCAAGGAGGACATGATTAAAGGAAAAAGAGCAGGAGAAGGAGCAATTGCAATAGCCGTTGAACAAGGGAAGTCTTATTATTGGTGCAGTTGTGGTAACAGCTCTAAACAACCATTCTGTGATGGCTCACACAAAGGAACTCAATTTAAACCTGTGGTACATAAAGCTGAATTCACAAAAAAAATTTTTTTTTGTGCTTGTAAACAGACTAACAATCAACCCTTTTGTGACGGTTCACATAACAAAAAGTAACATTGAAAATTCAGATATAACAATTATTCTGATAAAATATGATAATTGAAGTAGATAAAATAATAGAACCAATTCTAGCTTCTGATGGAGCAGGAGTTAAGTTAAAAAGAAGTATTGGTGTTGAACCTAATTACTTTGATCCTTTTTTAATGTTAGATGAATTTGGTTCTGAAAATAGTCAAGATTATATTGCAGGCTTTCCCCCTCATCCACATAGAGGTATTGAAACAGTTACTTATATGCTTGCAGGTGACTTTGAACATAAAGACAGTACTGGAGGTGAAGGAAGAATGACTGCTGGTGATGTACAGTGGATGAAAACTGGAAGTGGAATAATTCACTCTGAAATGCCTGCGATGAAAGAAGGTAAACTTCACGGATTTCAATTATGGATAAATATGCCAGCTAAATTAAAAATGAGTAAACCAGAGTACATTTATATTGATGCAGACAAAATGAGCATTCACAAAGATGATGACAAGCAGGTTAAGGTTATCGCTGGTAAATTTGAAAAAGCTGAAGGTCCTGTTAAGGAACATAATGTAGATCCTACTTATTTTGATGTTCAGTTGAAAAAAGAAAAAGAATTTAATTACAGTCTATCCTCTACTCACAATACATTTATATACTTAATTAACGGTGAAATAAAAATTGGTGAAAAAAAACACGATAAAGTAAAAGATAGTACATTAATTTTACTATCAAAAGGTGAGGCTTTAAAAGTCATAGCACAAACGAATACAAAATTCTTACTTATTTCAGGAAAACCGATTAACGAAGAAATAGCTAGGGGTGGCCCATTTGTAATGAATACTAAAGCTGAAATATTGCAAGCTGTCCAAGATTATCATAATGGTACCTTTGTAAAATAAATAATGAAATCAATAAAAATAGAAAAATTTGGTGGACCTGAAGTTCTTAAAATTCAAGATATTGAGGTTGGAAAACCTGGTACAAAAGAAGTTTTAATAAAAAATAATTCTATTGGATTAAACTTTATTGATATCTATCATCGAACTGGACTTTACCCTATTCCACTCCCTAGTGGTATTGGTCTTGAGGCTTGTGGACAAATTGAAGAGATTGGTTCAGAAGTAAGTTTATTTAAAGTGGGTGATAGAGTAACTCATGCATCAATGCCTATTGGTGCCTACTCCGAAAAACAAATTATGCCTCAAGAAAAATTAGTTGCAGTTCCAGATGGTATTTCAGATGAAGTAGCATCATGCATCACTTTAAAAGGAATTACTGCAGAATATTTATTACATAGAGCCTATCCTTTAAAAAAAGGCGATAAAGTTTTATACCACGCGGCAGCGGGTGCTTTAGGCCAAATTTTATGTCCATGGGCTAATTCTTTAGGTGCACAAGTTATTGGAACTGTAGGATCCAAAGCCAAAGAGGAGATTGCAAAAAAAAATGGCTGCCATCATGTTATCAACTACTCTGAAAAAGATTTTGTTGAAGAAGTAGAAAAAATAGTTGGAAAAAATGGTATTGATGTTGTTTATGATGGTGTTGGTGTTAAAACGTTCAAAGGTTCAATCGAGACATTAAAGATAAGAGGGATGATGGTAGCTTTTGGAAATGCCTCTGGTTATGTAGATTCATTAGATATAAAAAAAGATATTAACACTAAAGGCTTATTTTTTACTCGTCCATCAATTGCACATTACACTGTAAAAAGAGAAGAGCTTGTCGAGTCAGCGAAAAAGGTATTTGATGCTATTTTAACAAAAAAATTTACAGTTAAAATTTCAAAAAAATATTTTCTTAAAGATGTAGCTCAAGCTCATAGAGATTTGGAGTCTAGGTTGTTAACTGGTCCAGCAGTTATTATACCTTAATCTACTTTAACATCCATATCTGACATATGTAATCTAAGAGCATTAGTAGAAATATGAATTTCTCTAATAAAAAAAAGTATCGAAATCATCATAGATAAACAACACGATCCAAAAATTAGTCTTGCTATGAAAACCTCATCCAAATAAAGCCCAAGAACAGTAAGCATGTTAAATAAAAAACCAAAAGCTCCAAACAATATTGACCATCTTAGTAAAGTAATTCTTCCACTTAAATTAATAAACTGTTTTTTCCATTCAGGAGGGACATGTTTTTCATAAACATGTTCATCATGTAATTCTCTTATCAGAGCACTTAAAGAATGAAACCTATTACTATAAACGCCCATTATCAATGGAATTGCCGGAAACATTAAAGCTGTAACAGTATAATCTATATTCATACGAATCAGTTTGATTATCAATCTTGCGTTTGTTATTTACAAGTAAAATCTTATGAACCAATTAAATCTTTTTATTGAAGTTACAAGACTCAAAAAACCTATTGGGTATATGTTACTTTTTTGGCCATGTGCATGGGGATTAACTATAGCTTATGATTTTTCCTCAAACTTAAATACTTATTTTTATTATCTAGTACTTTTTTTTCTTGGTTCAATATTGATGAGATCAGCTGGTTGTATTGTTAATGATATATTTGACAAAAAATATGATGGAAAAGTTGTAAGAACTAAATATAGGCCAATTGCTGCTGGTAAAATTTCTGTCAAGCTTGGGTTACTTTATTCAAGTTTTCTTTGCTTAATCGCCTTTTTAGTTCTAATTAACTTTAATCATATTACAATTTTTTTAGCTTTAGCATCTATGCCTTTAGCTTTCACATATCCATTAATGAAGAGATTTACTTATTGGCCTCAGCTTTTTTTAGGAATAACTTTTAATTACGGCCTACTACTCGGATGGACCTCAGTTAATAGTAATATTGATTTAATAATAATAATTTTCTATTTAGGAGCCATATTTTGGACACTTGGATACGACACGATATATGGATTTCAAGATATTAATGATGATGAAAT
>CACHRX010000026.1 GCA_902582385.1 uncultured Pelagibacteraceae bacterium | reverse complement strand
AGGAGCTTACCTTCCTACTATAACTTTAAGTGGCAGTAAAAGCCAAGAGGATACAGATAAGTTGACAAATAGAAATGGAACTGATGCTGGCATCAATGATGTAGATCCAACTACCAAGTCAATAACAGTTACTCAAACTTTAATTGATTTCGGTAGAGGAGCTGAATTAGCAAAAAGCAAGATAGGGATTGATTTAGCAAATGCAAAATTTTTAAAGAAAGAACAAGAAATTTTATACAAATCTATTGAGGCTTACACGGGGCTCATCACAGCAAATGAAAAACTTAAGATAAATAAATCAAACGTTAATTTATTAGATAGACAAGTTGAGACAGATAAAATTAGACTTGAAAGAGGCCAAATTTCATTATCAGATGTTGCTCAATCTGAATCATCTTTAGCTGGTGCTCAAGCAAAACTAATACAGGCAGAAAATGATTTCTTAACGAGCAAATTAAATTATGAAAATATTATTGGCAGTATTAATGATCCTGAGTCGTTAGATAAAGGATCAATTAAAGAAATAAGTTTGCCAGAGCAATTAAATTCTGCAATTAAAATATCAATAAAAAATAATCCTGATTTGATTATTGCTAAACTAGAATATGAGCAAGCAAAAAAAGACACAGCAAGTGCTAAATCTGATTTAGCACCTTCAGCAACCTTATCTTTTGATAGGTCAAAAACTGATGACTTAAGTTCCACTTTTGATGAAAGAGAAAAGGATACTCTAAAAGCTACTGTATCATGGCCATTTTTCTCAGGTGGAAAAAATATTGCTTCATTAAAAAAAAACAAAAGCTCTGAAACTCGAAAAAATTTATTACTTGATAATATGACTAAAAAAAATCAAACAGATGTTGCTAGTGCATGGTCTAATTATAAATCAAATAAAAGTTTGTTAAATTCTGTAAGGGTGCAAGTCAATGCTGCTGAAATTGCTAACGAAGGGATTGTAGCTGAATATAATAGTGGTTCAGATAGGACTACTTTAGAAGTTATCCAATCGAACTCTTTATTGCTCAATGCTCAAATTTCATTAGCTGATTCTGAAAGAAACTACATTCTCTCTCAATTTAATCTGCTAAAATCTATTGGATTGTTGAACAGTAATCACCTAAAAATTCAATAAAATAGGGCTTTTTTAAGCTAAATTAATTAAATCTTGCAAATGAGAACAAAAGTAGTACATAATAATTATATGATTCGAGTGTTAATAATTAATAAAAAAGAGGCTTAAATGACAAAAAATAATTTAAAGGTAGTTAAATCTACTAAAGATCAAGAAATGGATGTTAAAGAAAAGAACAAGGCATTAGATGCTGCGATCAGCCAGATAACTGACAACTTCGGAAAAGGTTCAGTTATGAAGTTAGGTGAAAAAAGAGCTATGGATATCGAGTCGATATCTACAGGATCTCTAAGTTTAGATTTAGCTTTAGGAATAGGTGGATTACCTAAAGGAAGAATTGTTGAAGTTTATGGACCAGAGTCATCTGGAAAAACAACATTAGCATTACAAGTTGTTGCCGAAGCTCAAAAAGCTGGTGGCATCTGTGCATTCGTTGATGCAGAACATGCTTTAGACCCAGTTTATGCAAAAAAATTAGGAGTGAACACTGAAGAGCTTTTAATCTCTCAACCAGATGCAGGGGAGCAAGCTTTAGAAATAGCAGATACACTAGTAAAATCAGGCTCTATTTCAGTAATCGTAATTGACTCTGTTGCAGCATTAACTCCAAGAGCTGAAATTGAGGGTGAGATGGGTGATCATCATGTGGGTCTTCAATCAAGATTAATGAGTCAGGCTTTAAGAAAATTAACTGGTTCAATTTCAAATACAAACACAATGATGATTTTCATTAACCAAATTAGAATGAAAATAGGAGTTATGTTTGGAAGTCCTGAAACAACATCAGGTGGAAATGCACTTAAGTTTTATTCATCTGTGAGAATGGATATTAGAAGAATTGGTGCCATCAAAGATAAAGATGAAATTATTGGTAACTCTACAAGAGTAAAAGTAGTTAAAAATAAAGTTGCACCACCATTTAAAGTCGTTGAGTTCGATTTAATGTATGGAAAAGGAATTAGTAAAATGGGTGAGTTAGTAGACCTAGGAGCTAAAGCTGATATTATTGAAAAATCAGGAGCATGGTATGCTTATAAGGGTGAGAAAATAGGACAAGGTAGAGAAAATGCTAAAGTCTATTTAGCTCAAAATCCACAAGTTGCTGCGGAAATTGAAATGGCAATTAGAGAAAAAGCAGGTGTGATCTCAAAGAAAATTGAGGGAAATCCACTAAGTCCTGAAAAAATTGAAAAAGAGAAAAAAGTAGCTGAAAAAGAAGAAGCAGACAAAGAAGCTACTCCTTCTAAAAAGAACTAGAATTAAAGGTCATCTTTAAATTATAAAGGCGCTTATTTAAGCGCCTTTACCCCCTTATCGTTATCTAGACATAAAATAAAAAAGCTGTATTTTAAAAATATGGCTCAGAAATCGTTAAATCAAATAAGAGAAACTTTCTTAAAGTACTTTGAGAAAAACGATCATAAGATTGTTGAGTCTAGTAATTTAGTTCCAAACAACGACCCAACATTGATGTTTGCCAACTCTGGTATGGTTCAGTTTAAAAATGTTTTTACTGGTTTAGAAAAAAGAGACTATCAAAGAGCCACTACATCACAAAAATGTGTTAGAGCAGGTGGTAAACATAATGATTTAGAAAACGTTGGTTATACACCTCGACACCATACTTTTTTTGAAATGCTAGGAAATTTTTCTTTTGGAGATTATTTTAAAGAAAGAGGAATTGAACTCGCATGGAATTTAATCACTAAAGATTTTGGTTTAGATAAAAACAGAATTTATGTAACCGTTTTTCATGAGGATGATGAAGCCTTCAATTTTTGGAAGAAAATAGCGGGTTTTAGCGATGATAGAATAATTAGAATTTCAACATCAGATAACTTTTGGTCAATGGGAGAAACAGGACCTTGTGGACCATGTTCAGAAATTTTTTATGATCATGGTGATCATTTAAAAGGGGGTTTACCAGGTACTAAAGAACAAGATGGAGATCGTTTTATTGAAATTTGGAACCTGGTTTTTATGCAATATGAGCAGGTATCAAAAGATAAAAGAATAGATTTACCAAAGCCATCGGTCGATACAGGGATGGGATTAGAAAGAATTGCAGCCCTTTTACAAGGAACACATGACAATTATCAAACAGATCACTTTAAGAAACTAATAAGCTCAATATCTGATGTAACAAAAGTCAGACAAACAGATAAAAATATTTCGAGTTTTAGGGTAATTGCCGATCATTTAAGAGCAAGTTCATTTCTTTTAGCAGAGGGTGTTTTGCCATCAAATGAAGGTCGTGGATATGTCTTACGAAGAATTATGAGAAGAGGAATGAGACATTCTCATTTACTAGGTTCGAAAGAACCCATTTTTTATAAAATCTTTGAGTCTTTAAAAAATGAAATGTCTGGAAATTATCCAGAGTTAGAGAGATCCGAGTCTTTGATAACGGAAACATTAAAAATGGAAGAGGAAAAATTTTTAGTTTTACTTGACAGAGGAATTAAGATTTTAAATGATGAAATTTCAAAAATTGATAAAGTTTTATCTGGTGAAGTAGCATTTAAATTATATGATACTTATGGTTTTCCATTAGATCTCACAGAAGATATTTTAAAAAATAGATTATTAAAAGTTGATCATAAAAAATTTAATGAGTTGATGATAAAAAGTAAAGAACTTGCAAAAAAAAATTGGAAAGGATCTGGGGACAGTTCAGAAGAAGAAATTTGGTTTTCAATAAAGGATAAGACTGGACCTACAGAATTTTTGGGTTACGAATCTAATCAATCTGAGGGAGTGGTGTTAAATATAATTAAAGATAATCAAGAGACAAAATCTTTAGCTACTGGAGAAGAAGGAATGATAATAACTAATCAAACTCCTTTTTATGGTGAGTCTGGAGGACAACTTGGAGATAAAGGTAGAATAGTATCTGGAAATTCTATTTTTGAAGTTGAGGATACACAAAAAAAACTTGGAGATTTATTTGTTCATTATGGATCTGTAAAGACTGGTGAAATTAAAACTAATGATGTAGTTGAAATGAAAATTGATGTTGAGAGAAGAGACAATTTGAAAGCTTATCATTCAGCAACTCACTTACTTCATGAGTCTTTAAGAAGAACTCTGGGTAAGCACGTGATGCAAAAAGGATCTTTAGTTGCACCGGATCGTTTAAGGTTTGATTTTAGTCATATGAAACCAATTACTAATGAGGAATTAGAGACAATAGATAAATTAGTTAATGAATATGTTCAAAATGGTTCCGAGGTCACCACAAGAATTATGACCCCTAAAGCTGCAATAGAAAAGGGAGCATTAGCTTTTTTTGGTGAAAAATATGGTGAAGAAGTTCGTGTTGTTTCAATGGGTAAGGAAAAAAATACCTATTTTTCAACAGAATTATGTGGTGGAACACATGTAAAAAATACTGGAGTTATTGGAAAATTCAAAACAGTTAGTCAATCATCTATTGCTGCAGGAGTGAGAAGAGTTGAAGCTTTAAGAGACAAACAGCTCGAGGATTTTATTAAGAATAAAGAAAAGTTATCAACTTTATCTGTACAAAAAGATGAGGGGACTATCAAAGATTTGTCATCACAAATAATCAAATTAGGAGGTAAACCTAAAGTTGACAATAAAGATTTAAAAGAAATTATAAAAAATCTTTCAAAACAACTTGAGCAATTAAATGTTAGCTCAGTTCTCCAAGATAAAACAAAAAATATTATTAATGACCAAAAAATAAATGATATAAAAGTTAGATTTCAAAAAGTGCAAGATTTACCTCCAAAAGATTTAAGAAAATTAGTTGATAGTGGGAAAAAAGAACTCGGTGATGGAATTATAATTGTCTTTGCAATTAGTGAAGATAAAGTTGGTTTAGGGATTGGTGTTACCGATAAATTAGTTGATAAATATGATGCTGTAAAATTTGCAAAGTTAGGTTCAGAAATTATTGGTGGCAAAGGTGGTGGTGGTCGAAAAGATTTCGCCCAAGCTGGAGGACAAGATAAGAATAAAATTGATCAAGCTTTTGAAAAAATAAAAGCTTTAATTTAACTTTTGTCTAAGATTGTTATCAATTACATCGAGAAATTGATTAGTTGTAAGATATTTACTTGATGGCCCAACTAATATTGCAAGATCTTTTGTCATAGAGCCATTTTCAACACTCTCAATACAAACTTTTTCAATTGTATTAGCAAATTTAATTAGTTCATCATTTCCATCAAGCTTTCCTCTATGTGCTAACCCTCTTGTCCATGCAAAAATTGAGGCAATTGGATTAGTTGAAGTCTCTTTTCCTTGTTGGTGCATTCTGTAATGTCTGGTTACTGTTCCGTGAGCTGCTTCCGCCTCCATTATTTTTCCGTCAGGTGTAAGCAGTGTGCTTGTCATTAAACCAAGTGAACCATATCCTTGAGCCATGGTATCAGATTGAACATCACCGTCGTAATTTTTACAAGCCCATATATACTTACCACTCCACTTCATTGCACATGCCACCATGTCGTCAATTAATCTGTGTTCATAAGTAATTTTTGCATCATCAAACTTTTTCTTGAAATCTTTGTTATAGATCTCTTCAAATATATCTTTAAATCTTCCATCGTATTTTTTTAGAATTGTATTTTTAGTTGATAAGTAAACTGGCCAATTCTTAATTAATCCATAACTAAAACAAGATCTTGCAAAATCCTCAATTGATTTGTCTAAATTGTACATTGAAAGTGCAACCCCTGGCCCTGTAAAATTAAACACTTCATATTTAATTTCATCTTTACCATCTTCAGATGTCCATTTTACTTCCATCTTACCTCTTCCAGGTACTTTAAAATCAGTTGCTCTATATTGGTCACCAAATGCATGTCTACCTATCACCACCGGGTCAGACCAAGATGGTACAAGTTTTGGAATATTGGAACAAATTATTGGTTCTCTAAATACAGTTCCTCCAATAATATTTCGGATAGTTCCATTTGGGGATCTCCACATTTTTTTTAATTTAAATTCTTCTACACGAGCTTCATCAGGAGTTATCGTTGCACATTTGATACCAACACCAATTTTTTTAATTGCATTAGCAGATTCAATAGTTATTTGATCATCTGAGTCATCTCTACTTTTCATTCCTAAATCGTAATACTCGATGCCAAGATCTAAATATGGAAGTATCAATTTTTTTTTAATAAATTCCCAGATTATTCTGGTCATTTCATCGCCATCTAACTCTACTATTGGGTTTTTAACGCTAATTTTGCTCACTTATATTTTTATCTTAATAATTGAATTTCGCGATTTTATATACATATTAATGACAAATTATCAAATAGAAGAATATGTTTAGTAAAATATTTCCAAAAATTCACGCTGAAGGTTATAAATTTTTAGTTATAGCTGGAATAATCACAATAATATTTTATATTTTTAGCAATTTCCTAGGTCTTATCGGTTTGGTATTAACTGTTTGGGTTTATTATTTTTTTAGAGATCCAGACAGAGTTATTATAGATGACGATAATTATCTTGTTAGTCCAGCAGATGGTGAGGTGATTAAGGTAGAAGAAGTTGATGGGCCTATAGAACTTGGTCTTGAAAATAAAAAATTTAAAAAAATTAGTGTTTTTATGAATGTCTTTGATTGTCATGTAAACAGAACTCCATGTGCAGGCAAGATTGAAGAAATTTTATATAAACCTGGTAAATTTGTAAACGCTTCACTGGATAAAGCGAGTGAAGATAATGAAAGAAATTATTTCAAAATTAAAGACCCTCACAACAATAACATCATAGTTGTCCAAATAGCTGGATTAGTTGCACGAAGAATAGTTTGTGAAACTAATAAAGATCAAGAGTTGAAACAAGGAGATCGTATTGGCATGATACGATTTGGCAGTAGAGCCGATATATATTATGAAAATTATGAGCCACTTGTAAAAGTTGGTCAAAAAGCTATTTCGGGCGAAACACTACTTGCAAAAAAATAATATGGAACAAAAAAAACCAAATCTAAAAATTGTGGCAGATAAAAAAAGTGCAAGAATGATTTTACCAAATATGTTAACCCTCATGGGTGTATGTATTGGTTTAAGTTCAATCCGATTTGCTTTGGATGGAAGATTTGAGATAGCAATTATTGCAATAATTTTTGCTGCCTTAATTGATGGTCTAGATGGAAGAATAGCTAGACTTATTAAGGGGACCTCAAAAGTTGGAAAAGAATTAGATTCTTTAACGGATGTAATAAGTTTTGGAGTAGCACCGGCATTCATTATGTACTTCTGGAAATTAAATACGTTAGGAAGATTTGGATGGTTATTATGTTTGGTATATGTAATTTGTGTTGCCTTAAGACTAGCAAGATTTAATATTAACTCAAACCAAGAACCTTCCTGGAAAGATAATTTTTTTGAGGGAGTGCCGTCTCCAGCTGGTGCAATATTATTGTTAACTCCACTTATAGTAAGTCTTAGTGGTTTTGATTATATTCAATTAAATTTTAATATTATTGTTCCAATATTTTTTGTGGCAACATCATTACTTTTGATAAGTAAATTTCCAAGTTATTCATTTAAAAAAATTGTAATACCAAGAAGAACAACAATATTTTTATTATTTGGTATAGTTTTATTTTTCGGTTTAT
>CACHRX010000025.1 GCA_902582385.1 uncultured Pelagibacteraceae bacterium | reverse complement strand
CTTGCTACAACAAACTCATTACTTAAATTTAAAATTTCAACCCTAGATCTAATTTTATAGAGATTTAATTGATTGAATATTTCCCTGGATTGATTTTTTTCGCAGTCAATAAAATAACCTGCCTTATGTTTAGTTATAATAAATTCAAATAAAAATTTGCCTTGAGGAGTTAATAAAGAAGCAAAACAGCTGGAGTTCTCAGACACCTTATTAATATCATTTGTTATCAGATTTTGTAAAAAATCTTCTGCATCTAAGCCTTTAATATAAAGTATCGCTCTATCCTCTAATATATGTACGTTATCTTTCATAATTACTTGATATTATTTATTTTTCATATAGTTATTTTTTTTTTAAATGTTAGATCTAATAATCAAAAATGGACAGTGTTATATTGGTGGTGAGTTGAAAGATGTCGACGTATCTATTAAGGATGGAAAAATTCAACAGATTGGACAAATTTCAGAGGAGGCAAAAGAGATTATTGAGGCCAAAGGTTTAACAGTTTTACCTGGCTGTATAGATACTCAGACTCATTTTAGAGAACCTGGCTCAACTGATACTGAGGATTTAAATTCAGGTAGTAGAGCAGCTGTAGCAGGTGGAATAACAGCAGTATTTGAAATGCCTAATACCAATCCACCAACTTCAACAAAAAAAGAATTCCAAAGAAAATTAGATCTGGCTAAAAACAGAATGTATTGTAATTATGCTTTTTATTTTGGTGCAACAGCAGATAATGCAGATGAATTATCAGATCTCAAAAATTTGGAGGGTTGTTGTGGCATAAAACTGTTTGCAGGTTCTTCAACTGGAAATTTACTGGTTGCAGATGAAAAAGATATTGAAACAGTGTTTAAGAATAGCTCAAAAGTTGTAGCTGTTCACTCAGAAGATGAAGCTATCCTAAATATCAATAAAAAATTAATTAAAAACGGTGATGTTCATTCACATCCAATTTGGAGAAGTGATGAATGTGCAATTTCCTCAACTAGAAGAATAGTAAGACTTGCTGAAAAGTATAATAAAAAGGCTCATGTTTTACATATTACAACAAAGCAAGAGATTGATTTTTTATCACAACACAAAGGAAATATTACTTTCGAAATTACTCCACAACATTTAACAATTTATGCGCCAGACTGTTATGATAAATTAGGAACTTATGCACAAATGAATCCTCCCATAAGGGATAAATCTCACTATGATAGATTATGGTATGCAGTCAAAAATAATCTAAATGATACAATTGGTTCAGATCACGCTCCTCATTTAAAAATTAACAAAGAAAAAGAATATCCTAATTCTCCTTCAGGAATGCCTGGAGTTCAAACTCTTTTGCCTGTTATGTTAAATCATATTAATGATGGTAAACTTTCACTTAATCAATTAATGAATTTAGTTTGTGAAAATCCAGTTAAGATTTTTGGAATAAAAAATAAGGGATTTATAAAAGAAGGCTTTGATGCTGACTTTACAATAGTTGATATGAATAAAAAAATTATAATTAAAAATGAAGATATTGAAAGTAAATATGGATGGTCTCCTTTTAATGGCTTTGAATTTAAAGGAACTCCAGTTTCAACAATTATTTCAGGAAAAATAAAAATGAAAGATGGTAAAATTTTAGGAGATCCAGATGGAACTCCTTTAAAATTTAATTAATTTTTACTGTAAAACTATTTACTAATACAACTCCGATTACGATTAAAAACAATCCTAATATTGCTTGCCAAGCAAGAGTTTGCTTAAAAAATATATATCCTAGTATTGCTATAGTAAATATTCCAAGACCACTCCATGTAGCATAAACAATTGCTATTGGAAGCTTATTTACAACGAATGTTAAAAGATATAATGCAATTAAGTAGAAGATTGCCAAAAAAGTTGTTGGAATTAATTTTGTAAAATTTTGAGATACTGGAAGAAGCATTGTGCCTGCAACTTCACAAAATATTGCACCTACTAGAAATAAATAAGTTTTAAGCACTTTTTAAAATATTACTTTTGATTAGATCTTGTTTTATTTCATCTAAAATAGCTGGATCATCAATTGTGGGTGGCATTTTATACTCAACATTATCTGCAATCTTTCTTATGGTACCTCTTAGAATTTTACCTGATCTTGTTTTTGGAAGTCGTTTAATGACTATCGCTACTTTAAAAGCTGCAACAGGACCAATTTTAGCTCTAACCATTTGAACACATTCTTTTGAAATAGTTTCATTATCTTTATCCACGCCTGCTTTTAAAACAATCAATCCAATAGGTAATTGGCCTTTTAGTTTATCAGCGACACCAAGAACAGCACACTCAGCAACAGATTGGTGCTCAGATAAAACTTCTTCGATGGCCCCTGTAGATAATCTATGACCAGCAACATTGATTATGTCATCTGTTCTAGACATAATCCAAATATAACCATCCTCATCTATGTGTCCTGCATCATAAGTTTGATAAAAACCGTCATAGTTTGACATATAATTTTCTTTATATCTTTGATCAGCATTCCAAAGTGTTGGGAAAGTTCCAGGAGGCAAGGGAAGTTTAACAACTATATCTCCCATTTCATTCGGCTTAGCCAAAGTTTGATCAGATTTAATTACTTTTACATCATAGCCAGGAACAGCTTTACATGCAGAACCGTATTTTGTTTCCATCATTTCAATACCAGTGCAATTAGAACTAATTGCCCAACTAGTTTCAGTTTGCCACCAATGATCAATTACAGGAACTTTCAATAAGTTTTCTGCCCATTTAATTGTATCTGGATCAGCTCTTTCACCTGCAAGAAAAAGGCTTTCGAATTTTGAAAGATCATACTTAGAAAAAAACTTACCTTCAGGATCTTCTTTTTTAATAGCTCTGAAAGCAGTAGGGGCAGTAAATAAAGATTTAACTTTATAATCAGAAATGATTTTCCAAAAGGCACCTGCATCAGGAGTGCCTACTGGTTTTCCTTCAAATAATATTGTTGTACAACCTTTAAACAAAGGGGCATAAACAATATAAGAATGTCCTACGATCCAACCAATATCACTCGCAGACCACCAGATGTCTCCCTCATCTATGTTATAAATATTTTTCATAGTCCATTTTAGCGCCACTATATGACCACCAATATCTCTAACTATCCCCTTAGGAGTCCCTGTTGTTCCTGATGTATAAAGAATATAAGCAAATTCGTTTGAACTTAGTTCAACACAATCTGTATCTTTAGCATTTGAAACTACTTCTTTCCAGTCTACCTCAGTTGGAGCATTTAATTTTACTTCATGACCAGTTCTTTGAAACAAAATCATTTTTTCAATTTTATGTTTTGCTTGTTTAATAGCTTCATCTACTAAAGGTTTATATTCTACAGTTCTTCCAGGCTCAAAACCACATGAAGCAGTTACCAATATTTTTGCTTTGCTATCATCTATTCTACTTGCAAGTTCATTAGAGGCAAAACCTCCAAAGACTACAGAGTGAATTGCTCCTATTCTTGCACAAGCTAACATGGCAATTACTGCCTCTGGTATCATAGGCATGTAAATAATTACTCTATCACCCTTAATAACTCCTTGATCTTTAAGTGCTCCAGCAAATTTAGAAACTTTTGCTTTTAATTCCTCATATGTAAATTTGCTTTTATTACCAGTGATGGGACTGTCGTAAATAAGTGCTGTTCTCTTTCCATTTCCCTTATCAATATGAGTGTCTAAAGCATTGTAACAAGTGTTTGTTGTACCATCTTCAAACCATTTATAAAAAGGAGGGTTAGATTTGTTTAAAATTTTAGTTGGTTTTTTAAACCAAAAAATATCATCAGATGCGTTTTTCCAAAATTCTTCAGGATTATTAATTGATTGATTGTAGATTTTATTAAATTTATCCGACATTAAAAATTTGATTCGATATTGACCTTTTTTTGGTTTTTAACTTAAAAATTGTATTTAATTTTAAAAAGTAAGTAAAATCAATGCTTATTAATGACAATTTAGCCTTCTAATAACCTAATTAATTTGGTATCTAACCACAATCTTTGCTTAGGGAAGCCTAGGCTTAGTTTATATAAACTAACAAGTAAAAACTAACTAAAGAGGGAGTTTTTTATGAAAAAACTTAAACTGTTTGCTCTTACAGCTGTTGCCCTAATGGGTGTTACAGGTGTTGCAAACGCAGAGACTGCTATGTTAGCTCAAGATGACTTTGTTGGAATTTCCTTTTGGGTAATTTCAATGGGTATGTTGGCTTCGACAGCGTTCTTCTTCATGGAAAGAAGCACTGTTAATCCAGCATGGAAAACATCAGTAACAGTAGCCGGTCTTGTAACTGGTATTGCTTTCATCCACTACATGTACATGAGAGATGTATGGGTGACTACAGGCGATTCACCAACAGTATACAGATATATTGACTGGTTAATTACTGTGCCATTACAGATGATAGAATTTTATTTAATTCTAGTAGCTGTAAGAAAAGCAAGCTCTGGAATTTTCTGGAGATTGTTACTTGGTTCACTAGTAATGTTAATCGGTGGATACTTAGGAGAAGCTGGATACATCAACGCTACACTTGGTTTTATTATCGGTATGGCTGGTTGGGTATACATTCTTTATGAAGTATTCTCAGGTGAAGCTGGAAAAGCTGCTGCTAAGAGTGGAAATAAAGCTCTTGTAACTGCCTTCAGTGCAATGAGAATGATTGTAACTGTAGGTTGGGCTATTTACCCATTAGGTTATGTATTTGGTTACCTAACAGGTGGTGTAGATGCTAACTCACTTAACGTGGTTTACAACTTAGCTGACTTCATTAACAAAATTGCATTTGGTCTAGTAATCTGGGCTGCTGCAGTAAGTTCTGGAGCTGGCGCTAGAGCAAGATAATTAAAGTTAAATTAAATTTATAGGGCGAGTATGTTTTGCATACTTGCCCTATTTTTTTTTACGCTTATATATACCCAATGGCTAAAATAACTTACGTTACTCATGATAATCAAAGTCACACTATAGATGTTGATAACGGTCTAACAGTTATGGAAGGTGCAGTTCAAAATGATATCCCAGGAATAGACGCAGACTGTGGTGGGGGAATGGCATGTGCAACTTGCCATGTTTATGTCAAAGAAGATTGGTTAGATAAACTTCCAAAAAAAGAAGACGGAGAAGAAGATATGTTGGATATGGCCTTTGAACCAAAAAAAAATAGCAGACTAAGCTGCCAACTAATAGTTTCAGATGGACTTGATGGTCTGATAGTAAATATACCATCAAAACAAGGTTAGATGAAAAAAACTGATGCATTAATAATTGGAGCTGGTCCGACAGGATTATTTACAGCTCATCAATTAAAATTAATTGGTCTTGACTGTGAAGTAGTAGATAATTTAGATAAAATTGGAGGGCAATGTATTGAACTTTACCCAGATAAACCAATTTATGATATTCCTGCAGTTCCAGAATGTACCGGTGAAGAATTAACGAATAATTTAATAAATCAATTAAAGCCATTTGATATTAAGTTTCATTTAAATGAAAGGGTCGATGAAGTTAAAAGAGATGATGATAATTGGTTTGTCAAAACTAACAGTGGTAAAACTTTTTTAACCCCTAATGTCATAATTGCTGGAGGTGTAGGCTCTTTTGAACCAAGAAAGTTTCCACCAAAAGAATGTGAAAAATTTGAAAACAAATCGTTATTTTATTCAGTCAAAGATAAAAAAAAATTTGAGGGAAAAACAATTTCAATTTTTGGGGGCGGAGACAGTGCATTGGATTGGGCGGTCGAACTTTCAAAAACCTCAAAAGTAAACCTAGTGCATAGAAGAGACGAATTTAGAGGAGCGCAAGCAACAGTAGACAAAATAAAAGAATTAAAAAATGCAGGAAAAATACAACTTTTCACAAAATATCAATTAGTTGATGTAAAAGGTTCTAGTCAACTAGAAAACATTGATATCAAACATGATGATGGAGAAATTAAAAATTTAAAAACAGATTATGTTTTGGGGTTTTTTGGATTAATAATGCAGCTTGGCCCAATTGCAGATTGGGGCCTCAACATCGATAAAAAAACTATTAAAGTTGATACAGAAAAATTCGAAACTAATCAAAAAGGAATTTACGCTGTTGGAGATATATGTACTTACCCTGGGAAGTTAAAACTTATTTTGTCAGGATTTCATGAAGGAGCTTTAGCAGCAAGAGCTTGTTTTAAATTAGCTAGACCAAATGAAAAATATAGATTTGAATTTACTACAACATCATCAAAGTTGCTTAAAAGACTTGGTAAAAAAGAGTGATTGAGCTTTTTTCAGCAAACACACCCAATGGAAAAAAAATTAGTATTATGCTCGAAGAAATTGGTTATGAATATAAAACAACTAAAATTGATATTAATAAAGGTGAACAATTTAAACCAGAATTTAAGAAGATAAGTCCTTTATGTAAGATTCCTGTGATCATAGATCACAAAAATAATAAAACAGTTTTTGAATCAGGAGCTATTTTGATCTACTTGGCAGAGTTAAGTGGAAAATTTTATGATAAAAAAAATCGATTAGAGATAAACCAATGGTTAATGGCCCAGATGGGTTATGTGGGACCTATGTTAGGACAACATCATCAATTTCATCATTATAATCCTGGCAAAAGTAAATTTGGAGAGGAAAGATATTTTAAAATTTCAAAAAGAATTTATGGAGAACTTGATGATAAATTATCTAATTCTAGATTTTTATCAGGAGCAGATTATACCATTGCAGATATAGGAACTTTTCCTTGGATAGCTCGACATGAATGGCATGATATTGGACTGGTGGATTATAAACATCTTACCAGATGGTACAATGATATTTCAAAAAGAGATGCAGTTAAAAAGGGCTTTTCTTTTATGGATAAAAATGAGGTTGTACCTAAACCATAAATTTAATTCATCGAGTTTAGTAATCTCAATAAAGAACTGATTATACCGTAACCTGATAACTCTATAGCTAATATGATTATGATAATTAAAATAAATTTTTTGTTCATCGAGTAAACACAAATATTAATAATAGTATCCAAAAAAAAGCGTAGTAAAAGTAAATATATTTTTTTGTAAAATTATAGGTAATTGGGTTTTTGATTGAATTTTTTTTTCTTTTTTTCTTAGTCATCGGCATGAACTTTCTCATTTTTTTCATGTTTTTCTTGTGCAGCAATAGTATATTTTGCAACTGGTCTAGCCATTAATCTTTTTAAACCTATTGGTTCAGCCGTATCCAAACAATAACCATAAGTTTCATCTTTAATTCTTAAAAGAGCCTTATCAATTTCAGAAATTAATTTTATTTGTCTGTTAATCGCTTTCATCTCTACGTTTTTATCTGTGTATGAACTCGCTTGGTCAACTATATCAGCAGAAATACTATTATCATCCATACTTCCATTGTAAAGTGCTTCATTATTAGCCTTCACTAATTCTTTTTTCCATTCTTGTAATTTCATTCTAAAAAATACTTTATGTTTTTCACACATATATTTTTCAGTATCCTTTGGAATGTAAGTTTTAGAAATCTTTATAGGACCTTTATTAGTTTCCTTGGCCTTACTTACAATTTTTGTATTGTTTTTATTACTAGATTTAGGCTTATTTTTTTTAATTTTTTTTTTTACTTTGCTGGTTTTAGGCATATTTTCAAATTGAATTCGAGGGAGTATATTCAGCAAAATATGGGTGTCAAGCAACCTTAATTATTGTAGATATTTATTAATGAAAGTTTACAAAAATATTAATAATATTTTTTTTATTTTTGCTTTATCTCATTTGATAATTTGGACGGTTGTTCCATCTTTAACAAATTATAATTTACCTCTAGATACTATAGAAGCTCTTGCATGGGGAAGCAATTTAGACTGGGGATTTAATAAACATCCTCCTATGAGTGCTTTCTTTACGGAAGTTTTTTATCGCATATTTGGGGCT
>CACHRX010000024.1 GCA_902582385.1 uncultured Pelagibacteraceae bacterium | reverse complement strand
AAAATATGTTTCATCACTTGTATTAGAAAAAAAGGTTTTACAAGCCATCAGTGTAATTAAGCAAAATATAAGAAATGATAATACCAATTTTTTTGATGCTTATTTATTATTAATTATAGATAGTTTAAAAAGGGATAATTTAAATCAAGCTGATGCTTATTTGTCAAAAGCTTTAAAATTCGCAGAAAACGATAGATTAAATTTAGTAATTTTAGAGAGTTTAAAACAATATATTTCTGTATTTAATGAAAAAAAGATTTTCGAGCCTAAAAAAAATTTTGGCAAATTTTCATTTATATCCGAAACATTTCAGAGATGTTATTTAGGAGATCCAAAAACTGATGAATATTTCTTAAATTTAATTAATGATAACGAAGATGATTATAGTAGATATATATTTTTTTACATAAGTTATTTAATTGAAAATAAAAGAGTAAACGAAGCAAAAGATATTACAGATGATATTGAGTATATAAATACAACATTATTACTATCTCAGGGAAAAAACTGGATAGAGAATGATAATATAAAAAATTTTTTGGAAGTTTTTTCATGCAAGAATCATAACGATTTAATTAGTGAATTCTTTTTTTTAGTATCAAATCTTTATTCATCTCAAGACAATTTTAAAAAATCTAATTTATATTTGAATCTCGCATATTTTTTAAATCCAAAGTTTATTTTCAATCTATCCTTGGTAGCTGAAAATCAATATTTAAATAAAGAATATAATAAAGCCAAAAAAACTCTTAAGAACTTCAAAAAAGAAAATAACTTTTATTATTGGTTTAGAGTAAAAAAAGAAGCTCAAATTATTGAAAAACAAAGAAGTAAAAAAGAGTCGCTTAATTATATTTCTGCAGAGTTTGAAAAGATTGTTGAACCAAATAATAAGATATTATTTGATATTGCAAATTTTTTTAAAAATTCAAAAATGTATGAAGAAGCTATAAAATATTATACTAAAATTTTAGATACTCTTGATGATGACTCACAAATAAAATCAAACCTTCTTTATAGGAGAGGTGGTAGCTATGAACGAATCGGTAAATATAAAAAAGCTGATAATGATTTACTTCTTTCATTGAAAATTGATCCTAACGATGCTTATGTTTTAAATTATCTAGCTTATTCGTGGTTAGAGAGAGATTATAAAATTCCTCAAGCGATTGAAATGCTTGAAATTGCTTATAAATCAAAAAGTAATGATCCTTACATTATTGACTCTATTGGATGGGCTTATTATTTGATTGATGATTATTTAAAAGCAGAAAAATTTTTAAAAAGAGCGGTGGAATTAATGCCAGATGATCCAATAGTTAATGATCATTATGGGGATATTTTGTGGAAATTAAACAGAAAAATTCAAGCTAGATATTTTTGGTCCAATGTCCTTAAAATGGATGATGCAGAAGAAGATATGTTAAAAAAAATCAATATTAAGATAATTGAGGGCCTCAAAAGTTCTTAGTATGACTTTTAGTAAAATCAAATCTTATGCTAAAATTAATTTAGCTTTAAATGTAATACGAAAAGATATTTCTTTGCATAAAATAGAAAGCCTCGTAGCATTTGTTTCTTTACATGATGAAATTTATATAAAAAAAATAAAATCGAAAAAACATTTAATTTCGTTTAACGGAAGATTTTCAAAGAATATTAGTAAAAAAAATACTATTTCTAAATTATTTAGTGTGTTGGAAAAAAAAAAGATTCTCATTAATAAGAAATTTCAAATAAAAATAAAAAAAAAAATTCCCAATAAGGCAGGATTAGGTGGTGGATCCATGAATGCAGCTAGCATTCTTAATTATCTACAAAAAAAAAAGTTCATAAAAATGAGCAAAAAAGAACTTTTAAATGTTTCTGAGCTTGTTGGTTCAGACGTTATCTTAGGACTTAAACCAACTCACTCTGTTTTAAACGTTAAAAATGAAATAACATATTTCAAAAATTGTAAAAAAATTTATACATTAATCGTTAAACCTAATTTTGGCTGTTCCACAAAATATATTTACTCGAAAGTTAGAAGTTTTAGTAAGCCAAAATTTAATATACCTCACAAAAAGATGTTTAATCTTAAATATATAAAAAAAATGAATAATGCTTTAGAACCTATAGCCTTATCAAAGTACCCCAAATTAAGAGCAATTAAAGTATTTTTAGAAAATTTATCCAACACAGTTTTTGTCAGAATGACAGGATCAGGGTCAGTATTAATTGGTTATTTCCAAACTAAAGAAAAATGTCAAAATGCGAAAAAAATGTTTAGTAAAAAATATAAAAATTACTGGTGTATAGCTTCAAAAACTATATAAATTTTATTTTTTTGTGTTATACGAACTTAATATTGGGGCGTAGCCAAGCGGTAAGGCACGGGTTTTTGGTACCTGCATCCTAGGTTCGAATCCTAGCGCCCCAGCCAATTATGAAAAATTTTTTAGATAAATTATTTTTTAGATCTAATAATCTTAATTATGTAAATAAAGATATTAAAAATCTTTCTAAACGTAAATCTGTTAATAGAATTTTTAATGCTATTAACCTTTTTTCATCTGAAAGCGAAGTTAGATATGTTGGAGGGTGCATTCGAAAAATAATTAATAAGGAAAAAGTTGATGATATTGATTTAGCAACAAATTTAGAACCAAAAAAAATTTGTGAAGCTCTTATTAAAAATAACATAGATTATTATGAAAGTGGAATTGAACACGGTACAATCACTGCTATTATAGAAAAACAAAAGTTTGAAATAACGTCCCTCCGAAAAGATATTTCTACAGATGGAAGGCATGCAAAAGTAGAATTTTCAAGAGACTGGAAAGAAGATGCCTCTAGAAGGGATTTTACAATTAATTCAATTTATGCAGATAGATATGGAAATTTATTTGATCCTTATGATGGCAAAAAAAGATATAGAAAACGGTTCTATAAATTTTATTGGAGATGCAGATAATAGATTAAAAGAGGACTATTTAAGAATTTTAAGATATTTAAGATTTTTCCTTAATTACTCAAAATTACCTCATAATTTAAATGTTATTAAAACTTTAAAAATGAATATTGGTGGGATATCAAAACTATCAAGGGATAGGTTATTAGATGAATTAAAAAAAATAGTAAAACCAGATATATTAGAAAAGTTATCAAAAGATAAATTATGTTTAGAGCTAATTTTAATAATTTTTCCAGAGTTGAAATATATTAATATTTTTTCTAAACTTAACTTGAATAATAAACATTTATTAATAGAAAAAGATTTTATTTTTTTATTATCTCTATTGATAGTTGATGAAACAGATAATGTAGATTATTTCTTATATAAGTTTAATATTTCAAAAAAAGACCAAAAAAGAATCAAAATTATCGACAATTTCTACAAAGAAAAAATTACAAAAAAATCATTTACAGAAAAAAAAATAAATAAAGTTTTCTATTATTATGGAAAGCAAGCTGTGGATGATATTTTAATCTTTGGAATATTTAAGTATCAAAAATACAGTAAAAACTTAATTGAGTTAAATCAAATATTTAAAACAAAAACTCTTCAAACAATGCCCATAGGTGCTGACTTATTAATGAATAAATATCAAATTCCAGAGGGAAAACAATTGGGTTTTAAACTTAAGATGATCGAAGAAGAATGGATAGAAAATAACTTTAAAATATCTGATCAACAGGTTGAGAATATACTAAAGAATTAAATATATTTAACATCTTTAATCTCAAAATTTTTAATTCCTGCAGGGGTTTTAATTTCAACAAAATCATTTTTATTTTTTCCAATTAAACCTTTTCCGATAGGTGATTGGAAATAAATCAACTTTTGTTTAAGATCTGCTTCATCTTTACCTACAATCTTGTAATCAATTTTTTCCCCACTATCTAAATTTTCTAAAAATACTGTTGAACCAAAAATTACCTTACCTTCATTATTTAACTTGGTAACGTCGATTACATTTGCTCTTGCAATAATGTCATTTATCTCTGTAATTCGGCCTTCATTATGAGATTGCTCTTCTTTTGCAGCATGGTATTCAGCATTTTCTTTTAAGTCTCCATGAGATCTTGCTTCAGCAATTGCAGCGACTATTTTTGGCCTTTTTTTTTCTTTTAAAAAAACCAACTCATCTTTAAGTTGGTTCATTCCATTTAAAGTAATTGGTTCTTTATCCATTTTATTTCCACTTTGCTAATGGTGGTAGCGACATTAGTATACCTTCAACGTTCCCACCTGTTTGTAGTCCAAATTTTGTTCCCCTGTCATACAATAAATTAAACTCTGCATATCTGCCTCTCTTAATATATTGTTGTTCTTTGTCTTTATTAGTCCATTTTTTTTTTATCTTTTTTTTTATAATTTTATTAAAAATCAATTGAAAGGTAGTTCCTACATCTCTTACGAATTTAAAATCTTTTTCAAAATTATCTTTTTTATAATCAAAAAAAATCCCCCCTATACCTCTTGGCTCTTTTCTGTGGAATAAATAAAAATACTCATCACACCATTTTTTATATTTTTTATAATAGTTTTTGTCATGGCGATTACACATATTTTTTAATATTTTATGAAATTCTTTTTTTTCAGTTTTATCAATTTTTGAAGGTGTCACATCCATTCCTCCTCCAAACCAATTTTGTGTAGTACAAATATATCTTGTATTGAAATGCATTGCTGGAATTAAAGGATTTTTCATGTGCATTACTACTGAAATTCCTGATGCCCAAAATCTTGGATCTTTCTGAGCCCCAGGTATTTTTTTTTGAAACTGTTTTGGAAATTTTCCGTAAACTTTAGAAAAGTTTACTCCAACTTTTTCAAAAACTTTTCCATTTTGTAATATTCTATACTCACCTCCACCTTCATCTTTTTTTAAATTTCTCCTCCAAGTTTTAGATTTAAATTGATACTTATTTCTCTCAAGCTTGCAAACATTGTCACAAAATGCGTCTTGCAGAGTTTTAAACCAATTACTTGCTAAATCTTTTTTTATTTCTAAATCCATACTAATTCAAATCAACTTGTCTTAAACTTTCTGCCAAAACAATTGCTACTGATGAAGCAATATTTAATGAACGTTTGTTATTTTTCATAGGTATTTTTAATCGATCATTGACTAACTTATGAATTTTTTCAGGAACACCAGCACTTTCCCTACCAAATAATATCGTATCATTTTTATTAAATTTAAATTTTGTGTAAGATATAGATGCTTTAGTAGTCATCAATATAATTCTTTGATTCTTCTTAGATGTAAAAAAATTATCAGAATTTTTGTAAAATTTTATATCTTTTTCATCCATATAATCCATTACTACTCTTTTGAATCTTTTATCATTTAATAAAAAACCACATGGTTCTATAATCTCCAATTTGACACCGAGACAAGCACAAGTTCTAATTATAGCTGCAGTATTTTGAGGAATATCTGGCTCAAATAATGCAATTTTGGGGCCAAGAAAAGCTGAATTCTGTGTCATTCTATCAGTAGTAAAATTAATATTTTATATTATATGAAACCATATATTAAGTAGAAAAAATCAATATTAAGTATATTTATTAAAGTTACTGATGTCAGAAAAAAAAACTAATAGAAGAGATTTCTTATTTACCGCGACTTATGCTGTCGGGGCCGTAGGTATAGGTGCTGCGGTCTGGCCAATGATCGACCAAATGAATCCAGATGCATCAGTTAAAGCTTTGGCTAGTACAGAAGTAGATGTGAGTTCTTTAAATCCAGGAAAAACAATTACTGTTCTTTGGAGAGGTAAACCAGTATTTATTAGAAGAAGAACCCAAGAGGAAATAGCTGAAGCAAAGTCTGTTAAGATGGAAGAGTTAAAGGATCCTGAGAAAGATGAGGATAGAGCAAAAAATCCTGAATGGCTGGTGATGCTTGGAGTTTGCACTCATTTAGGATGTGTACCTCTTAATGATAAGGGAGATTACAATGGTTGGTTCTGTCCTTGCCATGGATCACATTATGATACTTCTGGTAGAATTAGAAAAGGCCCTGCACCAACAAACATGGAAGTTCCAAAATATGAATTTCTAAATTCTAATACAATTAAAATTGGATAATTTTTATGAGTGATCACGAATATACACCAAAATCAAAATTTGGAAAATGGTTTAATGATAGGCTTCCACTGCTTTCTTTGGCAAGTCATCTCACAGATTATCCAACACCAAAAAACTTAAATTATTGGTGGACCTTCGGTGGAATTCTTACATTTTGTTTGATTACTCAAATTGTGACTGGGCTCACTCTAGCAATGCATTACATTGCTCATGCAGATATGGCATTCGAAAGTGTAGAGCACATCATGAGAGACGTCAATTATGGTTGGTTAATTAGATATATTCATTCAAATGGTGCATCTATGTTCTTCTTAGCAGTTTACATCCACATTTTCAGATCTTTATTTTATGGATCTTATAAATCTCCAAGAGAAATTATATGGATAATAGGTATTATTATCTATCTACTGATGATGGCAGCTGCTTTCATGGGTTACGTACTACCATGGGGACAAATGAGTTTTTGGGGAGCAACGGTTATTACAAATTTATTTAGTGCTATTCCACTTGTAGGGGAGGGAATTGTAACTTGGTTATGGGGTGGTTATTCAGTTGATAATCCTACATTAACAAGATTTTTTACTCTTCATTACCTAATTCCTTTTTTAATTTTAGGATTAGTAGTCCTTCATATTTGGGCACTACATGTCCCTGGAAATAATAATCCTGTCGGTATAGATATTAAAAAACCATCAAAAGATACTGTTCCTTTTCATCCATACATAGTCATTAAAGATGGCTTTGCATTACTAATGTTTATGATTGTTTTCGCTTTTTTTATTTTTTATACCCCAAATATTTTAGGACATGCCGATAATTATATTGAAGCTGATCCATTGGTTACACCAGCACATATAGTTCCAGAATGGTATTTATTACCTTTTTATGCAATTTTAAGATCAGTTCCTGACAAACTTTTAGGGGTAGTAGCGATGTTATCAGCAATTTTAATTTTAGCGGCATTACCATGGCTAGATACATCAAAAATTAGATCAGCAGTTTTTAGACCATTATATAAACAGTTTTATTGGATCCTTGTAGCTGATGTTTTAATCTTAGGTTATGTGGGTGCAATGCCGGCAGAGGGTCTTTATTTATTAATAGCTAGAATAGCAACAGCATATTACTTTTTGCATTTTTTAGTGGTTCTTCCTGTTTTAGGACTTAAAGAAAAAACTCTTCCTGTGCCCTTAAGTATTACAGAGTCTGTTCTAGGTGGATCTACGAATTTAGCTGTTGCCAAAAATAAAGAAAGTTTAAACAATTAAGTGAAAAAATTTTTTCAAGTAAAAATACCATATTTGATTATTTTAATTATTGGGGTAACTTTTAACGCTATCTCTGCCGAAAAAGTAGAATATTTAAAAACTGATTGGAGTTTTAAGGGTCTTTTTGGGAAATTTGATCGGGGATCACTCCAGAGGGGCTACCAGGTTTACACTGAAGTATGTTCATCTTGTCATTCAATGAAGTATGTAAGTTACAGAAATTTAGCAGAAAAGGGTGGACCAGAATTTACACAAGAACAAGCAAAAGCTATAGCAGCCTCTTTCGAAGTTACAGATGGACCCAATGAGGATGGAGAAATGTTCACTAGACCTGGAAAATTGTCTGATAAATTTGTAATGCCCTATGAAAATGTTAAAGCTGCACAAGCTGCAAATGGAGGCGCTTATCCTCCAGATATGTCAGTATTAGTTAAAGCAAGAGGTGGGGGTGCAAATTATATTTATTCTTTACTTCAAGGATATGAGGATCCTCCTGCAGGAATGATTCTAGATGATGGTGTTTATTACAACAAGTATATGTATGGGAATAAAATTAAAATGGCTAATCAATTATCTGATGGATTAGTTGAATATTCTGATGGTACAAAAGCAACTGTAGAGCAAATGTCCAAAGATGTAACTACTTTTTTAATGTGGACTGCAGAACCGCATTTGGAAGCAAGACATCAAATGGGCTTTAAAGTTATAGTATATTTAATAATCTTAACAGTATTAGTTTATTTTAGTATGAAAAGAATTTGGTCACGTATTGAAACGGAAGTTTAGTACATCTCCATCTTTTACAATATAGTCTTTTCCTTCGAGCCTCATTTTACCATTTACTTTTGAATTTACCCATCCTTTATTAGTTATGAAATCTTCGTATGATATTGTTTCAGCTCTGATAAATCCTTTTTCAAAATCAGTATGAATTTCTCCAGCTGCCATTGGAGCAGTACAGTTTTTTTTAATAGTCCATGCTCTCGTTTCTTCAGGTCCAGAGGTAAAAAAAGTATCTAGTTCTAAAATTTTATAACCTTTCTGTATTAACATATCTAATCCTGTTTCCTCTAAACCAATCATTTCCATATAATTCTTTCTTTCTTTTGTATCTAATTCGTTAATTTGATTTTCTATATCAGCAGAAACTATTAAAGAATTCTTATCGCCAAATTTATTAATAAAACTTTTTGTATAATTATTTCCACTTTGCACACTTTTCTCGTCTACATTACAAACAAATATTTTAGGTTTCACTGTAAGTAAACCACTTTGATTGAGTTGTTTTTTTTCAAATTTTTCTTTTAAAATAGAAAGATCTTCATCATTATTGATACAACTTAATCCCATTTCAAGAATTTTTATCTGTTCTTCATCAATGTTTTTTTTATTGCTTTTTTCCAATCTTTTTTGAATAGATTCTAAATCTGCTAACATCATCTCTGTTTCAATAATTTCAAGATCTCTAACTGGATCTACCGTAGGATTTACATTCTGAATATCGTCTGAGTCAAAACATCTTATCATATGTATTATCGCATCTACTTCTCTAATATGGGATAAAAATTTGTTTCCCAGACCTTCTCCTTTTGATGCACCTTTTACTAAGCCAGCGATATCAACAAAGGAAATTGTTGTATTAATAATTTTTTTAGATTTAGATATTTTAGCTAAATTTTCTAATCTTAAGTCTGGGACTTGAACTATACCAATATTCGGATCAATTGTACAAAATGGAAAGTTTGCTGCTTGTGCTTTATTAGAATTCGTTAACGCATTGAATAATGTTGATTTGCCAACATTAGGCAATCCTACTATTCCACATTTAAAACTCATTATTTATTATTAACTGTACTTGAAAATAAATCTAATTTTTTTTCAGCAAGTATCGAAATAGATTCTGCAATATTTTTTGAAATTTTTTCAATTCCAATGTTTTCTTCTTCATTGAAATTTTGTAATACATAATCAGCGATCTCAATATCTCCTTTTGGTTTTCCAATTCCAATTCTCACCCTTGAATAATCCTTTCCAATAAATTTATCTATTGAGGTTATTCCATTATGTCCTGCACTAGATCCACCAAACTTTGCCTTTATTTTTCCAAATTCTAAATCAAGATCATCATGAAAAACAATCACATCTTCAGCATCTATCTTAAAATATTCAATTAATTCTCTTATGCAAATTCCTGAATTATTCATAAAAGTTAGTGGTTTAATGGCGTAAACTTTTTGATTTCCAATATTTCCTGTTGTCAGTAATCCTTTAAATTTAGGTTTTTGTTTTGAAAGACCTAGC
>CACHRX010000023.1 GCA_902582385.1 uncultured Pelagibacteraceae bacterium | reverse complement strand
TAAATGTGTTGCCTGGCAGCTATCACCACCAACTGTAGGCTTGATATCTTTTGACCATTTCCATCCAGGTTGTAAAGTAAGTTTCATTACTCTCTGGTTTCCAACTTTAACTGCTTCAATTTTTGCATTATTAAAGTTATCATTAACTTCATCTGCTTTATCGAAAGTTTTTACCTCTACTCCGGCCATTAACCCTCCTTTGTTGTTAAACGTAGATTTTATCTGCTAAACCATAACAAAGTAAAGCACTTAAAATTGTTAAAAACAAAGGTGCATAAATTGCTTCATCTGAAGTTTTGTCAGTATGTCCTAGTTTATTTATCTTGGTACTATAAAAACCAACTATAAATGCTGATAAGTTTTGTAAAAATATTAAATTAAAGAATGCCCAGGTTGCTTCTAAACCATTGGGTCTAATAAATCCCACGTAAATTGCCATTACAGTTGATCCAATGAATATAGAACCAAAAAATCTGACTATACCAGCACCGGTATCATGCATTCCATATTGATTTAAAAAAGATTGTGTTTGAAACACACATCTAAATCCATAGTAAGCAAACCCTATAAAATGAATTAAAAATATTGCTAAGTAAATTATTCCATTAAATTTTTCTAACATAATTTAAGTCCTTTAGCTAAATATAGGTCTAATCTCGTCTTCAATAGTACCTTCTATGGCTACTTCTTTTAATTGCTCTAAAAGTTTTATATACTCAGGATCTGCAGACATGTTAGCGTCAGCATCATTATCACCTTCAAACATAGTTCCAATTAAAGTTTCTCTTATTGTTCTTGGATCACCACCCATTTGAAAAGAAAAATAGACATCATGGTTAGGATAATGTTTTTTTCTAACTGCTGCTAAACCTTTTCCAATTTCCATAGCTTTTCCTAAGCCATCATCTTTCACTCTCATTGTTCTAGTATAAATTACCTTCATTGTTTCTCCTTAGTAAGTAAAAGTATAGATATTTTTATTTAGCATTAAAATCTATGACATCATCTGTACACTCAACAAATTTATGAGGCTCATAAAAATCGTTCATAGACTCTAATTGTTTATTAATTGCATCTGTATCAGTACCTTTCCACCAACAATACATTGTTAAATTATCACCTGGTGTATTCCAGCTCATTTGACACTTTGCATTTTCACTTGTCATTGCTTTGGTCATATCTTCCATAGACATTGAGCCAGTAACTTCTATCATCTTAGCTTTGGCTTCTTTTGACTTAAAAGTGTGTGTTACTATATAGTTTTTCATATTCCTCCTATTTTACTTTTGTTAAATCATAAATCGAATAGCTATCTATAACAGCATCCATGATAGGTTTTGATACTTCAGTACCTTCAATAAATTTATGTAATGCAGGTTCATCAGTACAGAATATCTTAAACATTACAGTACTTTTATCTGGGGTTACCGTTCCAATAGTTTTTTCTACTACTGCAACCTTAGCTCTTTCAGCCAAACCCTCTGGTGATTGCATAAATCCCATAAACTTTTCTAACGTACCTTCTTTTAATTTAGCCACTACTAACATTTCTTTTTCCATTTTATCTCCTTTAATTAATTAATTTAATATGTGTACTCACCACTCATTTGATTCATTGAATGAGCAAATCCACTTTTTCCTTTAAGATTTTGTCTGCTTGAAAAACCAGTTCCTGAAATTTTTTCATATTTTCCAGTACCCCCAACAATTGTAAAAGTTCCTGATCCACCTTGACCACCAGTACCTTTACCTTTGTAATTTATAAAAACTTTTTCGCCATCAGCTAAATAAAAAGTACACATACCCGTTTCATCCTCAAACTTTCCACCAACTAATGTAAGTCCACCCACGCAATTCATTGTAGACTTATCAAATATACTATTAGGGTCTTTATCTGCTAGCCCAGCATTTCCATCATAAGTAATTGCCATATTACCATTGCCAGCATTCATGATATTCATTTCCCAAGATCCCATACCGCTTGCATTAAATTTCCCTGAATTAGCAAAAGCTACTGTAGAAATAATTGTAAATGTTAGAGTTATTATTATTTTTTTCATTTTTGCTCCTAGTTATCAATATAAAGTTTGAACTACTTTTTTGACTCTTTCAGCCCCGTTAGGAACTAAAGCTTCAACAAATGAATGACATTTATCAGTTTTAGCTTCGTCATATTTTGAACCGTTATACTTATCCACCGCCTTGTTAGCCCCAGCATCCCAATCTTTTTCTGGAATACCTATTTCGAGAGCGTATTCTTTAAGAACTTTCGCCGATGAAATAGATTTTTCTTTCATTCCATACTCAAATTTTTCACCTGGTGGAAGAAAGTAATTAGCCATATAAATTCCAACACAATCCCAAGCTTTGGATTTATCGTTATCACTCATTCCTGCATTAGCAGATGTGAAAACGAAAAAAGATAAAATTGTAATAAATTTTCTCATATCACTCTAAAGTTAATTAATATTATAATAAAAATGTAACTGTTTTGTTACATGGCTGGTATGCGTTATTATAACCAACTAGGAATAGGTAGCTTTTTTTCTTGTAAAAATGATTTGTTAAACATCTTAGAGTTGTATTTATCTGACTTATCACAAAGAATGGTAACGATAGTTTTTCCAGGGCCTAATTCTTTTCCAAGTTTAATAGCACCAGCAATATTTATTCCACAGCTTGTACCTAAGCTTAATCCTTCATTTTGAATTAAGTTATAAAGAATTGGTAGTGCCTCACTATCATCTATTGAATAAGCCCCATCAATTTTAGCATTTTCAAAATTTTTGGTAATTCTACTTGAGCCAATCCCTTCAGTAATTGAGTTTCCCTCTGACTTTAATTCTCCATTTTTAATATAACTATAAAGAGCAGAACCCTTTGGATCTGATAAAAATATTTTTATATCTTTATTTTTTTCTTTAAGAGCATTGCTCACTCCAGAAATTGTTCCACCTGTGCCTGACGCACAGATAAAACCATCTACCTTGCCTTCAGTTTGTTCCCAAATTTCTTTACCAGTTCCCTCGTAATGACCTTTGGCATTTGCAGTGTTGTCAAATTGATTTGCCCAAATAACACCATTATTATTCGTAGGCCTTAATTCATCTGCTAGTTTTGAGGCAACTTTTACATAATTACCATTATCCTTATAAGGTTTAGCAGGAACCAATCTTAATTCTGCTCCAAGATTTTTAAGAGTATCCTTTTTTTCTTGGGTTTGGTTGTCATTCATTACAATTACTGTTTTATAACCAAGAGAGTTTCCAATAAGAGCTAAACCTATACCTGTATTACCTGCTGTACCTTCTACTACAATACCACCCTTAGTTATTAATTTTTTATTCTGAGCATCTTTGATTAGTGCTAGAGCAGCCCTATCTTTTACAGAACCTCCTGGATTTAAAAATTCAGCTTTACCATAAATATTACATCCAGTAATTTCAGAAGCAGCTTTCAATCTTATTAAAGGGGTATTACCAATTCCAGAAATAAAATCTTCTTGATTATTTTTCATTAGAATCCTCTGTAACAGCGTAGGGTTTAAATTCTCCAGATGTTGTTCCAACATTTCTAGCTGGAATTCCAATCATTACAGCATTCTCAGGAACGTCTTTAGTTACAACTGCATTCGCTCCAACTTTTGCATTTTTACCAATTATGACTGGGCCTAAAATTTGTGCACCAGATCCTACTACTACATTATCCATCAAAGTTGGATGTCTTTTTATTTCTCTTTGACTATCTGAATTTATACTGGGAGAAATACCTCCAAGAGTTACCATATGATAAATAGTTACGTTATCCCCAATTTCAGATGTTTCACCAATAACTACACCCATCCCATGATCAATAAATAAATTTTTTCCAATCTTGGCCTTAGGGTGAATCTCAATACCAGTTAAGAATCTAGATAATTGAGAGATGATTCTTGCGATCAAATCAAATTTAGCTATAGAGAAAAAATTTGCTATCTTATGAAAAAATATAGCCTTAACCCCTGGATAAGTTAGAATTAAACTAACCTTTGATTTTGCCGCAGGGTCTCTATCTATTATAGATTGTAAAAAATCATTCATAAAATTTGTCAGCTTGATAAAAATAATTATTGCTTATATAGTTGATTTAATCATTATTTAAAGGAGTAATTATGTACAAAAACACTAACTGTTTTCATTTAGCAATCCCTTGTGGTGATTTAGAAATTGCAAAAAAATTCTATAGTGAAACCTTAGGATGTAGATTAGATAATTCTGCTCAAGAGTGGGCAGACGTTGATTTTTGGGGAAATGAATTAACTCTTCATGCAAGTGATCATAAATTAGATAGTGAAAGACATGATGTAGATATGGGAAATGTTTCAGTCCCACATTTTGGAGTTCATTTATCTAGAAAAGATTTTGATACTTTAAAAAATAGATTGAAAGAAAAAGGTGCAAAGTATTACGATGAACCTTATCTTAGATTTAAAGGAACAAAATACGAGCAAGAGACATTTTTTGTAAAAGATCCTAACGAAAATATTTTAGAGATTAAGACATTAACGGCTAATTCAGAATAAACTGAATTTAGATGGAATACCTGGTATTAGGTTTTTTTACCGGGCTTAGCTTAATACTTGCAATAGGTGCTCAAAATATTTTTGTAATAGAGCAAGGGCTAAAAAAACAACATGTATTTTTAGTCTGTTTAGTTTGTTCTTTATCAGATTTATTATTAATATTTTTGGGCATCCTTTTATTTCATTTTTTTCATCAATACTTTAATCTATTTGTAGAATTAATTTTAAATATCTCATTAATAATTTTTTTAATTTATTTTATATATTCTAAAATCAAATCTTTAAAAATTAGTGTCAATTTTAATAGCGAATTTAAAGATATTTCAAGTTCTGAGATTTTATTAAAGACATTTGGTTTTACTTATCTGAATGCTCATGTTTATTCTGATACAGTTTTCTTCTTAGGAAATTTTTCAAAAAATTTTCTTTTTGATGAAAAAATTTATTTTGGTGTTGGTGCATCAATTGCATCATTTATATTTTTCTTTTTGCTAGGTTATTTATCTGTATACTTTTCAAAATATGCTCAGAGTGGTAAAACATGGAAATTTATTAATATTCTTATAATTGGCTTTATGTCCTTGCTTACAATTTATATAGTTAAAGAAACATTATATTTCCTGTAATTAATAACATTTTTAAGTGACAATTATAGCGCATGTTAAATTTTCTATTAGTAATTATTTTAAAAGTATGAACGATTTAAATAAACATTTTCAGCCGAAAAACTTAAGTGACAAAGTTGCTTTATCTTTTACTAAATTTTTAAGGTTGTTAGCAGATACTTTTTTTAAAAAAAGATATGGCCATAGAGCTGTGGTATTAGAAACTGTTGCAGCTGTCCCAGGAATGGTTGCTGGAATGTTATTACACTTAAAATCTCTTAGAAAAATAGAGGATGATAAAGGTTGGATAAAAACTCTTTTAGACGAAGCTGAAAATGAAAGAATGCATTTAATGACTTTTGTTCATATTGCAAAACCAACTGCTATCGAAAGATTTATAATTATGATTGCTCAATTCATTTTTATTTTAACTTATGCAATAATATATTTAGTCTCTCAAAGGACTGCTCATAGAATTGTTGGTTATTTTGAAGAGGAAGCTGTTATTAGTTATACAGAATATTTAAATGAGCTTGAAGCAGGAACTATTCCTGATCAACCTGCTCCTGAAATTGCAATAAATTATTGGAACCTGCCACTACATTCTACACTTAAGGATGTTGTAAGGGCAATAAGAGATGATGAAGCGGGACATAGAGATGTAAATCATCAGTTTGCTGATTTAATTAATATAAAAAAATCAAAAAAAAATGTGGTTACAAAAGACAAAATCAAAGAAGAAAAAACTCAAGAAATTTTAAATTAATCCTTAATTTAATATGACTGATAAAAGAAAATTTTTAAAATTATTAGGTTTTTCTTACTTATTATTTTTAGCATTACCCTACAGGGTTTTATCATCAGCAACCAAAAAAATTATTAATCCAAATCTTTCAAAAGCTCAAAAAGATATAATGTTTAATGAGGGTACAGAAAGAGCTTTTACAAGTGATTTACTTAAAGAGGATAGAGAGGGATTTTACCATTGTGCAAACTGTAATGCTAAGCTATTTGCATCTAATTCAAAATTTGATAGTGGAACAGGATGGCCTTCATTTTCAGAAGCATTACCAGGAGCGTTTAAAACAAAAATAGATTATTCTTTTGGTATGAAAAGAATTGAATATCATTGTGCAAATTGTGGTGCACATCATGGCCATGTTTTTTTAGATGGTCCAACTGCTACTGGAAAAAGATTTTGTAATAATGGATTGTGTTTAATTTTTATTCCAGAAAATTAATTAGAAAAACCGTATTTTCTCAGTCTTGCATCACCTGTTCTTGCGTGAGCTTCCATACCTTCGTATCTTGAAATCCTTGCACAGGCTGCTCCAACAGATTTTGTAGACTCTTTTGTCATTCTTTGAAAACTTAATGTTTTAATAAATTTTCCTACAAACAATCCACCTGTATAACGACCAGCACCTTTTGTAGGTAAGATATGATTTGTACCAGAACATTTATCTCCATAAGCAACAGTTGTTTCTTCGCCTATAAATAGTGAACCATAATTTTTTAATCTTTTATGAAACCATTCAAGATTTTGAGTTTGAATTTCTAGATGTTCAGGTGCGTACTCATCACTTATAGTTGCCATTTCTTCATCAGTATCACAAAGAATAACTTCACCATAATCTCTCCATGCTGCTTCAGCGCTTGTTCTTGGAACTTCAGGTAATTCAGCAATTAATTCTGGTACTCTTTTTAATACTTCTTCAGCTAGTCTTTTACTAGTTGTGTATAACCAAGCAGGGGAATTGTAACCATGTTCGGCTTGACCAACTAAATCTACTGCTACCATTTCAGCATCAGCTTTGTCATCCGCAATCACTGCAATTTCTGTTGGGCCTGCAAATAAATCAATTCCAACTTTTCCAAATAAAATTCTTTTTGCTTCAGCAACAAATTGATTTCCTGGGCCAACCAAAATATCTGCAGGAGGATTTTTAAATAAACCATTAGTCATTGCTGCAATAGCAGGTACACCGCCTAAGTTCATTATCACATTGGCACCACATAAATTAGCAGTATAAATAACTGCAGGATTAACACCTACACCTTCTTTAGGTGGACTGCAGGCAATTATATTACTTACTCCTGCAACTTTTGCCGTCGTTACACTCATAACAGCAGATGCTATATGTGCATAACGTCCTCCAGGTATATAACAACCAGCTGTGTTGACGGGAATTAATTTTTGTCCTGCAAACAGTCCTGGAGAAAGCTCTACCTCAAAATCCTGTCCATAATTTTTTAATTGAGCTTCTGCAAACTTCCTTACTCGTTCATGAGAAAATTGGATATCATCTTTTGTTTTTTGATCTAATTCTTTTTCAATTTTTTCAATTTTTTCTTTTGAAACAATAATTTCACCGTCATATTTATCAAATTTCTTAGTTAGATTAATACAGGCTTCTTCCTTAGAATTTTCAATTTCTCTTAATAAATTTTTAACTATTTCAGTAGTTTTAGTGTCATCAGTAGAAGATGTTTTTGGGGATTTTTTTAAATATGTAATAGCCATTGTTTTTATTTGAATTAATGGGAATATTTAATGCAAATTTGTTTTTTTTTCAATAAACAATCAATCTAAAGCTACCACTGCAGCAGCAATCGAGGCTAATCTGGCAGGTGCTTCGTCTGATCGACTTGTAATTACCACTGGCACTTTACCACCAATTACAACTCCAGCAGCACAGGCTCCACAGAAATATATTAACATTTTTACTAAAGCGTTTCCTGTTTCTACACTTGGAACCAATAAAACATCAGCTTCACCAGCTACAATATTTTTTATTCCTTTAATTGATGCTGATTTTTTTGAAATACTATTATCAAAAGCCAGTGGGCCAAAAACATCTGCATTTAAATTGTCTTCTTTAGCTAGTTTAGTTATTTCAGCTGCCTCTTTAGAACTTGGAACACTATTTAAAATTTCCTCTGTAGCAGATAAAACGGCAACTTTTGGTTTATCAATTCTAATTCTATAACAAAAGTTTATGACATTTTTTAAGATATGCATTTTAGTTTTTATGTTTGGTAAAACATTTAAAGCTCCATCAGTAATTATTAATGGTTTACTTTCTTTATCAATGGTCATGTGCCATATATGACTGAGCCTAGTTTTTCCTAATAAATTATATTCTCTTTTTAATACCTCTTTCATTAAAATATCTGTATGAATGTGGCCTTTAACAATAATTCTAACTTTTTTTTCTTTAGCTAATTTTGCAGCTATGGGAGCAGTATTATTTTCAACAGGTTCGTTTATGATTTCATAATTAGAAATATCCCATTTTAAATCTTCAGCACATTTTAAAATTTCTTTCTCATCACCAATAAAAATTGGCTCTATTAAATTTTCATTTACAGCATCTTGCACAGAAAGCATAGGTAATGGTTTACCTGCATTCACTATTGCTGCTTTTACTCCTTTTTTTTTATGAGCAGAGTCTAATAAATTATTTGGACAGACTATTTCTTTATTTGACAACATAAATTTAATTTTTAAGTATTTTTAAATCTTTTTTTATCATTTCTGAGATTTTAATATCTTTTTTTGAATTGATTTTGAACCTTTTAAATTTATTTTCACCTGGATACATAATGTTTTTTACACCTTTAATTTTAGGCAATCTTTTAATTGTCCTAATATTATTTTTTATTCGATTATTATAATTCTTCACAAATAAATTTGTTTTAAATGTGATGAATAAATGTCCAATATTTTGTGGACCAGAAAAATCATCAAAAGGATCTTTAACTCTACCAGCATGATTACCACCAGTAAGCACACCACTTAAAATATCAACCATCCATGCTAATCCTGATCCTCTAAAACTAGCAATAGGTAATTGAACTCCTTTTAGAGCTTTTTTTGCGTCTGTTGTGGGTTTGCCAAATTTATCTAACGCAACACCTTCTGGAATTTTTTGATTATTTCTTGCGGCCACTCTAATCTTTCCTCTATTAATCATTGAAATGGAGGTATCTAAAATAAATGGTATCTTTGAACCTGTAGGAGTTCCAAAACAAATAGGGTTAGTACCAAATAAACTTTTTAATGCTCCATGAGGAGCAACTGCTGGTGGTGCGCTTGTATAAATCATAGTAATCAGATTTTTTTTTACTGCTTGTTCTGCGTAATATCCTGAAAGACCATAATGGCCGCTATTTTTTACTGCAACCATTCCTATCCCTGTTTTAGTAGCATTTTGAATTGCTTTTTTTATAGCAACATCTGCAGCCACAAAACCTATACTATTATTTGCATCTACAAGTGAGATAGACTGTGAAATCTTTTTTATTTTAATTTTAGGTTTTGGATTAATAACCTTTTTAGAAATTCTTTCACAATACATTTTTAATCGTGAAAGACCGTGCCCATAAGCACCAACTAATTCAGCATTAATTAAAGCATTAGCCGAAATTAAAGCATGATTATTGTTTAAGCCAAATTTTTTAAAGATTTTAACAACTTTTTTTTTTAAAATATGAGTTTTCAAACTATCCTTTTCCACGCCATGGAATTGTTTTATCTATAATTTTCCTCAAAGTTATATCAAATAATAATCCAAGCATACCCATTATAAATATTGTTATCCAAATCACTTCATATTGAAAATATTTTTTTGCAACATTTTCTACAAATCCAATACCTGTTGTACCTGCTAAAAACTCTGCTGCAACTAAAGTTCCCCAACACATACCTACTGCAACTCTTATACCAGTTAGAATTTCTGGTAATGAATTTGGAAAGATCACGTATCTTAATATTTGTTTTTTAGATGCACCCAGTGAATGAGCGGCATGAATTTTAGAAAGCTGAGTTCCAGAGGCACCAGCTCTTGCTGAAATGATCATAATCGATAAAGAAACCATAAATAAAAGAAATACTTTTCCAGTATTGTCTATACCTAATACAGAAATAATTAATGGTGCCCAAGCTAAAGGAGGAACAGGTCTATAAAGTTCAATTAAAGGATCAAAAAAGCCCTTGGCAAATCTATTTAACCCCATGAATAAACCTAATGGTACACCAATGATTATTCCAAACACTAATCCAAGAAAAACTCTCAAAAATGAGTCCCAAATATGCCCGTAAGGTACTGGCACCTTAAATAATTCAAAATCACCTGTTACAACTTTTAAAACATTGCCTTTAAAATTTTCTTTTACAATTCCATCTTTAGTATGAACTGGATATTCACCAGGTAAAATATCTGCTATCCAATCAGGTAAAATAAAACCGATCATTTTACTTACATCAACCATATCAATCCATAGTAGAGGTATATCTTTGTAACCAACACTTGGTTTTGACATTAAAATAAATTTATTAAAAGTATCTGATGGTTTTGGAAGCCATCTACCAGAACCTTGTTCAGAACAACTTGGACCACTAGCAACTATTGTTCCAGCTGGGAATAACAAAATATCTATAAATCTTAGACCACCTTGTGTCTTTAATTGTGCATTATCAAATTGAATAATAGCATTTTGCATTTTGTTTAATGCATCAGGTGGGTATATACTTGCAAATTCTATTCTTCTTGCGATCTTTACAATATTTTTTGCATAGGTAGATGCCACTTCCTCACTATCACTTAGACTTTTTCTATAAGATTTAATATCATCTTTAAGTTGTTTGATTTGAGTCTTAAATTGAGGATTGTGATTTCTTAGTTTAAAAAATTCATCACTAATTAAGTTTAATTCTTGTGCAGCAGCATGAAATTTCAAACCTCTATCAGTTGCTGGAATTAAAGGTACTTCCATTGTATTTTCTATAGAACCAGTTCCTGATTGTACTTTTACAATTCCCCATCCACCTTCTTCACTTACAGCTTTGAGTCTTTCATTAAGTTCCTGTTCAGTTTCAAATGGATAATCTGGTTTTTGGAAATTTTCAGTTAAAAGGTTAATTCTCCCTGTTATATTATTAATCTTTTGTTTGGTTTCGTTCTCAATCAAATCTTCATTTGTTAATAATGGAATTAATTGATTTGTTTTGTTTATAAATCCAGCAAGAACAGTTTTTTGTTGATTATCTATTTCTTGAGAATTTTGTATTTCGTTTAAAATTAGATTAAGGTTTTTGTTTTCTTTCTTGATTTGAGATGTACTTTTGAACTCTCTTTCTTCAATTGGAAATTGATATTTTAAACCTAGCAATGAGTCGTTTACTTTTGCTACTTGGCAAAGTTCATTAGCAGATTTTGGATAAAACCCTTTTGCAATATCCCATGAATAATAAAGCCAAACTAAAAGAAGAAAGCTACTTCCTACAATAACCCAATGCGTACCACCTAATGCTCTTTCAGGATTACCAAATACTGCATCAACTTTTTCAGTTTTAATTAGTTTTCTTCCATAAAGAACACAGCCTATAACCGCAACAAAAATTAAGAAAGTTATTATTTGAGTAAGCATTTAAATATCTTTCCCCATAATTTCCTCTTCCATGTTCCAAATCATCTCTAATATTTCCTCACGTTTTGCAGAAAAATCTTTATTTTTCTTAATTTCTCTTAAATCCTCTTTTAATCCCATAGAAGCAAAAGGCAGATTGTATTCTTTATGTATACGACCAGGTCTTGGAGCCATTACATATAATCTTTCACCAAGTAATAATGCTTCCTCAACCGAGTGGGTGATAAGAATAATTGTTTTTCCAGTTTCTTTCCAAATCTTCAAAACTAAAGACTGCATTTTTTCTCTGGTTAATGCATCAAGTGCCCCTAAAGGTTCATCCATTAAAATTAAATCTGGATCGTTTATTAGACATCTTGCTAGAGCAACTCTTTGCTGCATTCCTCCAGACAACTGATAGGTTGGGGTATTACCAAATCCTTTTAAACCGACAATATCTAACCACTCATCTACTTTTTTTGAAGTTTTTATTGGATCTTCTTTCTTCATTCTTAATCCAAAGTTGACATTTTCAGCAACAGTTAACCATTCAAATAGTGCTCCCTGTTGAAAAACCATACCTCTCTCAACACCGGGCCCATCAATTTCTTTATTGTTTAAAGTAATAACACCAGAAGTTGGTCTTATAAATCCAGCAGTAATATTTAGTAAAGTTGTTTTTCCACACCCAGAAGGTCCAAGCACTGTTAGAAGCTCCCCTTTTTTGAGAGTAAAATTTAAATCTTTCAAAGCGTGAACAGTTTCACCCTTAGGGGTTTTAAAAATCATATTAAGATTTTCAGAAACTAAATCACTCATATAAAAACTTTATATTTGAATTCAATGTAAAAAAATAGGCACCAATTTAATAAAATTGGCGCCTATTTAAATTTTTATTACCTTTAATATTATAAATATTATAAAGGTAAGAAACTAGTATCTACATTTCCTTTTGGAGTTCCCATACCATCTAAGAACCCCTTAAGATTTCCACTTTCCATAGACTGCTTAGTTTCTTCTGGTGAAAGAAATTTAAAACCACTTAAAGTTTCTTTCATGTCAGCAACTTTCATTTCAGAAGCTTTTGACATCGCATTCATATCCGCTTTACCAGCTTTATATCTAGCATTAGCTTCATGAGTAACTTCTATAAAAGTTCTAAGCATTCCAGGATTTTCCTTCATAAACTTTGTTGTTACTGAAGTGATATCAATACCTAAGATACCAGCATCTCTAGCTTCTTGAACTGTAAGTAATCTAGATCCAATGGCCGTAGCAGCTTTTATAGAATTACCACCAAATAAACATGCCATTACGACATCACCACTGACTAAAGCAGCAGCTCCTTCCTCAGGATCCATTTGAATAATATCCATTTTACCTCTATCTGCGCCAACTACTTTCATACTTTCATCAAACACATATTCTGCCATTGTTCCAAGTGGAACAGCAACTTTCTTACCTTCCAATTCAGTTGCATTTGCTTTTGTAATTCCAGAAGCATTAGAAGTAACACAAGTAGTTCCTCCCATTCCATACTCCATAGCAATATCAACTAATTTAATAGGTGCTTTTGATTTAACTGCA
>CACHRX010000022.1 GCA_902582385.1 uncultured Pelagibacteraceae bacterium | reverse complement strand
TCTTTTATCTACTGATAACGCAGCTTCTTTGACAGCTTCTGAAAAGGTTGGATGAGCATGACAAGTTCGAGCAATATCCTCCGCACTAGCTCCAAATTCCATAGCAATACCTATTTCTGCAATAAGTTCTCCAGCATGAGGACCTATCAAATGAGCTCCTAATACTTTATCAGTTTTTTCATCAGCTAAAATTTTTACAAAGCCCTCAGTATCATCAATCGCCTTTGCTCTAGAGTTTGCCATAAAGGAAAATTTACCTATTTTATATCTGATTTTTTTTTCTTTTAACTGTTCCTCAGTTTTTCCTATAGAAGCAACCTCTGGATTTGTATAAATAACTCCTGGAATAGTGTCGTAATTCACATGTCCTGATTGACCTGTAATATTTTCTGCAACTGCGATTCCCTCATCTTCTGCTTTATGAGCAAGCATTGGTCCACTTATTACATCACCAATTGCAAAAATATTATCTAAATTAGTTTGAAAAGTTGAATTAGTTTTAACTCTTTTTTTGTCATCTAATTCAATTCCAACTTTTTCAAGGTTTAATCCATTTATATTTGGTTTTCTCCCTACAGAAATAAGTACAACATCGCTCTCAAAATCTTTTTGATTATTATTTTTATCTTTAGTTGAAACTATTGCTCCTAAATTATTTTTTTTAATTTTTTCAACCTTATGCTGCATATGAAAATTAATTCCCTGCTTCTTTAATATTTTCATAAACTCATTTGAAATTTCTTTATCCATGCCAGGTGTTATATGATCTAAAAATTCAATAACATGAACTTCTGTACCTAGTCTTGACCATACTGAACCCATTTCTAAACCAATGTAGCCTCCTCCAACGACAACCATTTTCTTAGGGACTTTTTCTAGTTTTAGTGCTCCGGTTGAGGATAAAATTATTTTTTCATCAAAGTCTATACCGGGTAAAGAGACTGGCACTGAACCAGTTGCAATTATTACTTTATCTGTTTTTATCAAAGTTTCTGTATTTTTATCATCTTTGATGGAAATTTCGTTTTTCGATTTAAAACTTCCAGTTCCTTTGAAATATGTTACCTTGTTTTTTTTTAACAAAAACTCAACACCCTTTGTTAAAACTGTAACTGCCTTATCTTTGTTTTTCATCATTTTTGGCAAATTAAGTTTTATTTCTCCAATTTCAATCCCCTTATTAGATAAATGTTGAACCTTATGAAATTCTTCTGATAAGTTTAATAAACTTTTAGAGGGAATGCATCCAACGTTTAAACAAGTTCCCCCAAGAGAACCTCTAGATTCAATACAAGCAGTTTTAAGACCTAGTTGTGCTAGTCTTATCGCACAAACATATCCCCCTGGACCACCACCAATAACTACTGCTTGAAATTTATCTGACATTTAAATATCTAAAAACAACCTTCTTGGATCTTCTAAATTTTCTTTTATCATTTTTAAAAACGAAACAGATTCTTTGCCATCAATAATTCTATGATCATATGATAATGCTAAATACATAACTGGTCTAATTTTAATTTCCCCGTTAACAACTATAGGTCTATCTACGATATTATGCATCCCCAAAACACCCGACTGAGGTAAATTTAATATTGGGGTTGAAAGCATTGAGCCATAAACTCCACCATTGCTTATTGTAAAAGTTCCCCCTTGAAGATCTTCAATAGTAAGTTTTCCATCTTTTGCTTTATCTGAAATCTGTTTAATATTTTTTTCTATATGTGCAAATGATAACTCATCAGCATTTTTAAGAACAGGAACTACTAATCCCTTATCAGTACCAACTGCAAAACTTATATTGTAATAGTTTTTATATATTATTTCTTCGCCTTCTATTTCTGCATTAACGGCTGGAAAATTTTTTAAAGCCACTACACATGCTTTAACAAAAAATGACATAAAGCCCAATTTTACTCCATATCGATTTTGAAAATCCTCCTGATTATCTTTTCTCATTTCTATAATATTTGTCATATCAATTTCATTAAAAGTAGTTAATAGAGCTGCATTTTGTTGAGCTTGTTTTAATCTTTTGGCTATAGTCTGCCTTAACCTAGTCATTTTAATTCTTTCTTCTTGGCCATGTTTAATTTTTCTTTCAGAAGGTGGTGGATTAACTCCCATTAAGTTTATCAAGTCACCTTTTAATACTCTGCCATCTTTTCCTGATCCTTTTACAGATTTAATATCAATATCATTTTCTGTAACAATTTTTCTTACAGCTGGAGATAGGCTTTCATTGGTGTTTGGTTTAAGAATTTTTTTATCTTCTTTAACTTCTTTTGTAAGGACTAAAGGTGTATCTACTAGCTCCTCTTCATTTATATTTTCTTCAAATATCTCTATTTCTTTTTTTTCTTTTTGCGTATCTAATTTTGTTAAATTACTTTCTACAATTAATGGTTCAATCTTTTTAATTTCCCCTGCTTTTTTAGAATTGGTACCATTTTCAGATACAGATCCTAAAAGAGCTCCAACTTCTACAATAGAACCATCTTTGGAGTCTATTTTAGTCAAAACACCTGTTACTGGTGAGGGAACTTCTAAATTTACTTTGTCAGTTTCTAGCTCTACTAAAGGCTCATCAGCATCAACTGAATCTCCCTCACTTTTTAGCCATTTAGAGACAGTAGCTTCTGAAATACTTTCTCCTAATGCTGGAACTAAAATTTTTTCACTCATTTTTTACTATTCAAATACTTCTTTTATAATTTCTTGCTGTTGGGAAACATGCCTTTTTGCGTAACCAGTCGCTGGAGAAGCATCGGGATTTCTACCAATATAAGAAATATGATTATTATTAGCCTTTATATTATCTAATGTCCATTGGATATAATCTCTTACTGAAAACCAAGCTCCCATATTTTTTGGTTCTTCTTGACACCAATAAAACTTTGCCTTCTTAGCATAAGGTTTAAGCTCTTTAACGAGTGCTTTCGCAGGAAAAGGATAAAGCTGTTCTATTCTATAAAATACTACGTTATCTTTTTTTAACTTTTCTCTAGCCTCTATTAAATCAAAATATATTTTTCCTGAGCAAAGAACAACCTTTTCAATTTTTTTTGTCTTTTTAAGTTCAATAAAGCCTTTACTTTTAGGATCTATAGCATGATCCCATAAAACTCTGTGAAATGAGCTTTTCTTACCAAATTCCTCTAGGTTCGAAATACAGTGTTTGTGTCTTAATAAAGATTTAGGTGTCATTATTACCAATGGTTTTCTAAAATCTCTATGCATTTGTCTTCTTAATGCGTGAAAATAATTAGCTGGGGTAGTACAATTCATAACCTGCATATTATCGTTTGAACATAATTGTAAAAATCTTTCTAATCTTGCTGAAGAGTGTTCTGGTCCTTGACCCTCATAACCATGTGGTAAAAGCATTACTAACCCCGAGGCTCTGGCCCATTTCCTCTCACCTGATGCTACAAATTGATCTATGACTACTTGAGCTCCATTTGCAAAATCACCAAATTGTGCCTCCCATATAGTAAGAGTATTTGGTTCAACTAAACTGTAACCATATTCAAATCCCAAAACTGCTAACTCAGACAAAAAACTATCAACTATCTCAAAATTTTTTTGTTTTTTAGATATATTGTTTAAGGGTATATATCTTGAATTATCTAATTGATCTCTTAAAACTGAGTGTCTTTGGCTAAAAGTTCCTCTTCCAGAATCTTGACCTACCAATCTAACAGGATAGCCTTCATCAAGTAACGATCCAAAAGCTAGGGCCTCTGCTGTAGACCAATCAATTTTTTTTTCTTCAAAAATAGATTGATTTCTATTATCTAAAATTTTTTTGATAGTATTATGAATATTAATCTCTTGAGGGATACTGTTAATTTTTTTGGAAATTTCTTTCAATTTGATTATGTCATAACCAGTAATTCCTCTTTTATCCTTTCCTCTTTCAGGCCTATATCTTGACCAAGTGCCCTCAAACCATTCTATTTTTGGTTGGTAATTTTTTGCATTTTTAAACTGCTCATCTAATAAATCTTTAAAATTTTTTATTGAACTATTTAGGTAATCATTTGAAATTGAACCTTCATTTATTAATTTTTCTCCATAAACTTTAACTGGTGATGGATGAGAACGTATTTTTTTATACATAAGTGGTTGAGTAAAAGAGGGCTCATCTCCCTCGTTATGACCAAATCTTCTATAACAAATTAGATCTATGACGACGTCTCTGTTAAATCTTAATCTAAAATCAGTTGCTATTCTTGCTGCATAAACAACTGCCTCTGGATCATCGCCATTAACATGAATTATTGGCGCTTCAACCATTTTTGCAACATCAGAAGGATATGGAGAAGATCTAGCAAATCTAGGGCTTGTAGTAAAACCTATTTGATTATTAATTATAATATGAATAGTTCCACCAGTATTATGTCCAGGTAAACCGGACATCGCAAAACATTCTGCAACAACTCCTTGGCCTGCAAAAGCTGCATCTCCATGAATTAATATTGGAATTACTTTTTTTCTTTCTTTATCTTTATGAAAAAATTGTTTAGCTCTTGTTTGTCCAAGAACAACTGGATTTACTGCTTCTAAATGAGAAGGATTATCAGTTAAGCTCACATGTACAGAATTCCCATCAAAGTCTCTGTTTGACGATGCTCCTAAATGGTATTTAACATCTCCGGTATCTTCCTCTGACTTTGAGCTTATTTCTCCGGCAAATTCATTAAATATTCTTTTATAAGATTTTTGCAAAACATTAGCCAATACATTTAGTCTACCCCTATGGGACATTCCAATCTTAACTTCTCTAACTTTGGATTGACCTCCAATCTTAATTATTTGCTCAAGAGCAGGGATTAGGCTTTCTCCTCCATCAAGACCAAATCTTTTAGTGCCCACATATTTAGTATGTAAAAACTTTTCAAAACCTTCTGCTTGAATCAATTTATTAAGTATTGCCTCTTTACCATTCTGAGTAAATTTAAAATCGTCTGTTTTTTCAACTCTATCTCTGAACCATTTTCTCTCTTCTGGGTTTGAAATGTGCATATACTCATAGCCTAAAGAACCACAATATTTTTCTCTTAAAAAGTTTAGAATTTCTCTAATATTTAAATACTGTTGATTAATTATTCCATCCAAAAAAATTTTTTTTTCGTAATCTCTTTTGTTAAATCCATACGACTCGGGATGAAGTTCCTCTAAATAATCTGTTTTAATCAATTCTAAAGGATCTAATTTAGCTATCAAATGTCCTCTCTGCCTATAAGACCTGATCATAGCAACAGCTTTAATAGAATTTGAATTTGATTTTATAGTATCTGTATCACCTTGTTGTTTCTTACTAGTGCCTAAATTTTGGTCTAAATTCACTGAAACTTTTTTAGATGGACTCCAAGAAGGGCCATTAATTTCTTTTACAATTACGTCCTTTTCATCTCCAATTTCATAAAAATATTTTTTCCAACTATCAGGTAAAGTTGGGTCATTATTAACAAATTTCAAATACATCTCCTCAATGAAAGCACTATTTGATTTACTAAGAAACGCGGTTTTTTCGTATTCTAGATTTTTAGAAGAAGACATTATTTTTAATCAATATAAACTTACTAAGAAATTTTTCAATTAGACAATTTATCTAATAACGTTTTTCCAATTTTTGAAGGCGAGTTAGCTATAGTTATTCCGCAATCTTTCATCTTTTTTATCTTATCTTCAGCTCCACCTTTGCCTCCAGAAATTATTGCTCCAGCATGTCCCATTCTTCGACCGGGTGGGGCTGTTATTCCTGCAATAAATCCAACTATAGGTTTTTTTATATTGTGATTTTTAATAAAATCAGCAGCCTCTTCTTCAGATGTTCCTCCAATTTCACCTATCATCAAAATCGAATTAGTTTCATCATCATTTAAAAACATATCTAAACAATCAATAAAGTTTGTACCATTTATAGGATCTCCTCCTATGCCAATACATGTTGATTGTCCTAAACCATTTTCAGTTGTTTGAGCAACCGCTTCATAAGTTAGAGTTCCAGACCTTGATACAATTCCAACTGATCCTCTCTTATGAATATTTCCTGGCATTATTCCAATTTTACATTCATCTGGCGTTATTATACCAGGGCAATTAGGACCTATTAATCGACTTTTTGAACCATTTAACTTTTGTCTTACTTTAATCATATCTAAAATGGGTATACCTTCAGTAATGCAAACTATAAGTTCAATTGATGCATCTATAGCTTCAATGATTGCACCAGCTGCAAATTTTGCAGGAACATAAATCATAGTTGCATCAACTCCAACATTATTTTTTGCCTCTTTAACACTATTAAAAACAGGTCTATCTAAATGTATTTGGCCACCTTTTTTTGGTGTAACTCCACCAACTAAATTAGTACCATATTTGATTGCTTGTTCAGAATGAAAAGTGCCATGTGCACCTGTGAAACCTTGGCAAATAACTTTTGTATTTTTATTAACCAAAATAGACATCTATTTTATAGCCTCAACTATTTTTTTTGCTGCATCATCTAAATTTTCTGCAGAAATTAATTTTAAACCTGAGTTATCTAAAATTTTTTTTCCTTCTTTGAAATTTGTGCCCGCTAACCTCACAACCAATGGAACCTTAATATCTATTTCTTTAGCAGCCTCAACCACACCCTGCGCAAGAACATCACATCTCATAATTCCACCAAAAATATTAATCAAAATTCCTCTAACATTTTTATCTGAAAGAATTATTTTAAAAGCTGCAGAAACTTTTTCTTTAGAGGCTCCTCCACCTACATCTAAAAAATTAGCTGGCTCTTTACCATAAAGCTTAATGATATCCATAGTAGCCATCGCTAGACCAGCTCCATTAACCATACAGCCAATACTCCCATCTAATTTGATATATGCAAGATCGTATTTACTTGCTTCTATTTCAGTTGATTCCTCTTCACTTAAATCTCTTAGTTCTAAAATTTCTGGGTGTCGAAATAAAGCATTTGAGTCAAAATTAACTTTGGCATCTAAACATACTATTTTTTCTTCTTTAGTTAAAATTAAAGGATTTACTTCAACCATATTAGCATCGGTACTAATAAACATTTTATAAATTGATTTAATTAAAGATATCGCCTGCTTCTTGGTGTTATCATTTAAATCAAAAATTTTAATTATTTTTTTACAGTAATCTTCTGAAATTTCATCATCCATTTGAACTTTTGTTGTTATAATTTTTTCTGGAGATTTACTTGCTACCTCTTCAATATCCATTCCACCTTGATTACTAGATATAAATGCAATTTTTGAACTAGCTCTATCTACTAAACATGATAAATAAAATTCTCTTTCAATATTAGAGGACTCTTCTACATAAAGTCTTTTAACTTCTCTTCCCTCTGGACCTGTCTGAGGTGTTATAAGAGTTTTGCCTAATAATTCTTTTGCAGCACTAGCCAATTCTTCAATATTATTTAAAATTTTTACTCCTCCTGCTTTACCTCTACCTCCAGCATGAATTTGGGCTTTTAAAACATATTTTTTTGTTTTTAAAGATTTTGCTTTTTCTAACAACTCTTCAACATTTAAAGCAAAAACCCCCTCAGGAACTACTACACCATATTTTTTTAATATTTGTTTAGCTTGATGCTCGTGAATATTCATTAATAATTAGATAGATCAGGATCTATTTTAGATGCTACTTCCCAAAGTGCTTTTACAGCATCTATAGAATGCATAAATTCTTTTTTTTCTTTCTCGTTTAAATCTATTAATTCTATTTTTTCAACTCCATCTTTTCCTACAATTACAGGCACTCCAGCATAAATATTATTAACACCATATTCTCCATTTAATTGGACAGCACATGGTAGTAATTTTTTTTCATTTTTTAAATATGCCTCTGCCATTTGAACACCTGATGCAGCAGGAGCATAGAATGCTGAACCTTTTTCTAAATACTTAACAATTTCAGCACCACCATCTCTTGTTCTCTGATTTATTTGCTCCAATCTTTCAAGGGAAATTTTACCCTCTTTAACAAGGTCTAAGAGAGGTTTACCAGAAACTTTTGTGAATCTAGGCATTGGAACCATAGTATCTCCATGCCCTCCCATTACCATTGCATCTATTTCTTTTACTGGAACATTCAGCTCCAGTGATAAAAATAATTTAAACCTCGAACTATCTAAAATTCCAGCCATACCAACTACTTTATTTGGTGGTAAACCAGAAAATTTTTGGAAAGCCATAACCATGACGTCTAAAGGATTAGTAATACATATGACAAATGCTTTTGGTGCATTTTGTTTTACTCCCTCAGCAACTTGTTTAATAATTTTTAAATTAATACCAAGCAGGTCATCTCTACTCATTCCAGGTTTTCTAGGTATACCTGCTGTAATGATAATTACATCAGAATCTTTAATATCTTTATAATCATCAGTGCCTGAAAAGTTTACATTAAAACCATCTACTGAAGAAGATTGGGCTATATCTAAAGCTTTCCCTTTAGCAATTCCACTTACCACATCAAATAAGACTACTTCACTTACTAATGCTTTTGTACCTATTAAATGTGCAAGCGTTCCACCTATTTGTCCAGCTCCAATTAAAGAAATTTTTTTTTTCATGAATGAAATTATCTTTTATTGATAACTCATAATTATTCAATAAAAAATTAGATTTTTATTTTAGTTTTCTTCAGTCAACTTGGAGCAGATAGCCATATCCTCAGATATATAGGACCCTTTAAAATGAGATTTATTTTTATCCCAATTTTTTTTACCATCAGCTATGTAATTACTGAATAACTCTTTTCTATTTTTTTCTGCTTCAGCCTGGGCTTCTTCAAGTTTTTTATTTTCATCAATAATCATTAATTCCACAGATTTAAATAATAAATTATTAGAAATCTCTATAAAATTTTTTGAAGAAACAGCATCAGATTTAAGTACTATGCCAGATGCATATGCATAAATCGCACTACATCTTTTAAGAAGATATATCTGCGTAGATGCTTTTTCTAGATCTTTTCCATCTAAATATTCTTTTAAGGAGCTACTTAGATTTGCATTAGCAAAATTTGATATGCTTAATATAAATATAGTTATAATGATTAGTTTATTTTTTTTCATATTTGTTAAGTTTAATTTTATGGACCGTAAGCTACTTTAGGTAACCAGGTAACTATTTCAGGAAAATTAAATACTATCGCAACTGCAATCACTTGAAGAATAACAAATGGAATTATTCCTTTATAGATATTTACAATCGTAATTCCTTGAGGTGCAACACCTTTCATATAAAATAAAGCAAATCCTACGGGTGGGGTTATAAATGAAGTCTGTAAAACCACTGCAAACATTACAATAAACCAAACCATATCAACTCCCAAGTCCATCATTACTGGAGCTAAGAAAGGTAAAATTATCAATGTAATTTCAATCCAATCTAAAAAGAAACCTAAGATAAATGCAACTAGCAAAACAACAATTACAACTCCACTAGTTCCAAATGGTAATGCTTTAAGAGCTCCTTCAATTAATTCATCACCACCTAAGCCTCTTAAAATTAATGCAAACATTGTTGCACCAACAAAAAGCGCAAAGATATAAGCAGTAGTATGAGTTGTTTTTCTAATTACAATTTTCAAATCTGAAAATGACAATCTTCCTCTGACTATAGCTAATAAGGATGCACCTAAAGCTCCAACTCCAGACGCTTCTGTTGGAGTAGCAATTCCCATAAATATACTTCCTAAAACAGCAAAAATTAATAAAGCTGGTGGTATGATAGATTTTAAAACTCTTAAAACTATTTTTAAATCTACTGGTTCGGCATCTTGCGGTAGTGGTGCAGCTTTTGGATTCATATAAGCATAAACAACAATAAAAATTGTGTATAACAAACCAAGTAAAAGACCAGGAAATACAGCTCCCATAAATAAATCACCAACTGATATTCTCACTTGGTCGCCCATGATAACAAGCATAATGCTAGGTGGAATTAAAATTCCCAAGGTACCAGTGGCACAAACTACACCACACGCTAAATTTGGATTGTACTTATTCTTTAACATTAATGGCACACCTAATATTGTTAACAATACTACAGCTGCTCCGATAATTCCTGTAGAAGCAGCAAGCAAAACTCCAATGAATACAATTGAGATTGCAAGTCCACCTCTTGTTTTTCCAAATAATTTTGATAGATCTGTCATTAAGTCTTCCGCAATGCCAGACTTATCCATCATAATTCCCATAAAAATAAACATGGGTAATGCAACTAAAACCCAATTAGCCATAACTCCATAAAGTCTATAAACAACCATGGAGGCGAATCCAAAATCAACACCATAAAAGGTGTCAAATAAGTTGTCAGAAAGCATTGAGATAAATATAAATATGACTCCTAAACCACCCATGGTCCAGGCCACTGGAAATCCATAAAATATTAATGTTATAAAACTAAAAAATAGGGCGATTGCTAAAAAGTATTCTGTAACTAATGAAATCATCTTTTGTCCTCTAATCCAAAGCGAAGTGTTTCTATTATTCTTGTAATTCTAGAAAAACCAGAAATTAATAATAAGAAAAAACTGATTACTAAAAAACCTTTTACAAACCATCTAGCTGGCAATCCATTAGCTGATGTTGACCTTTCACTTGAAGCCCATGATAATTCAAAGAAAGGGACCGCGTAATAAAGAACTAGGATTACGAATGGTAAAAATAAAATTAAAATACCAAATAATTCAAACCATAGTTTTTTTCTATAACTCAATCTTTCACTTAATACGTCTACTCTAACATGGGAGTCGACTATATATGTAGAGGATAAACCAATTAACCAACCTATACAATAAAGATGCCATTGCAGCTCCTCCAATTCAATCATCCCATTTCTAAAGACATATCTTAAGACTACATTTAGAATGATAACTGCAATTAATATTACCCAAAACCAATTAAAAATTTCTCCTATCTTTAAAACAAAATTATCAATTTTCTTTGTGATAGGTGTGTGCCTAAGCTGTAGTTTTTTATCAAGAGAACTTTCTACAGATGTAAAATCTTTAGACATAATTTTTTCCTTAAAAACAAAAGCAGCCGGTAAAACCGGCCGCTTTCATTATTATAATCAACTTTTTAAGTATAAAATACTAAAAGTTTCGAGGTAAATATCCCCATTTTTGCCAAACATCATACTCTTTCATGAATGCTTGTTGAGAAGCCCATACTTTAGCAAAGTCAGCATCTTTAGCTGATTCTTCTTTCATTACTCTAGCACTAACTTTTTGTAGCTCTCTCAATACACTATCAGGCAATCTAGCAGCTGTTACACCTTTAGAAGGAAAAGTTCCGATTTGTTTTCCTTGTAAAAATTCACCAGTAGTAATTGCTCTCATAGCAGCTGCTGTACAAGCCATTTCGAATAAAGCTTGGTCAGCTGCACCCATTTTTTTCCATAAATCTAAATTGATCATGAAATGAGTTGAAGTTGATACTTGGTGCCAACCTGGGAATAGGTTGAACTTAGTGATTTTATGAAAACCTAAAACTTCGTCAATAGCAGGCATAGAATATTCAGTTGCATCTAGAGTTCCTTTTTCCAGAGCCGCGAAAATTTCTCCACCAGCCATTAAAGTAGCTGATGCTCCTATTTCATTTAAAACCATTCCTCCTAAACCTGAGAAACGAATTTTTAAACCTTTAAGGTCTGCTAGACTTGTTATAGGGTTTCTGTACCAACCAGCTGTTTCAGGCCCGATCGTACTACATAACAAAACTTGAATATTTTGTTTGTTATATATTTCATTAGCTAACTTAGCACCTTCACCTTCAAACCACCAAGCTGCATATTCCCATGGTTCCATTCCAAATGGTACGGCTGCAAATAAAACTGCCGCTGGAATTCTTCCTTGGTCGTATGCCATATAGTTATAAGCTGCAGGCAAGTCACCTTTACTTATTGAAGGTGAGATTTCTAATGGTGGAAGTATTTTTCCAGGTTCGTAAACCTTTAATTTAATTCTACCATCAGTCGCTCTATCTAATGTATCTGATAAACGTGCAACAGGATCACCTAATGCAGGCCAACCAGTATTAAAAGTAGATTGTACTTTCCATCTAATTTTTTCTGCTGAAGTAACTTGCTGTAATGAAAAAGTCATCATTAAAGCAAATACAGCAAAAAAACCAACAGATGTTTTTATTAGTTTTTTCATTTTCCCCTCTCTATTTTGAGTTGTCTTAAAATTTAAAGAACATTCCCAACTCATTTTAGAATGCTCCCCATGCTTTTCCATAAAGATCAATCATCTCATTTACAGAAGGCACTCTTGGATTGAGGTTTGGCGCACCTGAAACTTCTGCATCAGTTGCCATATTTTTCAACTTTTCCTCAAAATTTTTTTCATTAATTCCAAACTTTTTCATTGATGGCACATCGAAATCTTTATTCATTTTATAAAGACCTTTAATCAATTTTTCGCATGCAATATCATCATCATCATCTGGAGAGGCAAAGTTTCCAGCTCGACTACAATCACCATATCTACTTTTTGCATAATCAATTGAAAACTCAGTTACAGTAGGTAGTAACATTGCATTACTTAATCCATGAGGAACTTTGAAATTACTTCCTAAAGGTCTACTCATGCCATGAACCAAGCATATTGATGCATTTGAAAATGCAAGACCCCCTAAAGTTGCAGCAAGCATCAATCCCTCTCTTGCTTTTAAATCTTTTGGATCCTTATCAACAGCATATATATTTTTTGTTACAAGTCTTATTGTGTCTAAGGCCATTCTATCTGAAAATAATGTAGCCTTTTTACTGATATATGCTTCAATACCATGGGTTAAAGTATCAATAGCACTATCAATAGTTAATCTCCTTGGTTTTGATAAAGTTAAATCATAATCAACAATTGCACAAGTAGGTACAAATCCTTCACCTCTACAAGAAATTTTTTCATTATTTTTTGAATCTATAATAACTGCATGATGAGTCACCTCTGAGCCAGTTCCAGCAGTTGTAGGTATAGCGATAATCGGTAAACCTTGTTTATCAAAGGTTGATGGAGGTTTATAATCTTGAATATTCTTACTATGTTTTGCCATAGCTGCTATAGCTTTAGCAGTATCTATTGGACTTCCACCTCCAAAGCCTATTACCGCTTCATTTTTAAATTTCTCTAAAAAGTTAATTCCATTTAAAACTACAGTATCTGTAGGGTCAGGAACAGTATCATCAAAAACATTAGATTTTAAACCCGCTTTACTTAAAATATCTTGAAGTTTTTTTACATAACCAAATTCAACCATTTGCTTATCTGTAACAATTAAAAAAGATTTTATTGATTCTAAAGTTTTTATAATTTCTGGAAGTTGATTTAAACTACCCTTGCCAATTTGCATATATCTTGGCACACATATTCGGACATTATCTCTTTTTATCAAGCTGTCTCCTCTTTATTATTAACCTAATCTAAGCTTATGTAAATTAAGGAGTCAACAACGTATAAGCTTTAATTGATAACATTTTTCTCATTTAAGGAATACATGTTGCAATCAAAAAAAACGTGCTATAAATTATTTATAAAATAAAATTTTAATGAAAAAAGTCAGTCACTTTATCGATGGAAAAATTCATTCTGACAGTAAGTCTAGAAAAGGCCCAATATTTAATCCTGCTATAGGTGAGCAAATTGCAGAAGTAGAGCTAGCAAGTAAAACAACAGTAGAAAAAGCAATTGAAAGTTCCTCTAAAGCTTTTTCGAAATGGTCAAAAACTACACCTATAAGTAGATCTAGAATTTTATCAAAATATAAAGATCTCCTTATAAAGAATATGGAAGAATTAGCAGTAATGGTTTCTGAACAGCATGGTAAGACTATTGCAGATGCAAAAGGTTCTATTCAAAGAGGAATAGAAGTAGTTGAATATGCTACAGGTATTACGGACTCCTTAAAAGATGATCATTCAACAAGTGTTGGAACCAATGTTGACTCTCATACTTTAAGACAACCCCTTGGAGTTTGTGCTGGAATTACACCATTTAATTTCCCTGCTATGGTTCCTATGTGGATGTATCCAGTTTCAATAGCTTGTGGAAACACATTTGTCTTAAAACCGTCAGAGAAAGATCCAAGTTGTCCAATGAGATTAGCAGAAATAGCAATCGAAGCAGGATTGCCACCAGGAGTTTTAAATGTTGTTAACGGTGATAAGGAAGCGGTAGATACTTTACTTGAAAACAAAACTGTTCAAGCAATTAGTTTTGTTGGCTCTACTCCAATAGCTGAATATGTTTATCACACTGGTACAAAAAATAATAAGAGAGTGCAAGCTTTAGGTGGAGCAAAAAATCATATGGTTATAATGCCTGATGCTGATGTAAATAAAACTACGGATGCTATAATTGGCTCTGCTTTTGGTTCAGCAGGAGAAAGATGTATGGCCATTTCTGTTGCTGTTTGCGTTGGAAAACAAACTAAAGAAAAGATTAAAACAAAATTATTAGAAGAAACAGCTAAACTTAATGTTGGACCTTATACAGATGAAAAAAGTGATTTTGGTCCTTTAAATAATAAAGCCCATTTTGAAAAAGTTTTGGGATACATAGATACCGGAGAAAAAGAGGGTGCAAAATTGTTGAGTGATGGAAGAAATTTTAAAAAACAGGGGTATGAAAATGGATATTTTGTCGGGC
>CACHRX010000021.1 GCA_902582385.1 uncultured Pelagibacteraceae bacterium | reverse complement strand
TTTTTTCTCCGGTATTCTTATCTTTCCATGTTTGACTTGTGGCAAGACTTAGTCTTGCAACGCTTTTACCATTAACCATTTGTTTGATTTCGGGATCTGCGCCTAAACGACCAATTAAAAGTACTTTATTTAAACTTCCAGCCATAATATTTTTATAATTGTTAAATTAATTAATAAGAACTATACCACAATTTATACTGAATATTAATTTTATTAAGTCAAAGCAACAAAAATTATGATTAAAAAGATAGTTATTAAGGGAGCTAAAGAACATAATTTAAAGAATATATCTTTAGAAATACCAAAAGATAAATTTGTTGTAATTACAGGTCTCTCTGGATCTGGAAAATCCTCTTTAGCTTTTGATACAGTTTATGCTGAAGGACAAAGACGATATGTTGAAAGCTTATCAGCATATGCAAGACAGTTCTTAGACAAAATGAAAAAACCTAATGTTGATTTAATAGAAGGTTTGAGTCCTGCTATTTCAATTGAACAAAAAAATACTTCTAAAAATCCTAGATCAACAGTTGCCACTGTAACTGAGATATATGATTATATGAGAGTTTTATACGCCAGGGCAGGAATACCTTTTTCACCATTTACAGGTAAACCAATTGAATCTCAAACAGTCACTCAAATAGTAGATAAAATCAAAAAATTACCTAAAAAGTCAACAATATATCTTTATGCACCTGTTGTCAGAGGACGTAAAGGTGAATATAGAAAAGAAATATTAAGTTTTAAAAAAAGAGGGTTTAGAAAAATTAAGATTGATGATGTCTTATATGACATTGAAAAATCTCCCGAATTAAATAAAAAAACTAAGCACGATATTTCAATTTTAGTTGACAGAATTGTTCTTAATTCATCTTTAGGAAATAGATTGGCAGAAGGTATTGAAACCTCAATAAACTTAGCTAATGGTTTATTGTTCGTTGAATACGAGGATGAAACTCTACCAAAAAAATTCAGAAAATTAGAAAAATTGATATTTTCCACTAAGTTTGCGTGCCCTGAAAGTGGTTTTACAATAGAGGAAATTGAACCTAGATTATTTTCTTTCAATAGTCCTTTTGGTGCATGTGAAGAATGTGAGGGTATAGGTATCAAATTGAATGTAGATCCAAATTTAGTTATTCCAAACGAGAAAAAAAGTATTTCTGATGGTGCTATAGAGCCATGGGCTAAAACAACTACTTTATACTATGCACAAACATTATCTTCATTAGCAAAACACTATAATTTTTCAATGGAAGATAAATGGTTAAAGCTACCAAAAAAAATTAAAGATATAATACTTTACGGTTCAGACGATGAAGAAATAAAATTTACATATGATGATGGTTATGAAAAATATTCTCATAAGAAAACTTTTGAAGGAGTAATTAACAATTTGGAAAGAAGATACCTTGAAACCGATAGTGACTGGAAAAGAGAGGAAATTGCTCAATATCAATCTGATACTAAATGTGAAAGATGCAATGGTCACAGACTTAAAGATGAGGCACTTTGTGTAAAAGTAGATGGACTACATATCAGTGAAGTAACTGAAATGTCTATTTTTGATGCTGCTAAATGGTTCGAGAATCTTAAAGATAATCTAGACAAAAGACAATTTAAAATTGCGGAACATATTTTAAAAGAAATAAATGAAAGATTAAATTTTTTATTGAATGTAGGTCTTGATTATTTAACTTTATCGAGAGAATCTGGAACCCTTTCAGGTGGAGAAGCCCAAAGAATTAGGTTAGCCTCGCAAATAGGCTCGGGACTAACAGGTGTATTATATGTTTTAGATGAACCTTCCATTGGTCTACACCAAAAAGATAACGTTAAACTTATTAATGCCTTAAAAAGACTAAGAGATTTGGGTAATACAGTAATTGTAGTTGAACACGATACTGAAACAATGGAAAACGCTGATCATATAATTGATTTGGGTCCAGAAGCAGGAAATAATGGTGGTGAAGTTGTAGCGCAAGGATCATTCAAAGATATTAGTCAAAATAAAAACAGTATTACAGGAAAATATCTTTCTCATAAATTAAAAATTAACATACCACAAAAAAGAAGATTGGCTAAAAATGGAAGATTTTTAGAAATTACAGGTGCAACAGGGAATAATTTAGATAATGTTAATTTAAAAATACCTTTAGGTAGTTTAACTTGCGTTACTGGAGTATCAGGAAGCGGTAAATCTACTCTTGTTTTACAAACGTTATATAATGCTCTTAACCTTACTTTAAATAATAATAAATCAAGAAAGATTCCAAAGCCATTCAAAGGCTTTAAAGGAACTGAATTGATTGATAAAATAATTGATATAGATCAATCACCAATTGGAAGGACCCCAAGATCTAATCCAGCAACATACACTGGAGCTTTTGGTCCAATAAGAGATTGGTTTACTAATTTACCAGAGTCTAAAACAAGAGGATATAAGCCTGGTAGGTTTTCTTTTAATGTTAGAGGAGGTAGATGTGAGGCTTGTGAAGGTGATGGTGTAATTACTTATGAAATGCACTTTCTTCCAGATGTTTATATTCAATGTGATGAATGTAAAGGAACAAGATATAATCGTGAAACACTAGAAATAAAATTTAAAGACAAAAGTATTGCAGACGTTTTAAATATGACTGTTGATGAAGGTTGTGATTATTTTGAAAATATATCAAATATAAAGTCCAAATTGTTGACACTTAAAAAAGTTGGTTTAGGATATATAAAGATAGGTCAACAAGCAACTACTCTATCAGGTGGTGAAGCTCAAAGAATAAAATTAGCAAAAGAATTATCTAAAAGATCAACAGGTAGAACAATGTATATTTTGGATGAACCAACTACAGGATTGCACCAACACGATATTAAAAAATTACTTGAAATTCTTCACACTTTTGTCGCATTAGGTAACACTGTTGTTGTAATCGAACATAACTTGGATGTTATTAAAACTGCGGATTATGTTGTTGATATGGGACCTGAAGGTGGAGTAAAGGGAGGTAAAATTATCGCGGAAGGAAAACCAGAGGAAATTTGTAAAAATAATGAGAGTTATACGGGAAAATTTTTAAAACCACTTTTAAATTAAAAAAATAATTTGTTAATTTTCATTTAAATTAGTATATAATTATTTAATGAGTAATTTACTTTCATCTTTATCTAAAACAATACATGTTTCAGCTATTATAGCGATTTTGTTATTTCTAGGCATGTTTTTTCAAAATGATGGTTTTGCTTTTGATAGAATTTTTTGGAGTTGGCTAACAAGATATATTCACGTTATAGTTGGAATTATGTGGATAGGATTACTTTGGTATTTCAATTTTGTGCAAATACCAAATATGGCTAAAATTCCAGACGAACAAAAACCAGCTATAGGCAAAGTTATAGCACCAGCCGCGCTTTTTTACTTTAGATGGGCAGCTGCATTTACAGTTCTGTCTGGTTTAATACTGGCAGCACTAAATGGGTATTTACATGACGCTATGACATTAAGTATAGGATCAGGAATTCCAAAACATTCTGCAATTGGAATTGGAATGTGGTTAGGAATTGTGATGGCCTTTAACGTTTGGTTTGTTATATGGCCCAATCAAAAAAGGGCTTTAGGTATCGTTGAGTGTGATGCTGAATTAAAAGCTAAATCAGCTAAGACAGCTATGTTATTTTCAAGAACCAATACTTTATTATCTGTGCCAATGTTATTAACAATGGTGGCGGCACAAAATTTATATTAATTATTATCGTCTTCTTTCAAAATAGTTTTTTGTGATACTTTAAGTCTCACCAAAACTGTATTTGCAATATAAATTGATGAGTAGGTCCCAAAAACAACACCAAAAATCATAGCTAAAGAAAAACCTTTTAAAATCTCACCCCCAAAGAAAAAAATGGACAATAATGCTAATAAAGTTGTTGCTGATGTAATTATTGTTCTCGACAAAGTTTCATTAATAGAAATATTTGTTAGCTCAAAAATTTTGATATCTGAATACTTTTTTAAGTTTTCTCTCACTCTATCATAAATAACAACCGTATCATTCATAGAGTAACCCACTATGGTTAATACAGCGGCTATAATTGATAAATTAATTTCCATTCCAAGTAATGAAAATAATCCTAATGTTAAAATGACATCGTGAAATAAGGCTAAAATAGCACCTAGACTAAATTGCCATTCAAATCTAATCCAAATATAAATAAGCATTAAAATCAAAGCTACTGAGATTGCAATTATTCCTGACATCAATAGTTCAGCACTAACTTTTGGCCCAACATTTTCGACTCTTCTAAAATTGATATCATTTCCAAAAGACTTATCTAAGTTGGATTTAATTTCTTTTATTACATTTTCATTATCATTAATTTCGATTTTGATTAAAAAATCCTTATCATTTCCAAATTTCTTGACTGAAACATCTCCTAAATTCATTTGACTAAGATTATCTCTTAAAGATGACACATTAATCTTAGAGTCATTAGATCTTAATTCTATTAAAGTTCCACCTTTAAAATCAATACCAAAATTTAAACCTTTAAAAACTAGTAGTAATAAAGCAATCACAACCATCGAAATAGAAAGAATATTAAATCTATTATAATATTTATTAAAAGCTATCATCTAAATCAGCCCTTCTTTTTGTTTGTTTTTTGAAACATATAAAACAGTTAATAATCGAGCTATAAAATATACAGAGAAAAGAGTAGTAAAAATTCCAATACCCAAAGTTAAAGAAAAACCTTTAATAGGACCGGAGCCCATAAAAAATAGAATGAAAGCGGCTAAAAGTGTTGTAATATTAGCATCTAAAATTGCTGTCTTTGATTTTGAATATCCACTGTCAAAAGCTATCAAATTGTTTTTTTCATTCTTAAGTTCTTCCTTAATTCTTTCAAAAATTAAGACATTAGCATCAACTGCCATACCTACAGTCAAGATTATTCCAGCAATTCCAGGTAAAGTTAAAGTGGCCTCAAATATGGTTAAAATTCCAATTAAAAGAAATAAATTTATTACTAATGCAAAGTTAGTAATTAGTCCAAAAATTTTATATTTTATCAATATGAATATTATAACAAGTATGAAACCAATAATTAAAGCGATCATTCCTGCATTAATTGAATCTTGGCCTAAATCAGGTCCTACAGTCCTTTCCTCAATTATATTTAGAGGTGCTGGTAACGCTCCAGATCTTAATAATAAAGCAAGATCTGTTGCTGATTGAAAAGTAAATCCCCCACTTATTTGACCTGAACCACTTGCAATAGTGTCTCTTATTACAGGGGCACTAATTATTTTTCCATCTAAAACAATCGCCAATTGTTTCCCAATACCTGTAGATGTTGCTTTACCAAATCTTTTTGCACCCACTCGATCAAGTGTAAAAGATACGACTGTTTCATTAGTTTGATTATCCATACGTGGCTGTGCATCTAAAAGATTATCACCACTCAATATTATTCTTTTGCTAACATTGGACTCTTCTGAGCTATTCTCATATTTCAAAATTTCAGATCCAAAAGAATCATCATTGCTGTTCGAAACAAATCTAAAAGTTAAATTAGCAGTTTTTCCAAGTAAAGATTTTATTCTCATCGGATCATCTAACCCAGGAAGTTCTACTAAAATTCTATCATTACCACGTTTGAGTATGTTTGGCTCATTTGTACCTATTTCATCAATCCTTCGTCTTACTATTTCTAAGGCTTGATCTTGAGAAGAGATCTTAATTTCAATTATTCCTTGTTTAGAATAATTTACTTTAAAATTATTATCTTCTTGAATTATATCTAGTTGATGAGATTTAAATCTAGAATTATAAGGATTTAAATCACTGTTTTTGTCATTAAAGACATCTAATACAGTTTGCATAAATTCCGTATTAACAGAAAAAAAAAGATTTTGATCTATAAGTTTTAGATTTTTAACTTTAATATTTTTATCTTTAAAATAATTTCTTATTGTTAACGATAAATTTTGTAGTTTTTGATCAATTACAGGTGAGTTATCGATTTCTAACAAAAGATATGATCCTCCTTGAAGATCTAAACCAAGATTAATCTTTTTATTTAATAAATTGTTGTTGAAATTAAAAAAATTGGATGAAGCAATTATGATAAAAAATAAAGATATTAACGAAACAAAAAAAATTCTTAATTTTGAAAAGTATAACACTTTATTTAAAAAAAATTTATTTTTTAATTTCTTGAGAGTTGAGTAAACTTTGAATGCCCGTTCCTCTAATTACTTCAACAGTAACATTTTCTGCAATTTCTACTTCAACTTTATCGTTATCTATAACCCTTGTTATTGTTCCAGTAATTCCACCTGAAGTAACTATCTTATCTCCTTTTTTTAAACCTTCGACCATTGCTTTATGCTCTTTAACTTTTTTTTGTTGAGGTCTAATTAAGAAAAAATAAAAAATAACAAAAATTAAAATTAATGGTATAAATTGACCTATCCCTGAACTATCCATAAAACTCCTTAATTAAAAAATGTATATTTATACCATCTGCATGATTAAAACAACTTTAATTGAGTGAAATCTTTTCTAAATTGTTCATATAAGGTCTCATAACTTTTGGAACTGTTATAGAGCCGTCTTTTTGTTGATAATTTTCTAAAATTGCAATTAATGTTCTTCCAATTGCGAGACCACTACCATTCAAAGTTCCTACATGAATGGTTTCTTTGTTTTGATTTTTATATCTTGATTTCATTCTTATTGCTTGAAAAGTAGAACAAGACGAACAAGATGAAATCTCTCTGTATTTATTTTCTGAAGGTAACCACACTTCAATATCATAAGTCTTTTCTGCGCTAAAACCCATATCGCCACTACATAAAATAACTTTTCTATAAGGTAGTTCTAAAAGATCTAATATATTAGTTGCACAATTAGTCATTCTTTCAAGTTCTTCTAAACACTTTTCTTGCTCTACGATGCTAACCATTTCAACTTTATAAAATTGATGTTGACGAATCATACCTTTAGTATCTTTTCCATAACTACCAGCCTCTTTTCTAAAACATGGTGTAGAAGCAACAAATCTCATTGGAAGACTTTTGAAGTCAAGAATTTTATCTTTGACAATATTAGTTAAGATAACTTCAGCGGTAGGTATTAAAAATTTTCTTTCTGTACCTTCTTCAAATTTAATTTCAAATTGATCATTTTCAAATTTAGGAAGTTGTCCAGTTCCAAACATTGTATTTTCAGAAGCCATTAGTGGTGGGGAAATTTCTTGGTAACCATTTTTAGAGATATGAGTGTCCAACATAAAATTTGAAAGTGCTCTTTCTAGTAAAGCCAACTTATCTTTTACAAAAACAAATCTTGAACCAGTAGTTTTAGTTGCTAAATTAAAATCAAGCATTCCTAAATTTTCACCTAACTCATAATGGGACTTAGGTTTAAAATCAAATTGGGGTATTTTTCCAGTTTTATCAATTTCAACATTATCAAGTTCCCCTTTCCCATAAGGGACATCTTTATGGGGTATATTCGGTATTTTCGATAAAATATTTAATAAATCTTCTTTAATTAATTTTTGTTCCTCATTAATTCTTTCTAGACTTGAGGAGATTTCCTTAGATTTTGCAAATAAAGACTTATCTTTAGATTTGGAAATATCTTTTTTTTCTTTTTCTAGAATTTCTTTTTTTTGTATAAATTCTCGATTTTGTATATCTAATTTTTTAAGTTTATCTAAATCTACATCCAATGATCTTTTTTCAAGGGATTTTTTAAAAGAATCAAAATCTTTTCTTATTTCTTTAAGATTATGCATCAGAATTTTCTAATTTTTTTTTTTCTATAAACATTACTGAAAATATAGACAATTCATATAAAATTAATAAAGGTATAGCTAAACCAATTTGAGTTATTGGATCGGGTGGAGTTAGTAAAGCAGCAGTAGCAAATATAATAACGACAACATATTTTCTTCTTTTTTTTAAAAAATTAGAATCAACAACACCAACTCTGGCTAATAAACTTAGAACTACAGGTAATTGAAAACTTATTCCGAATGCAAAAATGAGTTTCATTACTAATGAAAGATATTCGTTAACTTTCGCTTCAAGTTGAATAGGCAAGTTTGTTGATAAACCAGAACTCTCAAATGATAAAAAAAACTTAATAGCTAGTGGCATTATTAGATAATAAACTAACATTCCTCCTAAAAAGAATAAGATTGGAGTTAAAATTAAATAAGGAAGGATTGCATTTTTTTCATGTTTATAAAGTCCTGGTGCAATAAATTTCCATATTTGCATTAGAATAAATGGACAAGTTACAAAAAATGCAGCAAAAAAAGAAACCTTAAGGTAAGTTAAGAATGTTTCTTGCAGTGCAGTGAAAATTAATCTTCTATCTGATCCATCGTTTTTTACTGCTTTTGCGAAAGGTTCAACTAAAAATCCATATAAATGTTCAGCAAAAAAATAACATCCTATAAAAAAAATTATCAAAAATATGAAGCTATGAATTAATCTTTTTCTAAGCTCTGCTAGATGACTTATAAAGCCACTTTCATTTTCTTCATGACTCATCTTTTTTTTCTTCTTTATTTTCTATATTATTATCTTCGATATTAATATTTGAAACTTCATTTTGAATATTATTAATATGTTTTTTAGCAGTTCCGATCCAGGAGCCAACTTTTTTCAACATTATGGGAAAATCTTTTGGTCCTAAAACAATTATTGCAATTGCTACTACAATTAAAATCTCAAACCAACCAATAGTAGGCATGTGATTTATTCTTTTTTATTTATATCTTGATTTTCGTCGGAAATATTTTTAGGCTCAGTATCATCGGTGACATCTGAAGCCATCCCTTTTTTGAAACTTTTAATACCCTTAGCTACATCACCCATCAAACTAGATATTTTACCTCTTCCAAAGAGTAGTACTACAAGTATTACAACGATTGCTATTTGCCAAATTCCAATGCTCATATAAAACTTATAACCTTTTTATTAGTGATTTAAAAGTATCTTTTTTTTGTATAATTTAATCTAACTAACTATTTGTTATCTTCTTTATCTAAAGTGCTACTTAACATTTCATCAATATTGGAGTAAATATCCTCTTTTTTATCATCTTGTTTTTCTTTATAAAATTTTCCAGTTCCAAAGATTGCATTATCTATATTTGAACTATCAATTAAGCCCGCTGCTCCTAATTCATCTACAGTTGGTAAATCTGACAATTTTTGAAGATTAAAATGACTTAAAAAATCATCGGTAGTAATATATTGAATAGGTTTTCCCGGAACATCTTTTCTTCCACCAGGTTTTACCCAATTTAATTCCATTAATATTTCAAGTGTATTAACTCCAAAAGCCACTCCTCTTATTTCTTCAATTTCAGCTCTTGTAACTGGCTGATGATAGACAATAATAGATAAAGTCTCAATTGCAGCTCTAGATAATTTTTTTTCCACAGTTTTTTCTTGAGTCATTAGATTAGATAAATTAGGCGAAGTTCTAAAAGACCATTTTTTTGAAATACATACTAAATTAATACCACGGTCTGAATATTCTGATTGCAACTTTAATAAAGTTTTTTCTACATCGGTTTTTTTTGAAATCTTACCTTCAATGGTTTCAATATTTAATGGCTCTGCAGCGGCAAAAACTATTGCCTCAATTTCTTTTTCTAAAGAGGATAATTTTGTAGGAAAATTAATTATATTATCTTGCTTTTTTATTTTTTTTTTAATCATTTATTTTCTCGAATATAAATATCATCAAAAAGTTTTTTCTGTTTAATTTCTAAATTACCCTCTTTGACAAGTTCTAAAGATCCTGCAAATATGCCTGCTTTTCCTGTTGTTTTATATCTAGACTCTTTCATAAAATTTTTTGGTATTAGATCATTTAGTTTTTTCCATTCAATGAGTTTACCAAAAAAATTTTTTATAGTTTTAATTCCTTCTTCGGTTGTAAAGACAGGTAATTTCGGAATATTAATTTTTTGAAAATCTTTTGTCATGATTATAGTTGAATAAGTTTTTAATAATTCAAATAAATTTAATTTATACTCACTATTATATATTGGATTAATTCCAGATTTGCTTCCTCTGGTTCTGATTTCTCTGCCCAATCTTTTTCTTTTAAGCATTTGATCTGATAATAATCGGATTAACTCTAATTTTTTTAACTGTATTTTTAATTTTTCAGCTACTTCTTGGACTTTAAAATCTTCTTCAGGTGTTCCTGGTAATAATAATTTAGATTTTAAATAAGCTAACCATGTAGCCATTAATAAATATTCTGATGCAATTTCTAAATTTAAATCTTTTTCTTGAATTATAAAATCATGAAATTGATCAGCTAATTTTGTAATTGATATATCTTCCAAATTAACTTTTTGGGCTTTTGCCAAATCTAACAAAACATCAATTGGACCATTATAGTTTTCAATATCTACACTAAATAGCTCAGAATCATTTTCTATCATTAAATAATATTATCTTAAAATTTTATAAAATTGTGATGTTTTTTTAGAGATAAACTTATTAATTAGTGGAGAATTTTGACCTACTATTTCCATCTCTTTAAATTTTCCATTACAATGTAATGCTAAATTACAACCTGCATTAAATGTCTTGATTGTATTATCTTTTAGTGATCCTTTAAGACTTTTCATTGATAAGTCATCTGAAATTAATATATTCTTAAAACCTATTTTGTTTCTAATTAACCTAATTAATCTTTTTGAATGAGTAACAGTATTATCTTTATCGATTTTATTAAAAATGATGTGAGCAGTCATTGCAAAAAAAGTTTTTTTATTTTTAAAAGTATGAAAATCTTTTTTCAATAAATAATCTAAATTTTTATTAACTACTGGTGTAAAATGATGGCTGTCAACTTTAGCTAAACCATGCCCCGGTATATGCTTCATAATTGTACCGATAGCATTTTCATGAAAGTATTTAATACAATAATCGCCTATTTTAGATACGATTCTTGGATTTTTTGAAAAGGATCTATCGCCAATAATATTGGAGGCTCCTTTAATTCTTAAATCTAATACTGGAACAGTATTAATGTTTATACCCAATAATCTTAGTAAATAAGAAGTTTTATCAATGAACAACTTATAAAAAAAATTAAATTCTTTATAATTTTTAATATATTTTTTACCAAAAAATTCTGAAGTTAAATGATCAAATAATATAATATTTTTTAATCTATTTATACGGCCACCCTCTTGATCGACTAATATTGGGTACTTTTTATCTTTAAAGATTTTTCTAATTGAAGAGGTTAATTTTAAAGTTTGTTTTATATTTCTAATATTTCTTGTAAATAAAATTACACCCCAAGGTTTATATTTTCTTAAAAAATTTTTCTCCTTGTGTGAGAGTTTAATTGATTTAATTCCAATGATAAATGATCTTCGTCTATTCATTTGTTTCTAAGAGCTTCCAAAAATTAAATTTTTTCTTTTTTTTTGCACTTGATTGTTCAACATATTCAATAATATTTTTTGTATCATCCTCGAGAACAGGTATTTTTTTTGAAAAAATACTTATTTTTTGATCTATATTTTGTAGGGACCTATAAGAATTTTTTTTATTAATATCAGAAAAATAGTATCTTCCTGTTAAAAATAAGAATAAAAAAATAAAGAATATAAATATTAAGTATTTAATTTCTTTAAACATTACATTTTCTCTGGGGTAGAAACGCCAACAATATTCATACCAGACTTAATTACATTAGAAATTATTTTTAAAAAAACCAATTTGTCATCGTTTATTTTTTTCTGATCGTTAATAAATCGTTTATCAGGATCATCTTTACCTAAGTTCCAGTAAGAATGAAATAATGATGCCAAGTCATATAAATACGCTAGTATTCTATGTGGCTCTAGTTTATTAGTTGTTACATCTATACATTTTGGCCATTCAGATATTTTTTTTAAAATGTTTATTTCATCAATTGAGTATTTAAAGTCATAGTTATTGATTTTAATTTCAGAATTCAAATCTTTATCAATGTGTCTAAAAACTGATGCTATTCTTGCATAACAATATTGGACATAAAATAAGGGATTGTCTTTAGATTTTTCGATAACATTATCAAAGTCAAAATCAAGTTCAACGTCACTACTTCTATTTAACATAATAAATCTAGTAGCATCTTTTCCAACTTCATTAATTAAATCATCCACAGTTATATAATCCCCTTTTCTTTTTGACATTTTAAAAGGTTTTTTATCTTTGATAAGTTTAACTAGTTGACTTACTTTACAAATTAATTTCCCCTTTGAATTTGATAATGCATCTACAGATGATGAAATTCTTTTAATATAACCAGAGTGATCTGCTCCCAGAATATTAATTAAAAAATCAAAATTTCTATCTAATTTATTTTTATGATATGCAACATCGCTAGCAAAATAAGTCCATGAGCCATCGGTCTTTTGTAGAGCCCTATCTTTATCGTCACCAAAATCAGTTGACCTAAAAAGTAATTGTTCTCTCTCAACCCATTTATCATTATCTTTACCAACAGGAGCCTTGATTTTTCCTTTATAAACAAATTTTGTTTTTTGAAGATAATCAACAACTTTTTCTACTTCTTGATTGTTAACTATTTTTTTTTCGCTTACAAAATTATCATGATTTATACCTAAAATATTAAGATTATTTTTAATTAGCTTAAGTGCTTCGTCTATTGATAACTCAGTTAGTTTTTCAGCAATTTTGTCAAAATCTTCAAAATTAATATCTTTATTTGCACTAATTATATTCTGAGCAAAACTGATTAAATAATCTCCTGGATATAGATCATCATTGTCCAAAGGGAAAGGTTCCTTAAAAAGGTTTTCTCTAATTCTAAGATAAACAGATTTTGTAAAATTTACAATTTGATTACCATAGTCATTAACATAATATTCTTTTGTTACTTTGTGTTTATTAAATGATAAAACATTTCCAATTACATCACCTAATACAGCTCCACGGCAATGTCCGACGTGCAAGGGTCCTGTTGGATTAGCTGAGACAAATTCTATCAAGTAATTTTTTTTATTTTCATTACTATTAATTCCATAATTATCAGAGACTTTAATTATACTTTGAACAAAATTTGTCCAAAAGACTGGTTTAAATTTAATATTTATAAAACCTGGCTTTACTATTGTAATATCATCAATTAAATCATCACTTTCTTTTATAAGTTTTGCCAATAATTTAGCTAATTCTAATGGAGGTTTATTATTTAATTTTGACAAAAACATTGCGACATTTGTTGAAATATCACTGTTAAACTTTTCTGGAGGCAGCTCAGCTGTAATACCATCTAGTTTTTCAGGTAAAACCAATTTTCCATTTTTAGCCTGATCTAATACAATTTTTTTTATTTTATCTAAATATTGTTCAAAAATGTTCATTTAATATTATTGTAAAGGTTTATAGCATATCGATCTGTCATTCCTGATATAAAATCTGAAATTGCTCTATATTTATCTAATGAAAGTTGTTCTTTTGAGATAAATTTTTTTGGGTTTTTTTTAATCTCATTAAATAATTTTTTAACTATAGATTTACCCTTATTATTCTTGGTTAATACATTTTTATTATTATACATTTTTGTTTTTAAAAAAAATCTAATTTCATTTTCTGAATTCTTAATACTATCTGAGAAATCAACCATTAAAAAATTAGTTTTTACGACATCCTTTGGAGAGTTTATTTTATTTCTTGCTAGATTCTTCTTTGTATTCTTTATTAAATCTTTAATCATTAAGTCAATTGAATCTCTTATAATTTGATAGGTTGCAATTTTATAATTTTTTTTATTGATTTTATTTTTATATTTTTTATGGATATCTCTAAAAAATTTAATTTCAACCAGCTCCTCTAAACTAAATAGATTTGCTTTTATTCCATCTTGTATATCGTGGTTATTATAAGCTATATCATCTGAAATTGCTGAAATTTGAGCTTCTATCGATGGATACGTGCGAAAATTAATCATATCTTTAAATTTTTTAATCCCTATCAGATCATCAACTAAATCTAAGTCATCTACAGGACCGTTATGTTTTAAAAGACCCTCTAAAGTTTCAATTGAAAGGTTTAAACCATTAAATCTTAAATACTTATTTTCCAAAAACATTACTATTCTCAAAGTTTGTAAATTATGATCAAAACCTCCATAATTAACCATGCATTCATCCAAAGAATCTTCACCAGCATGACCAAAAGGTGTGTGTCCCAAATCGTGTGCAAGACTTAAGCATTCAACTAAGTCCTCATTAAGATTAAGATAACGAGCAATTGATCTTGCTATTTGAGCAACCTCCATTGAATGGGTTATTCTTGTTCTAAAGTGATCTCCTTCAGTATTTACAAATACTTGCGTTTTATGTTTAAGCCTTCTAAATGAAGCGCTATGAATTATTCTGTCCCTATCTCTTTGAAATGGGCTTCTATATTTAGATGAGGATTCATTAAATATTCTACCTTTGCTTTTAAATTGTCCAATCCTTGAGTATTTTTTCATCCTTTAAAATAAATTAATAAGTATTATATTAGTAATACCAGTGATCAATAATGATAAAAGAAATTAAATTTACTGATAAAGCGCTAAAACAGATCAATACTCTGTTGTCAAAAAAAGATAAGGGGTCTTTTTTTAGAATCGCCATCAAAGGTGGTGGATGTTCAGGATTTCAATATGAATTTACATTTGATCAATCAAAAGCTGCAGATGATTTAAGTTTTGAAAATATTTTAATTGATAAAGCCTCTGCTGATCTTTTAAAAGGATCTGAAATTGATTATGTTTCAGAATTAATAGGTGAACAATTTAAAATAACTAATCCACAAACTAAATCTTCTTGCGGTTGTGGTGTGTCTTTCTCTCTTTAATGCTCATTTCTTCCTGGAATGTAAATTCCGTAAGAGCTCGCATTGAAAATATCAAAAGTTATCTTTTAAAGTATAAACCAGATATTTTAATGATGCAGGAGATCAAAACTGAAGATGTAAATTTTCCTTATGACGATTTTTCATCTATGGATTATGAAAGTCATGTATTTGGACAAAAAAGTTATAATGGTGTTGCCATTATTTCAAAAGGAAAATTAAAAAACATCAGAACAGATTTAATTAAAGATAAATTAAAACAATCTAGAATAATTTCTGCTGAGC
>CACHRX010000020.1 GCA_902582385.1 uncultured Pelagibacteraceae bacterium | reverse complement strand
TTAAAACCTCTTTGAAAAGAAAATGTGAGAAAGAAAGAGATTGTAATTTTACTTTTAGTGGCCCTGGTGTTGAGAGAATTTCCGAGGAAGTAAAAAAAAAATTTCCTAACAAAAAGATTGAAATTTTTTCTAGTGACACAATGAATAAAAAAAGCTCTAAGGATAAATTAGAAAAGATTATCAATAATGAAATTGATATTTTAGTTGGAACTCAATTAATTTCTAAAGGTTTCCATTTCCCAAATTTAAATTGTATTGTTGTTGTAGATATAGATTTGTCTTCTTTAGGTCACGATCTACGAGGGGCTGAAAAGAATTTACAATTATATCATCAATTATCTGGACGAGCTGGGCGTGAAGGTAAACCATCTACAGTTTATTTTCAAACATATAATACTAATACTAAAATGATTTCAGACATCACTAATCGAAATCCAGATATTTTTTTAAGTAAAGAAATAGAGATTAGAAAAAAGAATAATCTTCCCCCATTTCAAAGATTTATTTCATTAATTTTTACTGGTGAAAACGAAACTAAATTAGAAAAAGAAGTATTCAAATTTAAATTTTTTATACAGAATAAGATAAATGGGAAAATTTTAGGCCCTGTAAGTGCTCCAATATTTAGATTAAAAAATAGGTATAGAATTAGATTATTGATACGCGGGTCAAAAACACTAAAATTACAAAATTCACTAGCATTAATAATTGAAAAATATAAATTTTCTTCTGGAATAAAACTTTCAGTTGATGTTGATCCAATAAGCTTCAATTAAACAGTAAAATAAGTCATTTTTGCTCAATGTGTTGCTTGAAGAGCATTAGGTCATATGTTAATTAAATCCTGATTTAATAATTTATCACTAACATTTTTTGAGGTAAACAATTGTCTAAAAATAAGGGTTTTTCTAGTACTTTGGCCAAAAGATATTCTCTTGCTTTATTTGAGCTTGCAAATGAATCTAATCTACTTAGTCAGGTTGAAAAAAATTCTTCTGCCTTACTAAGTTTAATTTCTAAAAATAAAGATTTTAATAATTTTATAAAAGATCCAACAATAAGTCAGGATATTTTAATTAATACTATCAAAGCAATATCTACAAATTTTAAATTAGAAAATTTGTTTGAAAATTTTTTAAATTTTTTAATAACGAAGAGAAGATTTTTTTATATTGACCAAATTCTTAAAAACTTTGTGGAAACTTGTTCAGAAAAAAGAGGTGAAATAAAAGCAGAGATTAAATCTGCTAAAGCTTTGACTCCATTGGAAGTTGATAAGATTACAGAAGAATTATCAAATAATTTTAGTTCAAAAATAAAGTTAAATTATATACACGATCAAAATTTAATTGGAGGTTTGATTGTACAAGTAGGAAGCACAATGATTGATACTTCAATAAAAAATAAATTACTTCAAATAGAAAATACAATGAAAGAAGCATAAAATGGAAATTAATCCGTCTGAGGTTACAAAAATTTTAAAAGATCAAATTAAAAACTTTGGAGAAAAAGTAGAAGTTTCTGAAGTTGGACAAGTTTTATCTGTAGGAGATGGAATTGCCAGAATTTATGGCTTAGATAATGTTCAAGCTGGTGAAATGGTTGAATTTTCTGATGGTTCTAAAGGGATGGCTTTAAACTTAGAAAGCGAAAATGTTGGAGTTGTAATTTTTGGTGATGACAGAAATATTAAAGAAGGTGATGTTGTAAAAAGAACAGGAAGTATTGTCGATACTCCAGTTGGAAAAGAATTATTAGGAAGAGTAGTTGATGGTTTAGGTAACCCAATTGATGGAAAAGGTGTTTTAGATAAAGGAGTTAAAAAAAGTAGAGTTGAGGTAAAAGCTCCAGGTATTATACCAAGACAGTCAGTTAGTGAACCAATGCAGACAGGTTTAAAATCAATTGATAGCTTAGTTCCAATTGGAAGAGGCCAGAGGGAATTAATTATTGGTGATAGACAGACTGGTAAAACTGCAGTTGCCATTGATGCAATAATTAATCAAAAAAAGATTAATGAATCAGATGAAGAAAAACAAAAACTTTATTGCATTTATGTTGCAATAGGACAAAAAAGATCAACTGTAAGACAAATACAAAAAACATTAGAAGAAGCTGGAGCAATGGAATATACAACAATTGTTGCAGCAACCGCATCTGACTCAGCTCCGCTTCAATTCTTAGCTCCTTACACAGGGTGCGCTATGGGTGAATTTTTTAGAGATAACGGAATGCATGCTTTAATCATTTATGATGATTTATCAAAGCAAGCAGTTGCTTATAGACAAATGTCACTTCTATTAAGACGACCTCCCGGCCGTGAGGCTTATCCTGGAGATGTATTTTACTTGCATAGTAGACTACTTGAAAGAGCTGCCAAATTAAGTGACGAACATGGAGGTGGATCATTAACCGCACTCCCAATTATTGAAACTCAAGGTGGGGATGTGTCTGCGTTTATACCAACTAATGTAATATCTATTACTGATGGTCAAATATTTTTAGAAACAGAACTTTTTAATCAAGGTATTAGACCTGCAATAAATGTTGGCTTATCTGTCTCCAGAGTTGGGTCCTCAGCGCAGACTAAAGCAATGAAAAAAGTCTCTGGATCGATGAAATTAGAGTTGGCGCAATACAGGGAAATGGCTGCTTTTGCCCAATTCGGATCTGATTTGGATGCATCAACGCAGCAGCTTTTAAATAGAGGTTCAAAACTCACTGAACTTCTGAAACAAAAACAATATTTACCAATGACTGTAGCTGAACAAGTAATTTCTGTTTTTTGTGGAGTTAAGGGATATCTAGATGATATTGATTTAAAAGATATTGCTGAGTTCGAAAGCAAAATTATTGAAAAATGTAAATCTGATAATCCAGAGATAATTGATTCTATACAAAGTTCTGGCAAACTTGAGGAAGATAAAGAAAAACTACTCATTGAAACAATCTCTAAATTAAAGGAAAACTTCAAATCTTAATTATGGCAAGTTTAGATGATCTTAAAAAAAGAATAGCTAGTGTTAAATCTACACAGAAAATTACTAAAGCTATGAAAATGGTGGCTGCAGCAAAACTCAGAAAAGCTCAAGAAAGTGCCGAGAGGGGAAGACCATACTCAGAAAAAATGAATAATATTATTCTTAATTTGTCTGAGGGAATTTTAGATAAAGATGATGCTCCAAAATTATTATCTGGATCAGGAAATGATAAAATACATCTTTGTGTTGTGATGACTTCTGACAGAGGTTTATGTGGGGGTTTTAATTCAAATATAATTAAAAAAGCTAAAAGTTATTTTGATAAACTTTCAGCAGATAAAAAAGATTTGAAAATTATAACAGTGGGCTCAAAGGGCAATGATCAGCTTAAAAGAGTTTATGGTGATAAAATTATTGCAAATATTTCATTTAAAGAATCAAAAAATGCAAATTATTTCGACGCAGATAAAGTTGGTAAAATGGTGATTGAGAAATTTGAGGCAGAGGAGTTTGATATTTGTGTTATTTTTTACAATCAATTTAAGAATGTGATAACTCAAATTCCTAAAGCTCAACAAATAATTCCCTTGAATGTAAAAAATTCTGAGAGAGATAAATCTGAGGACAGTTATGAATTTGAACCTGATGAGGATGAAATTTTGAACAATTTATTACCTAAAAATATATCTACACAAATATTCAAAGCAATGTTAGAAAACGTAGCTAGTGAACAGGGTTCCAGAATGAGCGCAATGGATAATGCAACCCGAAATGCAGGTGAAATGGTTGATAAGCTTACTATTGAGTATAATAGAAGCCGTCAAGCCGCAATTACTAAAGAACTAATAGAAATTATATCAGGAGCAGAAAGTTTATAATTATGAGCAAGGGAATAATTACACAAGTTATTGGAGCAGTAGTAGATGTAAAATTTGAAGGCGAGTTGCCAGAAATATTAACAGCTCTAGAATGTAAAAATGGTAATAACAGACTTGTACTAGAGGTTGCTCAACATTTAGGAGAGTCTACAGCGAGAACAATCGCTATGGATGCAACTGAAGGATTAAAAAGAGGTGATGAGGTAATTAATACAAAAGCTCCAATAAAAGTTCCCGTTGGTCCTGAAACACTTGGAAGAATTATTAATGTAATTGGAGAACCAATCGATGAAAGAGGAGAAGTTAAGACCAAAGAAAGTTGGCCTATCCATAGAGCAGCGCCAGAGTTTAACGACCAATCCACTGAAACTGAAATTCTTGTGACAGGTATTAAAGTAATTGATTTGTTAGCTCCTTATGCAAAAGGTGGAAAAATTGGTTTGTTTGGTGGTGCTGGAGTTGGGAAAACAGTTTTAATTATGGAATTAATTAATAACGTTGCAAAAGCCCATGGTGGATTTTCTGTTTTTGCTGGAGTTGGTGAAAGAACAAGAGAAGGAAACGATTTATATCACGAAATGATTGATTCAGGAGTTATTAAAAAAGAGGGTACAGGATCAAAAGCAGCTTTAGTTTATGGACAAATGAATGAACCCCCAGGAGCTAGAGCAAGAGTTGCTCTTACAGGATTAACTGTTGCAGAATATTTTAGAGATCAAGAAGGGCAAGATGTTCTTTTTTTTGTAGATAATATTTTTAGATTTACTCAAGCTGGATCTGAGGTGTCAGCATTGTTAGGAAGAATACCCTCAGCGGTTGGATACCAACCTACTCTTGCAACTGATATGGGTAATCTTCAAGAAAGAATTACTACAACAAATAAAGGATCAATTACCTCAGTTCAAGCTATTTATGTACCTGCTGATGATTTAACAGATCCAGCTCCAGCGACTTCATTTGCCCATTTGGATGCAACAACAGTTCTCTCAAGACAAATTGCAGAAATAGGTATTTATCCCGCAGTTGATCCTCTAGACTCTACATCAAGAATTCTTGATCCAAGAATAGTAGGAGATGAACATTACAGAGTTGCTCGCGAGGTTCAGAAAATTTTACAAACTTACAAATCTTTACAAGATATTATAGCAATTTTAGGAATGGATGAATTATCAGAAGAAGATAAATTAGTTGTAGCGAGAGCGAGAAAAATTCAAAGATTTTTATCTCAACCTTTCTTTGTTGCTGAAGTATTTACTGGCTCCCCAGGGAAACTAGTTGATTTAGAGTCAACAATTAAAGGATTTGATGCAATTTGTAAGGGTGAATATGACCATCTTCCTGAAGCTGCATTTTATATGGTAGGCACAATAGAGGAAGCAATTGAAAAAGCTGAAAAAATGTCCAAAGACACTGCTGCCTAATGAGCGATGAATTTAAAATAGAAATTGTTAATCCTGAAAAATATTTCTTATCAAAGGAAAATGTAACTGAAGTTGTAGTTCCTGCATTTGAGGGAGAAATGGGAATACTTAAAGATCATATCTCTATAATTTCATTTTTAAAACCTGGAATAATTACAGTCTATTCTAAATCTGGTGAGGATAAATTTTATGTCGAGGATGGTATTGTTGAATTTAAAAATAACAATTTATCAGTTTTAACGAGCTCTATTTTTAACCTTAAAGAATTAGAAAAAAGTAAATTACAAGATCTGCTTAAAGAAGCAGAGGAAGAATCTAATAATTCAGAGATAAATGATCAGTCCAAATATTTAGTTGATCAAAAAATTGAAGTTTTAAAATCCCTTAATTAATTATTTTTTTAATTTTTTCTTTGAGTTCTTTGTATACATGAAGCTTAAAGTCTACTACTACATCAGTTATTTTATCAATATCTATCCATTTCCACTCTAAAAATTCAGGTTTTTCAGTCCTAATATTTATATCATTATCATTTCCTAAATATCTCATTAAAAACCATTTTTGTTTTTGACCTTTATATTTACCTTTCCATATAATTCCTAATAGATGATTTGGAAGTTCATAAATCATAGTGCCATCTATTTCTTGGATAAGTTCAACATTATTAATACTTGTTTCTTCTTTAAGCTCTCTATAAGCAGCAATTAAAAAGTCTTCCCCATCATCCACTCCTCCTTGGGGCATCTGCCAAAAATTTTTTGGATTATCAATTCTTTTAGCAACAAAAACTTTGTTTTCTTTATTTAAAAGAATGATTCCTACACCATTTCTAAGAGGTAGATTTTTATAATTTTCCTCCATTCTAACCGTTAAGTAATTTGATAGCATAATTTAGTTGATTGTCTGTTTCAGTTTTAATTCTGAATTCATCATTTTCTTCATTAATTTCAATATCAGGACTTACACCAACCTCAGAGATTGATTTTCCTGAGGGTAAATAATATTTTGCAACAGTTAATCTTATTGCACCATTATTTTTTAAAGGTATTATTGACTGCACTGACCCTTTTCCATAGCTATTTTCACCTAAAATTATAGCTCTCTTATGATCTTTAAGAGCTCCAGCAACAATCTCTGAAGCTGAGGCAGAACCATAATTAATTAGTATAATCAAAGTTTTACCATTTGTTAAATCCCCTTTTTTTGCAAACCATTTTCTATTTTCAGAAAGTTTTCTACTTTTTGTTGATACAATTTCTCCGTTATCTAAAAAAAAATCAGAAATTTTTATAGCTTGAGAGAGTAATCCTCCAGGATTATTTCTAAGATCTAAAATATATGCACTTATATTTTCGTTTTTTTCTAAATCTTTAATTTTTTTTTCTATCTGTTCTGCACTATTTTCATTAAATGAGGTTAGTCTAATGTATCCTATATTCTTTTCCAACAAGTCAGATTTAACAGATTGTATTTCTATGATTTTTCTTACAATATTGAATATTAGAGCTTTTTTTTCTCCTCTTCTTCTTATAGTTAATTCAATACTTGATCCAACAGGACCACGCATTAAATCAACAGCTTCACTTAGCGATTTACCTTGTACCTGTGTATCATTAATTTTTACAATGTAATCACCAGCTTTGATGCCAGCTCTTGAGGCCGGTGTGTCATCAATTGGTGAAATAACTTTGACTACCCCTGACTCCATTCCTACTTCAATGCCCAAACCTCCAAATTCTCCACTAGTTTCAGTTTGCATTTCATTAAAAATTTCAGGTGACATGTAGGCTGAATAAGGATCAAGCGACTGAAGCAAACCATTTATTGCTGAGTCCATGCTTTCAGATTGATTTATTTCATCTACATACTCCTTATTAATTTTTTCTAAAACTTCTCCAAAAAGGTCAATTTTTTTATAAATATTGTTCTCTTTAGATATCGAGATATTTACTAAAAAAAAATTTAATAAGATAAAAACAAAAATAAAAAAAATTTTTTTCATATAATAATTTTTTCTTTAGGTATAAGTTCAGACCAAATTTTTTCTAATTCGTAAAATTTTCTTTTTTCAGGATGAAATATATGAACTATAAGATCTATCCCATCAACCAACTTCCATTCTGCGCTATCTTTTCCCTCAATTTTCGATTCTTTTAATCCATTGTCTTTAAACTTTTCAAGCACCTGTTCCGACAAAGATTGAATATGTCTAGATGACGTTCCACTTGCGATGATCATGTAATCAGCCATAGAGCTTTTATCTTTAAGATTAATAGTTATTATATCTTGTGCTTTGTTTATATCTAATGTTTTGATGATAACTTGTTTTAAATCTGAAATTTTATCCATTAATTAATTAAAGACTATCAAATTTTTCTTAATTTAGAAGATGAAATATTGACTTTATTAAATTCTACAAATTTGAAATTTTTCTTATGTAACCTCTTAAATGTAATTGAATTTAATGATTTTTTTTTAAATCCATGACGGTCAAATACTATAATCTTACAATTTTGTGAAATTACTTTCCATTTATGCCATTTATGAAAGTTAATAAGATTATCTGCGCCCATTAAAAAATAGATTTCACTTTTTTTGTTTTTAGCCAGATATTTTATTAAGTTTACAGTTTTGTTAGACTTGATTTTATTTTCATAAAATTTAACCTCAACAAAACTATTTTTACCTATAATTTTTTTACAATATTTAATTCTATTTAAAAGACTTACATTGCTAAGTTTTTTAAAAGGATTTTTTTTTGTGATGGCCCATATTATTTTTTTTAATTTTAATCTTTTAACAGCCTCCTTAGATATTGCTAAATGACCTTTGTGTGCTGGATCAAATGAACCACCAAGAATTCCAATTTTATTTTTTTTTAAAATCAAATTATTTCCTTATTTTTCCATCACTTGATACTTGGTATTTGTAAGAAACTAATTGATTTAAGCCTACTGGTCCACGCGGTGGTAAAGTATTTGTTGAAATCCCAACTTCTCCTCCAAAACCAAATTCTCCCCCATCTGCAAATTGTGTAGAAGTGTTATGCATTGCGATGGAACTTTTTACCTCTTTTAGAAATTTTTTTGCTGATTTTTTATTTTGGGTAATAATACTATCAGTATGCATTGTCCCATATTTATTAATATGATATATTGCTTCTTCTAAGTTCTTAACTGACTTTACTGAAACAATTGATGATAAATATTCTTTAGACCAGTCTTTATTAGAGGCTTTTTTTACCTTACCTTTATATAATTTCATTATTTTACTGTCTCCAATAATTTTACATCCACTCTCCTCTAAACTTTTTAAAATTGGATTACCGATTTTTTTTATAATTTGTTTATGTAATAATATTGTTTCTGTTGCACCACAAATTGCAGTATTTCTTAACTTTGCATTGTAAACAACGTTTTGAGCTATTTTAGGATTAGCGTCTTTATCTACATAAGAATGACAGATACCTTCCAAATGACCAATAGTTGGAACTATTGACAAATCTTGAACTTTTTTGACTAAACTTTTTCCTCCTCTTGGAATAATTACATCAATGAAACTGCTCATTTTAGTTAAAAGAAAATCGACTACAGTCCTTTTTTTGATGTCAATAAATTGAATAAAATTCTCGTCAACTTTATTTTTTTTTAAAGATTTTCTAAAGAGTTTTGAAAGTATAAGATTTGAATAAAATGCCTCTGAACCACCTTTTAAAATTACTGGATTACCTGACTTAAAACACAATGAAGCGACATCAGATGTAACATTTGGCCTACTCTCATAAATTATTCCAATAACTCCTATTGGGATTGATATTTTAGAGATACTTAAACCATTTGGTCTTTTCCATTTTTCTAGAACAATATTTATTGGATCTTTTAATCTTATTATTTTTTTGATTGAATTAATGATATCTGATATTTTTTTATCATTTAATATTAGTCTTTTTATTAAATTATCTTTAACTTTTTTTTTTAAAGCATTCTTAATATCCTTTTTATTCTCATTTAAAATTAACTTTTTATTTTTTTCAATTAATAGGTAATAATCTTTTAAAATCTTATCCTTTTTCTTTGAATTTATTTTATTAGAAAAAGCTTTTTTCGATTTTTTACCAATATTAATCAATAAATTTTTCATTAAATTTCTACCATATCATCTTTGTGAACAACTTCAGATTTTGAAACATACCCAAGAATTTTTTGTATTTCATTTGAGTGATAACCTTTGATTTTTTCAATTTCTTCAGATGAAAAAGAACTTAATCCTCGAGCAAAGTCTTTTTTTTTAGCATCTATAATTTTAATATGATCTCCCTTATTAAATTTTCCTGAGACCTTTTTAATACCAGCTGCTAGTAAACTTTTTCCGTTAATAAGTGCTTTTTTTGCTCCCTCATCAATTATTAATTCCCCTTTTGGTGAAATAGAACTAATAATCCATTTTTTTCTAGCATGTAATTTTGATATTTTTGAAATGAACCATGTGCAATCATTTTTTTTTTCAATTCGACTTATTGGATTTAAATAAAGACCATTTGCTATAATCATATTACAGCCTGCCAAATTACAAATTTTAGCTGCTTCAATTTTTGTATTCATACCACCACTACCTAATTCTGTCATACCTTTGATATTAATATTTCCTATATCTCTGCTTAAATTATCAATTTTTTTAATCAATTTAGCATCTTTAAATATTTTTGGATTTTTTGTAAAAAGTCCATCAACATCAGATAGTAAAATTAAAGTATCAGCATTAGTTATCTGTGCTACTCTAGATGCTAATCTGTCGTTATCTCCATACTTTATTTCTGAAGTAGCAATAGTATCATTTTCATTTACTATTGGTATATAATCAAGTTGAAATAAGTTTTCAAAAGTTCTTTTTGCATTTATAGATCTTCTCCTTTCTTCAGTGTCGTCTAAAGTTAATAAAATTTGAGAAATATTTAATTTATACTTAGAGAATGTTTTTGTGAACAAATTCATTAGTTCTATTTGACCTATAGAAGCTATTGCTTGACTCTTATCAAGTTTAAGTCGTGATTTATTAAATTTCATTTTTTTGCAACCTAAAGCTATTGCACCAGAACTAACTATGATTATTCTTTTATTTTTTAATTTTAACTTCTTAATGTCTTTTGCAAAATTAGAAAACCATTTATTTCTAATCTTTTTATTTGAGTCAACTAATAAAGCTGAACCAATTTTAATAACAATTATTTTTGAATTTTTAAGATGCATAAGATATTAGTTTAGCTTTAATTTGAGAAACAGATTTTTTTTCCAATGTTGATAATGTAATAACCTCAGATTTTGTATTTTTTGAGAATTCTTTTTTTATCTTTTTTACTTCATTATTATCAATTAAATCAACCTTATTCAAAACCACTAGCTCCTTTTTTTTTGAAAGTTTAGCACTATATTTTTTTAACTCATTTTTGATCTGTTTATAACTTTTTTTTAAATCATCATTGGTTACATCAATCATATGCAAAAGAGATTTACACCTTTCTATATGTTTCAAAAATTGTATTCCAAGTCCTGTTCCTTTATGTGCTCCTTCTACTAAACCAGGAATATCGGCTATAGTAATTTCTTTATCATCATAACTTGCTACACCTAGGTTTGGATTTAAAGTAGTGAACTGATAATTAGCAATTTTAGGATTAGCGTTTGTTATCGCTGCTAATAAACTCGATTTTCCAGCATTTGGTAAACCGATAATACCAATGTCAGCAATTGTTTTCAATTGAAGCCATATTGTAAATTCTTCACCAAGAGTTCCTTTTGTATATTTTCTTGGTGCTCTATTTGTTGAACTTTTAAATCTTGTATTCCCTAGACCACCTCTGCCACCAGATGCAGCTATGAACTCTTCACCGATTTTTGTAAAATCATAAATTAAAGTTTTGTTATCCTCCTCAAAAACTTGTGTGCCTAAGGGAACTTTTAATATTAAATCTTCTCCACCTTTTCCTGTACGATTTTGCCCTGACCCATTTTCTCCTCTTTTTGCTTTATGATGCTGCTGGTATCTATAATCTATTAAGGTATTAAGGTTCTGTTCAGATTTTAGTATTACTGAACCACCACCGCCTCCGTCACCTCCGTCTGGTCCACCGTATTCAATAAATTTCTCTCTTCTAAAACTTGGGGAGCCATCTCCACCGTTACCAGCTTTAACATAAATTTTTACTTGATCCAAGAATTTCATAATACAACGCTAGTTTAAAGTTGTACTATTAATTGGGTTTTACTGAAACAAAAGTTCTATCTGATTTAGTTTTTTTAAAAACTACTTTACCTTTTATTACTGAAAAAATGGAGTGATCTTTGCCCATTCCTACATTTTCTCCAGGGAATATTTTGGTTCCTCTTTGTCTTACAATTATATTTCCAGGTATAACTGTTTCACCACCATATTTTTTTACACCTAATCTACGACCGGCACTATCTCGTCCGTTTCTAGAAGATCCACCTGCTTTTTTTGTTGCCATAACTTATTCCTAATTACTTACTTGTTTCCTTTTTAGCCTCTTTTTTTTTTGAAGGCTTAGAAATTTTTTCTGCTTCAGACAATACTTTTCCATCTTTTGAAAAAATCTTATTGATTCTTATCATAGAATACACCTGTCTATGTCCATTTTTTCTTCTTGAGTTTTGTCTTCTTCTTTTCTTAAAAATTAAAACAGTTCTATTTTTACTATTTTTAATCAAATTAGCTTCAACTTTTGCACCCTGAACAATTGGAGATCCAACCTCAATTATCTTATTATCTCCATAAGCTAAAATTTCATTAAATTCTATTTTAGTATCAGATTTAGAATCTGGTAGTTTTTCAATCTTAAGAATCTCCCCAGATTTTACCTTATACTGCTTACCACCCGTTTGTATTACTGCGTATGACATAAAATAATGTTAAAAATTTGTAACCGCAATATAGTCTCAGCGATATTTTAGTCAAGCTCTATAACTTAAAAATTATCCTTTAAATCTCTTAATTTTGAAAAGCTTTCTAAATCTTTTGCTTTTAGGAATATATTACACTTAATTTCATCTTTTAAAATACTTGGAATAGTTGGCAAACCTTTTTTCACCTTTTCTTCAATTTCAATAATTTTTTTTTTGAGATTTAAATTTTTTGAGTCGTGATAAACACAAAATTTTGAATTTTGTAAAGTATACTCATGTCCACAGTAAATTTCTGTATCGTCTGAAAGATTTTTTATTTTATTTAAAGAATTAAACATTTCCTCATATGTTCCCTCAAAAATTCTACCACAACCTAAAGAGAATAGTGTGTCACCTGTAAAAATTTTTTTTTCTTTATAAAAATGATAAGCAATATGTCCTGAAGTATGTCCTGGAACATGGAAAATTTTTGCCTCAAAATTATCTGCTTTCCAAATTTGATTGTTTTCTACAAATTCGTTAATTCCTGGAATGCGATTTCTGTCTTCTTTAAATCCAACAATTTTAGAATTATATTTTTTTTTGAGCTCTTCATTTCCACCAATATGATCATAATGATGGTGAGTATTTAAAATGTACTTTAAATATATCTTTTTTTCTTCAACAAAATTAATAATCGGTTGTGCTTCACTTGGATCGATAACACATGCTGTCTGATTTTTTTCATCAACTATAATATAACTGTAGTTATCTTGTAGACATTTGATTATTTCAACTTTCATATTATTTCTCTATTAAGAAAATACCAAGCTCAGCAAATAAATTTTTAAAAGATAAGTTAGAATTGTTTATATTTGAAACATTTTTATTCATTAGTGCAAGAGATTTGTAAATTTTAAAATTAATAGTTTTAGAAAATTTTACAAAATCTTTTATTGTACACATGTGAATGTTTGGTGTGTTATACCAATCATTTGGTAATGTTTTTGTGACAGGCATAGTTCCTTTTGTTAATAGATTAAGTCTTACTCTCCAATGACCAAAATTAGGAATAGTTACAATTGCTTTTTTTCCAACCCTCAAAAGTTCTTTAATAACTATTTCTGGATTTACAAAAGCCTGTAAAGTTTGTCCTAATACAACATAATCAAAGGAATTTTCTGGAAATTGTTTTAAGTCAAATTCAGCATTACCTTCAAGTACAGTTAATCCTTTTGAAATACAAACTTGAACTTTTTTCTTTGAAATCTCAATACCTCTTATATCTATATTTTTATTTTTTTTCAGAAATTCCATTAAAGTTCCATCATCACATCCAACATCTAAGATTCTAGTATTTTCCTCCAATAAGTCTGCAATAATTTTAAATTCTAATTTCATAATTTATTCTTTATAAGATTGATCTAAAAAATTTTTAAGTGCACTTAAAAAATCTGGGACATCCAATAAAAATGAATCGTGACCTTTATCAGATTCTATTTCAACGAAGCCAACATTTGCTCCAATAGCATTCAATGCAATTACTATATCTTTATTTTCTTGTGTTGGATAAAGCCAATCAGATGTAAAAGATATAACAAAAAATTTTGCATTAGTTTTTATAAAAGCATTAGATAAATTACCTTTAAATTGTTTTGCTAAATCAAAATAATCCATTGCACGAGTGATATAAAGATAACTATTCGCATCAAATCTATCCACAAAAACTGAACCTTGATATCTCAAATAACTTTCTATTTGAAAATCAGCATCAAAGCCAAATTTAAGATCATCTCTTTCTTGAAGTTTTCTTCCAAACTTTTCTTGAAGACCTTTTTTAGATAAGTAAGTAATATGTGCAGCCATTCTTGCTACAGCCAAACCTTTATCAGGAATCATATTATTTGAGGAGTATTCTCCTTTAGACCAATTATGATCTGCAGTGATTGCCTGTCTACCTAGTTCATTAAAAGCAATATTTTGTGCTGAATGACTTGCTGTACAAGCTATAGGCACAGCAGTTTTCGTTTTGTCAGGAAAATTACTTACAAACTGCAATACTTGCATTCCACCCATTGAACCTCCAACAACAGAAAAAAGTTTTCTAATTCCAAAATGATCTAGCAAATTAATTTGGGCATTAACTATATCGTTGATTGTAATAACAGGAAAGTCTGTCCCATATGATTTGTTTGTTTTAGGATTTTTATGACTAGGACCGAAAGAACCCATACATCCTCCGATTACATTAGCACAAATTACAAAGTATTTATTTGTATCAATTGATTTATTTGGACCGACTGCATAAGACCACCAACCATCCTTATTTGTAATCGGATTTTTTCCTGTAACAAATTGATCACCTGTTAATGCATGAAAAACCAATATAGCATTATTCTTATCTTTGTTAAGTGACCCATAGGTTTCATATGCTAATGGAAACTCATTAATAGTTTGACCGCAATCAAGCTTTAGAGGTTTATTAACAATAAGTGTTTTTATATTCTCTTTAACATTCATAATAATTGCCAAATATTGAATTGTGAGAAAAAAAACATTTTTAGCGGTTTTTTTAGAGCGCTCGCAATTCAGTTAAATCAGCGCATAAATTTTGTACTAGAAGTTATTTAGTATGTCAATTTTTTTAAATAAATTTACTAATACTATATAAAAAATTGTTATTTTATTTATAAAGAGCTTAAATTTAAAAAAAATGACAAATCTATCATTTAAAAAAATCAACATAGAAGCCTATGAACCAGGTAAATCTACTATAAAAAAATTAAAAAAGGTCATTAAGCTTTCTGCTAATGAGTCTGCTTTAGGTGTTAGTTTAAAAGCAAAAAAAGTAATTTCAAAAAAAAATACAAACTTTTCTAGATACCCAGATGGAACATCCAGAAAGTTAAGAGATCAAATATCTAAAAAATTTAAATGTGATATAAATAAAATTATCTGTGGAGCTGGCTCTGATGAGATAATTCAGATGCTCTGTCAGCTTTTTCTTAAATCAAATGACGAGGTCATAGTCCCTCAATATAGTTTTTTGATGTATAGAATTTATTCAAAGATAGTGGGAGCAAAGGTAG
>CACHRX010000019.1 GCA_902582385.1 uncultured Pelagibacteraceae bacterium | reverse complement strand
AGAGCAAACTCTAAAAGAGGAAGAAAGATTAGACAAACAAAGAAATAAAGACATAAAACTTTTTCTAAGAAAAGAACAGGCTATTTTAAGAATTGAACAAGCAGAAAAACAAAAACAATTTTTAAAACAATTAAGATTAGATAAACAAATTGAAAAATTCAGAATTCGTGAAGTCAAGGAATTAGAAAGACTTGAGAAGATATCATTAAAAGAGAAAAGAGAGGATTATGCAGGTCTACAGGAAAGAATTAATAAGTTAAAAGAAAAATACCGTTTCCTAAGAGATCAAAAAATAAAAGAAAGAGTAGAGGCACTTGGAGTAAGACTTAAAGGAGACGAGGATAGAGAGACTTTATTATTTAAAGAGAAAGAGTATACATTAGCAAGACAAAAAATTGAATTTGCTTTAGAGAGTTTTTATAGAAGTGCAAGTAGCTTAGTTTTTCAACTTAACAAAAGACATATTACAAGATATATGTCTATCTTTCGATGTATTGATAGAAGATTTGAAACAGGAGAAATTTTTATTAAATGGGATGAATCTGAAGATGAAGACTGGTTATTATTAATATACATTAAGGATAACTCTCCTGATAAAGGAATTATAATTGAGGATAAAACAAATCCAGAAAAAAATATTTCACATGAATTTAAGAATATTGATATTTTTAAGGCCTCAGACATTATGGTAGACTCTTTAACACAGCTTATTTCGAGAGAAAGAGCCAAAAATAACAATTAAACTTTTTTTTAAAAAAAGGTAAAATCTGACATGATCTTAGGCTCTATTTTTATGCTCATCCTTTATTTAATCTTAAGATACATTATTTCTTGGATAATTTATTTTAATAATTTAGATACCAGACTTGGTAATAGCACTTGGCGTTTTAGTTATGATTATCCAGTTATAGGTGACAGAGATATTTCTGATCTGGATGATAAGGATTTTGTAAGACTTAGAAGAAAAAAAAATAAAATTATTTTATTAATGTATTCAATCGTTCTTGTAATGTTTATATCTTCTATGTCACTGTTAAGTAAATTTTTCCTATTTTTCTTTAATTAGTCTTTAATTAGTCTTTAATTTGTTTTTTGTTTTTTAAATATAGAAAGAAAGCTACTAATTCATATACAAAACTAAATAAATGAAAAATTATTGGTAATCTAAAAAATTTATATAGAAATCTATATCTTGGCATTTTTTGCCAAAGCATTAAAAATGCCTCCGCTCCTCCAATAACTTTTTCATCTTCTATAACATGAAGTCTGCGCAAAAGTTCTTTACTGTTTTTTGATGTTTCTTTTTCAGCTAAATTGTTATTAGTAATATCTACCCATTTTATTCCATCAATTTTTTCTTTTTTATATAAATTAATCTCAGCCCTACAAATTTTACAAGAATTATTAAAATAAACCTTCATTATTAACAATTATTTACTAACTATCTTAAGTTATGTACATGCGTAAAATACTCTAGTTGAAAATTATTTCAAACAACCTATGTTTTGACAAAATGAGCAATTTCTTTGAAAAATCTGACTTAAATAGAAATGAGGCCGAAACTATTGTTTCTGATACATTGAAAAAATGTGATGATGGAGAATTATATTTGGAAAATTCTAAGTCTGAAAGCATCTTATTGGACGACAATAAAATTAAAAAATCAAGTTACAATTCTGATTTAGGTTTTGGTTTTAGAGCAGTGTCAGGTGAAATTGTTGCTTATTCGCATTCTAATGAAATATCAAAAACTTCATTAAAAAAATCCTCTGAAAATTTAAGATCAACATTAAAATCTGCAAAAGGCATTTATGATTATTCTATTCCAAAATCAAACAAAAAATATTACTCAAACATTAATCCTATAGAGGAAAAAACACTAAATTCAAAAATAGAGATATTAAATAAAGTAAATGAGTACTTAAGGAAAAAAGATAATAATGTGAAACAAGTTACAGCAAATTTTAGTGGTGAACAAAAGTCTATTGAAATAATTAGGTCTGGTGGCGAAACTCTAACTGATGTGAGACCCTTAGTAAGATTTAATGTTTCAGTAATGCTTGAAAAAAATGGTAGAAAAGAATCTGGTGTTTATGGAATTGGTGGAAGAAAATCATATAATGATTATTTGATAAACGATAATTGGAAAAACGTTTGTGATGAAGCTTTTAGAATAGCTTCTGTGAATTTAGAGAGCAAGCCTGCTCCCGCAGGAGAAATGAAAGTTGTACTTGGTCCGGGTTGGCCTGCAATACTAATTCACGAAGCTGTAGGACATGGTCTAGAAGGTGATTTTAATAGAAAAAAAACTTCTGCATTTCATAATTTAATGGGACAAAAAGTTGCAAGCGAGGGTGTTACTATTATTGATGATGGAACTTTAGATAATAGAAGAGGGAGTCTTACAATTGATGATGAGGGAACACCAACAGAAAAAACTGTGCTTATAGAAAATGGAATTTTAAAAAACTTTATGCAAGATAGATTAAATGCAAGATTAATGAAGACTAGATCAACAGGAAGTGGTAGACGCGAAAATTATAGACATATCGTGTTACCAAGAATGAGAAATACTATGATGCTTAGCGGAAAACAAACTCAAGATGAGATGATAAAATCAGTAGATAAAGGTATTTTTGCAGTCAGCTTTGGAGGTGGACAAGTTGATATTACTTCAGGTAAATTTGTTTTTAACTGCACAGAAGCTTATGAAATTATTAATGGTAAAATTGGCTCACCTATAAAAGGAGCAACTTTAGTAGGCGATGGTCCTTCAATTTTGAAAGAAGTTTCAATGGTAGGTAATGATATGATGTTAGATCCAGGAATTGGTACTTGTGGTAAAGCAGGGCAAGGAGTTCCTGTTGGAGTTGCCCAGCCTTCAATATTAATTAATAAAATGACTGTTGGTGGCACAAATCTATAAATGGTTAAAGATCAGGAATTTTTAAAAAAAAAAGCATCATATTGTTTAGATTTAGCAAAAAAATTAGGTGCTACGGATACATGTGTTAATGTAGGTAATTCTATTTCTGAAACAGTGAATTTCAGAAATAAAAATTTAGATGAGTCAAATAGATCTGATAATCTCGGTATAGATATTACTACATTTATTGGTAAGAAAAAGTCATCAATAACATCATCAAATTTGTTAGAAGAAAATCTGAATATTTTAATTGAAAAATGTATTGAAACTACAAAAAATACTCCAGAAGATGAATTTAATTCTCTTCCAGATAAGGATCTATTAGCTCAAGAAATTAAAGATTTTAATTTATATGATGATACGCATTTAGAGAATGATAGTAAGGCTGAATATTTATCAAGACTAGAGACCGCTGCATCAAAAGATAAAAAAATAATTAATACAGAATCTAGTTTTGTAGAAAATAAATCAAATTTTATTTTGGCTAATAGCGATGGTTTTTGTAAAGGTTTTAAATCTTCATCTTTTGTAGCTTCTAGTGTAGCCGTTGCAAAAGATGATAAAAGCATGGAAAGAGACTTTGAATACACTCGCAAATGTCATTTAAAAGATATAAAGAATGCAGAAGAATTAGGAAAAAAAGCTGCAGAATACACTCTTAGAAAACTCAGTCCAAAAAAAATAGGCAGTGAAAAGATTGCTATAATTTTCGATAAAAGAATCGCTAAAGGAATATTAAGTACTTTTGCAAGTGCTATATCTGCTTCAGCTATTTCTAGAGGGACATCTTTTTTAAAAGATAAGATTAATCAAAGAATTTTTTCAGATGAGGTAAATATTTTTGATAAACCTGATATATTTAAAGGTCAAGGCTCTAGAAGTTTTGACTCAGAAGGGGTTAGAACAGATACATTAAAATTAGTTGAGCATGGGTTATTAAAGAATTATTTAATAGATACCTATAATGGCAGAAAGTTAAATCTTAAGTCTAATGGGAGATGTGGAGGGACTAGTAATCTTTATTTTGAAAATGGGAAAATTAGTTATAAAGATTTGTTAAATTCTAATTCTAAATGTTTATACATTACTGAAACAATAGGTCATGGAAGCAATATTGTGACTGGTGATTACTCTGTAGGTGCAACTGGATTTTTAATTGAAAATGGGGAATTCAAACATCCAATAAACGAGATAACCATTGCAGGTAATTTTAAAGAGATGTTTCAAAATTTAACTTTAGCTAATGACTTAGAATTTGAATACTCAACCAACTCCCCAACAATGATGATTGAGGGAATGGTTGTTGCTGGTAAATGAGTGATTACTGTGTAATTGGATCTGGCATTTCAGGTGCTACTATCGCAAATTTAATTAATAAAAAATTTAAAGTTAATTTATATGATAAAGGTAGAGGCCCAGGAGGACGAGCTTCATTTAAAAGAGTAAAAGGTAAGATAGGTTTTGATCATGGAACACAATATTTTTCTCCTAAGACAAAAGAATTTAAAAAATTTACAAATAGATTAATTAAAATAAAAATTTTGAAGAAATGGAATGGTAATCATATTTTTTTAAATTCTAAAAAAAAAGAAAATAAAAAGCACATAAAAATTATTGGAAAAAAAGGAAATAACGATATTTGCAAATTTCTTTTAAAAAAAGTTAAATGCTATTATCAAAGTGAAGTTGAAAAAATTTACTATAAAAATAAATTATGGTTTCTTTTATTCAGTGATGGCAAAGTAAAGACTTACAAAGTAGTGATTTTAACTTGCCCTTTTCCACAACTCAAAAGACTTTCAGGAAAATTTATAAATAATATTTTTATTAAAAAAAAGTTGAAAATGGATGCAAACATAACAGTTATGATTGCAATTAAAAAAAATAAAAGATCACCTTGCAGTTTTGTTTTTAATGATCCAATCTTAGGTTGGGCAGGTAATGAAAATTCCAAAAAAAGGTTTAAATCAAAATATGATTTGTGGACACTTCAAAGTACTTTTAAATGGGCGAATAGAAATATAGATAAAAACAAAAAAAATTTAAAAAAAAACTCAAAAATTTTAATTGATAAATTTTTTAAACTTACAAAAATTGAAAGATCCAAAGTAATTTACAGTATTAACCATGGTTGGAAATATTCATCAAATTCTAAACCATTTAAAATAAGAAGTTATTGGGATCCTCAAAAAAAATTAGGGGTATGTGCTGATTGGTTCATTGGACCTAGATTAGAATCTGGATGGTTAAGCGCGCATGACTTATTTAAAAAAATTAATTAATCAATTACTCAATTTTTTTTAAACGATATTCCCAATCTCCCATTCTTGAATATGAGACTTTCAAAATTGTAGAGTTTTCTTGATCGTACCAAATATTAAAATTTAGTCTTTTATCTTTAGGTATAGTCATATCCTTGGACTTTAATGTGAAATGGTCTACATAATAAATTTTGCCATACAGGTTAATTTTTTTCTTTCCAATATAAGTTACTACTTGTTTTTTTATACTTCCTGAAATTGGACTAATTTGACTATCTGATTGTAGAATTTTGTGGTTCCACCAACTCCCAACTACATTGTCAATAGATGCTTCGCCACTAAATGAAGAGCCCTTAATATCTAATTTTTTTGTATCGTTATTAAATAATAGATTTACAAATTTTTCTTTATTATTTTGTAAAGTTTTAGAATTGTATGAAATTAATTGATCTTTAAGATATTTTTCTTCTCCATAACTTTCAACTTGGAAAATGATTGCACCTAAAAGTTTTACAGTGAACTTTATTTGATTGGTAACTAAAGTTTCGTCACCTTTTCTGTTAAAAAAATAATAATTATAACCAATTAACTTACCATTTCTAAATATTTCCATTTCAAGTTTGTTATATTTATTGTAATGAGCCATATGAGCTGTGGATATAGAGGGGTAAAGTATAAGAAATAAAGTAATTATTAATTTTCTCATTTGAGAATTACATTAGTAGACTTTTACAATAATAGAAATAATTTAATAAAAAAAATGTTTTTAAAAATTAAGAAAATACCAAAAGTACATTGGAGTTCAGATAAACCATATAATTTTAAACCAAAATTTTCAACTTTCTTTTTTTTATGTTTTGGACTTACTTTATTTGGCTTAGGCGAAGGTTTATTAATAGTTTCTTTCACAGGAGCTTCTCCTTGGAGTGTTTTAGCCCAAGGTATTTCTTTAAATGTAAATTTAAGTATTGGAACAATCACCCTTTTAATAAGTATTGCTGTTTTAATTTTATGGATACCTTTAGGCCAAAGGCTTGGAATGGGAACTATATTAAATGCCTTGATAATTGCTTTAATGATAGACCTTTGTATAAAGTTTGTCCCTACTCCAACTAATTATATTTACCAGTTAATCTTAGCTATAGCTTCTGTAATATTGGTTGGTATTGGTGGTGGTGTATATTTAGCTTCAAATCTAGGGGCAGGCCCCAGAGATGGTTTAATGATTGGATTACAAGGAGTAACAAATTTACCAATAGCAGCAGTAAGAGCAACGTTAGAAATTTCTGTTGTAAGCATTGGATGGTATTTAGGTGGGATTGTTGGAATAGGAACTTTATTATTTGCTTTTGGGATTGGTCCTTGTGTAGCTTTGGGATTATATTTAGTTGATAAAATATTTAATTAGGCTGCAGCCCCAGATTTCTCATTTCTTTTTCTTTCATGAGGGTCCAGAATAGCTTTTCTTAATCTGCACGCTTTAGGGGTAATTTCAAGAGCTTCATCTGTGTTTAACATACTTAGTTGCTCAGCAATTGACATTTTTCTTACAGGAGTAAGGACAACGTTTTCATCAGTACCCTGTGTTCTCATATTAGTTAATTTTTTACCTTTCATGACATTAATAATCATGTCACCTGGTTTTGGAGATAATCCCACAATCATACCTGGATACACAGGGTCGTTATGAGTTACAAACATTTCTCCTCTGGCTTGAAGATTAAATATTGCAAACGCAACAGCTTTGCCTTGTTCCATCGAAATTAAAGCACCGTTTCTTCTACCTTCCATTTCTCCTTCAAATGGACCATAGCCATGAAAAATTCTATTGATTACACCATTTCCCTTTGTTAGAGTAAGAAATCTACTAGTGTAACCCATTAAACCTCTGGTAGGTGCATGAAATATTAATCTTTTTTTATCTTTTCCTGTATCTTTTAATTCTATTAATTTACCTTTTCTTCTATTCATTGAGTCAATTATTTTAGAAGAATATTCTTCGTCAAGATCCATAGTTATTTCTTCTAATGGCTCCAGCCTATTATCATTTTCATCTTTTTTATATAAAACTTTTGGAGGGCTTACAGTCATTTCAAAACCTTCTCTTCTCATTTGAGTAAGTAAAATTTCTAGCATTAATTCTCCTCTACCACTAACCACAAATGAATCATTTCCATTATTTTCTGAAAATGTAATACCGACATTATTTTGTGCCTCTTGAATTAGCCTATCTCTAATTTGTGTACTGGTAAGTTTTTTTCCTTCAGTTCCTGCTAAAGGTGAAGTATTCACTGTAATAGTAATTGACATAGTCGGTGGATCAATTGGGGTGGCTGGGATTGGTTCATTAACCTCTAAATTACAAATTGTATCAGCAACATTAGCTTTCTCTAACCCGGCTACAATTACAATATCACCAGCTTCTCCAACATCAATTGGAACTTTTTTTGTTCCTTCATACCTAAATATTTTTGTAAGTTTCCCTTCATCAACTTTTTCACCTTTCAAATTTATTGCCTTAATAGCTTGGTTTGCTTTTGCAGTCCCCTGAGTAATTCTACCAACTAGACTTCTACCTAAAAAACTATCTGCATAAAGTAGTGTTGATAACATTGCAAAAGGTTTCGACTTATCAAATTCAGCTGGTTTTACGTGGTCAATAATTTGATCTAACAATGGATTTAAGTTTTTTCTTGCACCATCTACTTCTTTATCTGCCCATCCTGATCTTCCACTTGCGTATAGCACAGGAAAATCAAGCTGTTCTTCATTAGCATCTAAACTCACGAATAAATCAAAAGTTTCATCTAAAACTTCGTTAGCTCTCTGATCAGATTTGTCTAATTTATTAATTACAACAATTGGTTTTAAACCTTGTTTTAATGCTTTTGATAATACAAATTTTGTTTGTGGCATTACTCCCTCAGCAGAATCTATAAGTAATAAAGCACCATCTGCCATACTAAGCACTCTTTCAACTTCAGCAGCAAAATCTCTATGGCCTGGAGTGTCGATAATATTGATTCTTGAGTCTTTCCAATTAATAGAAGCTGGTTTTGCCAAGATTGTTATTCCTCTTTCTTTTTCAAGCTCACCAGAGTCCATCAATCTTTCATCTACAACCTCGTTTTCTCTAAATGATCCACTTTGTTTCATTAAATTATCTATCAAAGTAGTTTTGCCATGATCTACATGGGCAATTATAGTGATATTCCTGATAATGTTACTCATAAATTGTGGCTCTTATACATTAATTCCTTGATTTGAAAACTTAAAAAAAGTCAGTAATTACTCAATAAATAATATTTTATAAAAAATTCATTTCTTGTGATTGTTTTAAAAACATATAGATATCCCATTAAACTGGAAGTAATAAAGAGACAAAAGTTAAGTTTCAAAAATAAAATTTTTATTCATTAAATGGAAAATTTTAAATCAATTAATATAGAAGACTCTTTAAAAAACTCATTATCAAAAATGAATTTTTTAAAGCCAACACCCATTCAGGGTATGGCTATTCCAGTTGCTCTAGAAGGTAAAGATATCCTAGGTACTGCACAGACAGGCACAGGCAAAACCTTAGCTTTTAGCATTCCATTAGTAAATAAATTGATTTTAGATAAAAATGCTTTTGCTCTTGTTATGTGTCCTACTAGAGAGTTAGCATCACAAGTAATGGAGGCTATCAAAAGTATTATGAGTGATAAAATTAATATCAGAACAGCTTTATTAATTGGTGGCGAGTCTATGCAAAAACAATTGAGACAATTAGGAAATAGGTCAAGAATTATAGTTGGTACACCAGGTAGAATTAATGATCACCTAAAAAGAAAAAGTTTAAACTTATCAGCAACAAAATATCTAGTTTTAGATGAAACCGACAGAATGTTAGACATGGGTTTCACTCCACAGATTGAAATGGTATTAAAGTTTGTTCCAAAAAATCATCAAACATTACTATTTTCAGCGACTTTACCTCAAAATATTTTAAGAATTTCTGAAAGGTATTTAACTCAACCAGAAAGAATATCTGCAGGATCTACATCAGTTCCAGTTTCAAAAATTAAACAAGAAACACTTCAAGTTTTTAAAGAAAATAAGTACGATGAACTAATAGAACAATTTTTATCAAGAAAGGGATCGATTTTAGTTTTTGTTAAAACCAAGAGAAATGCTGATAAGATGGTTAAGCGTCTTAAAGAGGAAGGTCATTCTGCCGACGCTATTCATGGAGATCTTCGTCAAAGCAAAAGAGATCGTGTTATTAACTCTTTTAGAAAAGGTCTGAAAAGAATTTTAATTGCAACTGATGTAGCCGCCAGAGGTTTAGACATACCATTAATTCAACATGTAATTAATTATGACTTGCCACAAATTCCAGAGGATTATGTCCATAGAGTTGGAAGAACTGCTAGAGCTGGATCAGAGGGGTCTGCTTTAACTTTTCTAACACCAGATGATAGATTAATGTGGAATTCTATTAATAAATTAATAGATCCAAATTTTAAAATACTATCAAGTGGCCCAGGAAAGAATTCAAAAAATAAACGAAGAGAAAAAAGATCAAATAACAAAAAAAAAGAATTTAGAAAAATGAAAAGATTTAAATCTAAAGGTAGAAGAAAATCTTTTGGAAGAGTAAGAAGAGATGGTAAGGGAAAAAATGAAGAAAAAAAAGATTTTAATTTCAATGGTAAGAAAAAATTTTTTAATAACAAAAAAAGAAAACCATCTGGATATACTAATAACCCAAAATATTTTGGAAAAAAAAATTCAGAAAACTTACCCTTAGACGATGAAAGAAAAAGTTTTAGTTTTAAGGGAAAAAGGAAATTTAAGAGTAGAAAAAATAGACCTAAACAATTTACATTCAAAAAGCATAATAAAAAAAGAAAACAATTTTAAGATTTTTTAGCTTTTTCTCTTTTTAGTTTTCTTTTTTCTTTTAAGCTTAGTTTTGGTTTCTTGCTTACACTTGAGTCTTTAAACGATTTTCCACTGTATCTTTTAGACATTTAGGAAATTATATCACTCTTTAAAAATATATGACTTATAAGTTAAGTTTTATTAAATTCATATGAGAGTAAAAAAAAAACCCCTAAAACTTGCATTTTAGGGGTTTTAAATCTTTCTAGGTAACTAGATTGGATAGGAATTACATTCCCATACCACCCATACCACCCATTCCTCCCATACCACCCATACCTCCGGGCATAGCAGGAGCTCCAGAATCTTTTTCTTCAGGTTTATCAGCTATCATTGCTTCTGTTGTAACTAATAACCCAGAGATAGAAGCTGCATCTTGAAGTGCAGTTCTCACAACTTTTACAGGATCTATTATACCCTTAGCAAACATATCGCAATATTCTTCACTTTGAGCGTCATATCCATGTGTTTTTTTATTCTGTTCTAATAATTTGCCAACTACTACTGAACCATCTACGCCAGCATTTTTGGTAATTTGTCTAATAGGAGACTCTAATGCTCTTCTAACCAAATCTACACCAGCCTTTTGATCCTCACCTTTGGCTTTTACTTTGTCTAGATCTTGAGCTGCATACAATAACGCACAACCACCCCCAGTTACAATACCTTCTTCAACCGCTGCTCTAGTAGCGTTCAAAGCATCTTCAACTCTGTCTTTTCTTTCTTTAACTTCTACCTCAGTTGCTCCACCTACTTTAATTACAGCAACACCACCTGCTAATTTTGCAAGTCTTTCTTGAAGTTTTTCTTTATCGTAATCTGATGTAGTTTCCTCAACTTGTTTTTTAATTGAGTCACATCTAGCAGAGATGTCAGATTTTTTACCATTTCCACTAACTATTGTGCTGTTATCTTTATCAACTTTAATTTTTTTACACGATCCAAGATCATCAAGTTTTACATTTTCAAGTTTAATTCCTAAATCTTGAGAAATTACTTGACCACCAGTCAATATAGCAATGTCTTCAAGCATAGCTTTTCTTCTGTCACCAAATCCTGGCGCTTTAACTGCTACAACTTTTAACCCACCCCTTAGTTTATTCACTACTAAAGTTGCTAGTGCCTCTCCTTCAACATCTTCAGAAATTATCATTAATGGTCTACCAGCTTGCACCACTGCTTCCAACAAAGGAACCATTGGTTGTAAGTTTGTTAATTTACTTTCATGTAATAGAATAAAAGGATTTTCTAATTCTGTGGTCATTTTATCACTATTAGTTATAAAGTATGGGGACAAATATCCTCTATCAAATTGCATTCCTTCAACTACATCGAGCTCAGTATCAATTCCTTTAGCCTCTTCAACAGTAATAACTCCTTCATTACCAACTTTTTGCATTGCTTTAGCAATCATAGTTCCGATTTCTTTATCACCATTAGCAGAAATTGTTCCAACTTGAGCAATCTCATCACTATCTTTAACTTTTTTTGCTGAAGAAATTAGATTTTCCTTAACAGTTTCCACTGCAGCATCTATTCCTCTTTTTACATCCATTGGATTCATTCCAGCAGTAACATATTTAATTCCTTCTTTAACAATTGCTTGAGCTAGAATAGTTGCAGTTGTAGTTCCGTCTCCTGCTTCCTCGTTAGTTTTGCTGGCAACCTCCTTAACCATTTGAGCACCCATATTTTCAAATTTATCTTCAAGATCAATTTCTTTTGCAACAGAAACACCATCTTTAGTTATTCTTGGTGCACCATAAGATTTATCCATTACGACATTTCTTCCTTTAGGTCCTAAAGTAACCTTTACAGTGTCAGCTAAAATATTAACACCTCTGATCATTGCTGCTCTAGCTTCAGCGTCAAACTTAATTATTTTTGCCATTTTTTTTCTCCTTTAAATTAAATTATTTACTTGAAATACCCATAATGTCTGACTCCTTCATTATGTTGTACTCTTTACCATCAATTTTGACTTCAGTTCCTGACCATTTGCCAAATAAAACTTTGTCTCCAACTTTAACATCCATTGGAATTAATTTTCCATCTTCAGTTTTTGCACCACCACCAACAGCAACTACCTTACCCTCTTGGGGTTTTTCTTGGGCTGTATCAGGAATGATTATTCCACCAGCAGTTTTTTCGCTGCCATCTAATACTTCAATTAATACTCTGTCATGTAACGGTTTAAATTTCATAAATTCTCCTTTAAAATATGGTTTTCATATAGATACTGGTACGCCTATTTCAAGATAAGATAAGCAATAAGTTATTAAAAATGCTAAGAAATTGAGGATTTTATGATTTATACCTTAAAATATGACTAAAAATTTAGATAAAGAGGGGCTACGGTCAATTGCTGATAATTATGATCTATTCTATATAGATTTATGGGGTGTAATCCACAATGGAATTAAACTTCACGAAAAAGCAATAATTGCTATTAATGAGCTTATAAAGATGAATAAAGATTTTGTTCTTTTGACAAACGCACCAAGACCAAACAAAACAGTAAAAAAATTTTTAGAAAAAATGGGATTAGAAGAAAAAATCAGGAGTCATGTGTTTACTTCCGGTGAAGCTTCTCTTAATTACCTTAAAAAATATCACTTATTAGATAAGTTTTTTCATGTTGGGCCTCCAAGAGATTTTGATTTGTTTGAGGATTTTAAAAAAAATCAATCAAGTAATCTTAATGAATGTCAATATTTATTATGCACAGGTCTCTTTGATGAACATGACAAAGATTTAAACTATTACAAAAATTTATTTCAAGAACATATAAATAAAAAAATGATATGCACTAATCCTGATTTAATTGTTGATAGAGGAAAACAGAGGGAGCTATGTGCAGGATCAGTTGCAATGGTTTTTGAAAAAATGGGTGGGAAGGTAATTTACTTTGGTAAGCCTTATCCAGAAATTTATAACCAATCTTTTGACAATTCAAAAAAAAAAATTTTATCAATAGGAGATAATCTAAATACTGATATTAAGGGAGCAAACATTTTGAATTATCATTCTCTTTTAATTTCAAATGGTATTCATAAACAAGAAATCAAAGATAAAGGAGTTGGAGAAGTGTCAAGACAATACGAGACAATTATAAATTATATTCAGTCAGAACTAAAATGGTAAAACTTTATAAAAATTTTAATATAAAAAAAATTCATAAAAAATCTATCATCTTAATTGGAAACTTTGATGGAGTACATTTAGGACATCAAAAGTTATTTAAATTAGCCCAATCCTATAAAAAAAAGCATCACCTAAAAATTGGTGTATTAAATTTTGACCCAATGCCCAAAATGTTTTTCAATCCTTTTTTAAAAAACTTTAAATTATCAAATATAAAACAAAAATTTACTTTGCTTAAAAATCTTGGTGTTGACTTTATAATTACTAAAGAATTTGATAAACCTTTTTCTAAAACTAAATCGATCAATTTTATTAAAAAAATTTTACACCAGAAACTTAAAGCTAAATTTATCTTCGTAAGTAATAATTTTAAATTTGGAAATAAAAGAGAAGGCAATGTTAATTTATTAATTAAGCACGAGAAAAAATTTTATTATAAAGTTGTTAAACCAAAACCTCTTATTTTGAGTAAAAAAATAGTTTCTTCATCATTGATTAGGCGGCTTTTAGAAAAAGGTTTTTTGAATAAGGCTAATAAACTTTTAGGTAGGAAATGGACTATTAATGGTACAGTAAAAAAAGGAAGGCAAATTGGAAAAAAAATTGGATTTCCAACATGTAATATTGATATTAACGATTATATTTTAGCTAAACCAGGAGTCTATGCTGTCAGAGTTTTAAGAGTTAATAGTTCCAAATATTTAAAAGGTATAGCAAATCTTGGTTATAGGCCTACTTTTAATCAAAAAAAAATCCTTTTAGAGGTTCATTTATTTAATTTTTCTGGAAATCTTTATAATAAGTATTTATCAGTGGAATTTTTGAAATTTATAAGGAAAGAAAAAAAATTTAGAAATATAAATCAGTTAAAATCTCAGATTAAAAAAGATTTAAATAACGCAAAAAAAACAAAATGACTAAGTCACAAATAAATCTTCCAAAAACTGCTTTTTCTATGAAAGCAAATTTACCTTTAAGGGAGCCTGAAATCTTAGAATATTGGAGGCAAATTAAACTTTATGAAAAATTGAGAAAAAATAGTAAAGGAAAAGAAAAATTTATTCTTCACGATGGTCCACCATATGCCAATGGAAATATCCACATGGGGACTGCTCTCAATAAAATTTTAAAAGATATAATTGTGAAATTTCATCAAATGAATGGAAAAGACTCTATTTATGTTCCAGGATGGGACTGCCATGGACTACCCATCGAGTGGAAAATAGAAGAACAATATAAAAAGAATAAAAAAAATAAGAATGAAGTTCCAATAGTTGAATTTAGAAAAGAGTGTAGATCCTTTGCTGAGAAATGGATTGAGATCCACAAGAGTCAGTTTAAAAGATTAGGGGTTATTGGAGATTGGGAAAATTATTATTCTACTATGAGTTTTGATGCAGAAGCTCAAATAGTAAGAGAGCTCGGTAAGTTTTTAAAAGAGGGGAGCCTATATAGAGGATTTAAACCAGTTCTATGGTCAACAGTTGAAAAAACTGCACTAGCTGATGCCGAGGTAGAATACCAAGACCACAAATCTGATACAATTTATACCTCTTTTCCGGTTAAAACTTCAAATATTGATGAGCTTATAGGTAGTGAAATTGTAATTTGGACTACAACACCTTGGACAATACCAGCTAATAAAGCTTTAGCTTATAATAAAGCTCTTGATTATATCTTAGTTCAATTATGTGACGATAATGATTTTAAAAATAGAAAAGTGGTTGTCGCAGAAGCTTTATTAGATTCAGTTATTAAAAATTGTTCAATAAAAGATTTTAAAAAAATAAAAAAATTTAAGGGGAATGAATTAAAAGATACAATATGTAACCATCCATTTTTAAACATAGGTTACAATTATGATATTCCAATGTTGGAGGCCAGATTTGTAACGACCGAGCAAGGAACTGGCATAGTTCATTGTGCCCCAAGTCATGGTCCAGACGATTTTAATTTATGTTTAATTAATGGAATTAAAGCTATCGAAACTGTAGATGGTGATGGAAAATATACTAAGAATGTAAAATTATTTGAGGGTATTCACATTTTTAAAGCTAATCCAATTGTAATTGGGAAACTTAAAGAACAGAAAAAATTATTATCAAATGGTGAATTAGTCCATTCTTATCCTCATTCTTGGAGATCAAAAGCCCCATTGGTTCACAGAGCAACACCTCAATGGTTTATATCTATGGACAGTCATAAATTGAGAGCTAAAGCATTAAAAGCTATTGATGACACAACATTTTATCCTAACAAAGGAAAAGAAAGATTAAAATCTATGATAGAAACTAGACCTGATTGGTGCGTTTCTAGACAAAGAGTTTGGGGAGTCCCTCTTCCAATTTTTGTAAATAAAAAAACTAAGGAAATATTAGTAGATGATGAAGTAAATGAGAATATTGCTAATATTTATGAAAAGGAGGGATCAGATTGTTGGTTTTCAGACAGCCCTCAAAGATTTTTAGGAACAAAATATGAAGCTAAAGATTTTGATAAATTAAGTGATATCGTTGAGGTTTGGTTTGATAGTGGCTCAACACATTCATTTGTCTTAGAAAAAAGAAAAGATTTAAAATGGCCAGCATCAATGTATCTAGAGGGGTCTGATCAACATAGAGGTTGGTTTCATTCATCATTATTAGAGTCTTGTGGTACCAGAGGACGAGCTCCTTTTGAGTCAATCTTATCTCATGGATTTGTTGTTGATGGGAAAGGCTTGAAGATGTCTAAATCATTAGGAAATGTTTTAGCTCCAGAAGATATTTTAAAAAAATATGGTGCGGATATTTTAAGAATATGGGTAGCATCTTCCAATTATGCTGAAGATTTGAGAATTGATCATTCTATTTTAGACCAACATGCTGAGTCTTATCGAAAAATTAGGAATACTTTTAGGTATTTGCTTGGAAACCTTAATGATAATTTTGAAATAATCAATTTAGAAAATATGGATATCAATGAATTGCCGGAACTTGAGAGATTTATGTTGCATAAAATATACTCCTTAAACACTAATTTTAAAAATTATTTTAAAAATTATGACTTTCATAACTTGTATAAAGAGTTACTTAATTTTTGTACAGTAGATTTATCTGCTTTCTATTTTGATATAAGAAAAGATAATTTATATTGTGATCCAAAAGACTCCAAAAAAAGAAAGTCAACAATTTTACTTTTAAATATAATTTTAAATTCTTTGTTAAAGTGGTTTGCCCCAATTCTTTCTTTTACAACAGAGGAAATTTTCAAATTAGTATCTAAAGATAATAAAAGTATACACTTGGAGCATTTTTTAGAATTCCCAAATCATTTTAATAACGAAAAACTAAACCAAAAATGGAAGGAACTTATTAAAATAAGAAATACATGTAATATAAGTATTGAAGAAAAACGAGCAACTAAAGAGATTGGTTCAAGCTTAGAAGCAAAACTTCAAATCAATTTAGACAAAAAACTATATGAAATTACTCAGAACGTAGATTTTTCTGAGCTATGCATTACATCTAGTGCTGAGGTATTATATAATGATAATTCAAAAATAAGTGTTCAAACTACTAAAGCTACGGGATCAAAATGTTCAATCTGTTGGAAAATTACTGAAAAAGGTTGCTCAAGAAAAGCTTGTCCAATAAGTTAAGAATGACTTTTAAAAATTTATCCAAAAATTTTTATAGTAGCTTAATAATTGTTTCCTTAATATTTGGTTTAGATAGAATTTCCAAAATATATGTAATTCATTTAAGTAATAATGCCTTAGTTTCTAAAATTTTTTCATCTAAATTTTTAAATATACATTTAGTATGGAATGAAGGAATAGCATTTGGACTTTTTTCTTTTGATCAAAACAGTATGTATAATTCTTTAACAGTAATCATACTATTGGTAATTTTAATTATTTTTTTTATGATCACTAAAAGTAGTGGTTTTAAAAGAATCTCACTTTTAATGATTTTAGGGGGTGCACTAGGAAATGCATTTGATAGAATTTTTACTAAAGCAGTTCCAGATTTCATTGATTTTCATATAGGAGAATTTCATTGGTTTATTTTTAATGTTTCAGATATTTTTATAACCTTAGGAGTAATTTTTATGATAATAATTGAAATTACAGAAAGCAAAAAAAATGAAAAAAATTAAATCTTTATTTTTATTACTATTTGTTTTCCTATTTTTTCAAAGTTGTGCAACTATTAAAGAAGGTTTCTCATCACAGAAAAAAAAAAGCACAGACGAGTTTCTAGTTGAAAAAAAATCTCCATTAGTTATGCCCCCAGATTATGATAAATTACCTATGCCTAAACCTGAAAATGTTCAAAATTTAGAAAAAACAAATGTTGAGTCTTTAATATCAAATAACACTGAGAACAAAGATCTATCTAAAGATGACAAAAAACAATCAAATACAACTACTGAGAACTCTATTTTAGAAAAAATTAAAAGTAATTAATGATTACAAGCGGTATTAATTTCAAAAACTTTAAAATTAAAAAGAACCCTTATAAAATTGAAAATAATTTAAAGTCACTTTTTATAGAAAAAAATCAGATAATTAACTCATTGAAAAAGGGATATCTAAA
>CACHRX010000018.1 GCA_902582385.1 uncultured Pelagibacteraceae bacterium | reverse complement strand
TCATTGGATGGAGTAGATGTTTCTATAATAAATTCTGACGGCAAAAGTGAATATTCTACTATTTTGGATAAATATTTTGAATATGATGATCATCTTAATCAAAAATTGTTTAAATTAAGAGACAAAATATCAATTCCAGAAGATTTAGTTAAATATAAAGCGGAGGTAGACTCAATTGAAAGAGAAATCACACTATTTAATGCTAAAGCTGTAAATGAGACTTTAAAATTTATAAAATCAAGTATTGATGTCATAGGCTTTCATGGACAAACAATATTCCATGATCCCACAAAAAAAGTAACAAAACAATTAGGAGATGGAAAATTGCTATCACAACTTACAAAAAAAGAGGTTGTTTATGATTTTAGACAAAATGATTTAGAGAATGGTGGTCAAGGGGCTCCTTTAACACCAACTTTTCATAGTGCTATAGCACATAAAATAAATAAAAAATTTAATTTAGAATTTCCAATAAACATTCTAAATATAGGAGGTATTGCTAATATTACCTGCATGATTAGTAATAAAAATTTAATGAATTTAAATGAAATTTTTGCCTATGATATTAGTCCAGGCAATTGTTTGATTGATGAATGGGTAAGAAAAAATTCAAAAGAAAAATATGACAAAGAAGGTTTATTGGCTAAATCTGGAAAAGTTGATAAATTAATTTTAAATCAGGCTTTAGAAAATTTTAATAGTGCCTCATATTATGAGAAATCTCTAGATATTAAAGATTTTGATATCTTTTTTGCTAAAGGCCTCTCTTTAGAAGATGGTGCTGCTACTATTACTGATTTTACTGCAAAGTTAATTGCTGATGGAATTAATTTTGCTCAAAATAAAGTTCAATCAAGTAATTGTAAATGGTTAGTCTGCGGAGGGGGGCGAAAAAATAAATATCTATTAAAAAGTATAAAGAGAAATTTTAAAAATTTGGAGCTAGACTCAATAGAAAAATATAATATGAATGGAGATTTTATAGAGTCCCAGGCATTTGCTTATTTGGCAATCAGATCAATAGAAGGTTTGCCTATTTCTTATCCAGCTACAACAAGATGCTCAAAACCATTAACAGGTGGTATTATAGTAAAAAACTTTTAATATAGAGCAGTCTCTTTTTTAATATACTTATCTAAATTTTTAATTAACAAATCTTCATTTTTGGAAAAAAAATGATTAGCATCAGGAACTGATTGGAATTCAACTTTTATTCCTTTTTGCGCACTTAATCTTTTATTCAATTCGTTAATATATTCTGATGGAACCAACTCATCTTTTTTACCATGTATCATTAAACCAGATGTTGGACATGGAGATAAGAATGAAAAATCATAAACATTTGGCTGAGGTGCTATTGCTATAAATCTATTAATCTCAGGTCTTCTCATTAATAGTTGCATTGCAATTAATGACCCAAAAGAGAAACCTGAAACCCAACACTGGGAATTATCAAAATTTTCTCTTTCTAACCAATCTAATGCTGCAGCCGCATCTGCCAATTCTCCCTGACCATTATCAAATTCACCATCACTCTTTCCAACTCCTCTAAAATTTACTCTACATACTGAAAAATCATTTTCCATAAATATTTTGAAAGTTTCTACAACAACTTTATTATTCATTGTTCCTCCGTATTGAGGGTGAGGTTGTAAAACAAGTGCTATCGGTGATGTATTTTTTTTACTTTTATAGTATTTGGCTTCTAACCTTCCGGCCGGACCAGGAATAAATATTTCTAAAACTTTGTTATCCATTATTGTTATTGATTATCATTCTCAAAAAAAAATACACTTATCACAACTAAGTGACAAATTGTTAGTTTTTTTTTATTAAAGATACTTGACTATTTTAGTCAGGTTTATATATACCCATTGAAATAAAGACTTATGAAACTTACTTCTAAAGGCAGATATGCAGTAATGGCTTTGGTGGATCTGGCAAGATTTGACAACATTAATCCAGTTTCTCTAAGAGACATCTCACTAAGACAAGGAATTTCCTTGGATTATTTAGAACAAATATTCTCAAAGTTAAGAAAAAAAGAAATAGTTCAAAGTGTGAGAGGTACTCAAGGGGGATATATTTTAAATAAAAAAGCTAAAGAAATAAAGCTTATAAATATTTTTGAGGCAGTAGATGAAAAAGTAAAAACAGTTCAGTGTAAAAAAGAGTCAAAAAAAGGATGTAATGGCAAAGCTGTAAAATGCCTTACACATAATCTTTGGGATGAACTTGAAAATCATATTAATGATTTTTTTGATAAAAAAAGTTTAGAAGATTTGGTTAAAGATAATTCTGTGAGAAGAGTTTAAAATGGATAAAAGAGAAAAAGATATAGAAAAGTTAAAAGATTATAAATATGGGTTTTCAACTGATATAGAAAATATCAGAGCACCTAAGGGTTTAAATGAAGATGTAATTAAATTTATTTCTAATATCAAAAATGAACCACAATGGATGTTAGATTTTAGATTAAAAGCATTCGAAAGATTTAAACAATTAAAAGAACCTAATTGGCAAAAACCGAAGTATCCAAAAATAGATTATCAAGATTTATATTATTATTCAGCACCTAAAAGTATGAAGGATAAACCAAAAAGCCTAGATGAACTTGATCCTAAACTTTTAGAAACTTATAAAAAGCTTGGTATACCATTGCAAGAACAAGCAAGGTTAAATGGTATTGCCGTTGATGCTGTTTTTGACTCTGTTTCTGTTGCAACAACTTTTAAAGATGAATTAACTAAACAGGGAATAATTTTTTGCTCTATGTCTGAAGCTATTCAAAAACATCCAGATCTAGTAAAGAAATATTTAGGAACAGTTATACCAACAACAGATCATTTCTTCGCAACTTTAAATTCTGCTGTATTTACTGATGGATCATTCGTTTACATTCCAGAAGGAATTAAATGCCCAATGGAATTATCAACTTATTTTAGAATTAATGCATCAGAGACAGGACAATTTGAAAGAACTTTGATTATAGCAGATAAGGGAAGTTATGTAAGTTATTTAGAAGGGTGTACGGCACCAATGAGAGATGAAAACCAACTACACGCTGCTAATGTAGAATTAATTGCACTTGACGATGCCGAGATAAAATATTCAACAGTACAAAATTGGTATCCAGGAGATGAAAATGGCAAAGGAGGAATATATAATTTTGTGACTAAAAGAGGGTTGTGTAAAGGCAAAAATTCTAAAATTTCTTGGACACAAGTAGAAACTGGCTCAGCTATAACTTGGAAATATCCTAGCTGTATATTAAAAGGAGATAATTCAATAGGTGAATTTTATTCAATCGCGATAACTAATAATCATCAAAAAGCTGATACTGGAACTAAGATGATCCATTTAGGAAAAAATACAAAGAGTAAGATTATATCAAAAGGTATTAGTGCAGGACTTTCAGATATGACTTACAGAGGATTAGTTGACATTAATTCAAAAGCAAAAAATTCAAGTAATTATACTCAGTGTGATTCTTTATTAATGGGAAATAAGTGTGGAGCTCATACTGTGCCATATATTAAAAATAAAAATTTTGACTCAAATATAGCTCATGAAGCTACGACTTCTAAAATAAGTGAAGAACAATTACATTATTGTCAACAAAGAGGTTTAAATCCAGAGGAAGCTGTTGGATTAATCGTAAACGGATTTTGTAAAGAAGTGCTTCAACAATTACCAATGGAATTTGCTGTAGAGGCTCAAAAACTAGTAGGTATCAGCTTGGAAGGGAGCGTTGGTTAATGTTAAAAATAAATAATTTAAGTGCAAACATTGAGAATAAATCAATTCTAAAAGATTTTTCACTTAATATTAATCCTGGTGAAGTACACGCAATTATGGGTCCTAATGGTTCAGGTAAAAGCACATTATCAAACATTTTATCTGGCAAAAAAGGATATGAAATATCTGGAGAAGTACTTTTTGAGAATAATAATTTATTTGAGCTTGAAACTGAGGAAAGAGCTCATAAAGGAATATTTTTAGCATTTCAATATCCGTTAGAAATTCCAGGTGTAAATACCAATATTTTTTTAAAAACCTCTTTAAACGCCATAAGAAAAGCAAAAGGAGAAAAAGAACTTGATGCAATTGAATTTTTAAAACTTGTAAAAGAAAAAGCGAGAGAATTAAAATTTGATGAGGAAAAATTAAATAGACAGTTAAATGTTGGTTTTTCTGGAGGTGAAAAAAAGAAAAATGAAATTTTACAAATGTCAATGTTATCACCAAAGTTATCTATTTTAGATGAAACTGATTCAGGGTTAGATATTGATGCTTTAAAGGTTGTATCTGATGGAGTGAACACATTGAGGAGTAAAGATAATTCTTTCTTAATAATTACTCACTATCAAAGATTGCTAGACTACATAAAACCAGATTTTGTTCATGTACTAATGAATGGAAAAATAATTAAATCTGGAGGACCAGAACTTGCGTTAGAATTAGAAAAAAAAGGATATGAAAATTTCAATTAAATGACTGAACAAATTAAAACAGATTTTGAAAAAATAGTTAAAACCTCAGCTTTTTCTGAAAAAGATGTTGAATTAAAAAAAATGTATTTAAATAAATTTTTAGAATCTGGTTTTCCAACTAGAAAACTTGAAAACTGGAAATTTTCAGACTTAAGCCAAATTATTAAAAAAAATATTGGTGAATTAAGTTTTTATAACGATTATTCTTTCCCTAATAAAGTTGACAACTCAATTTTTGTAGAAGGTTTAGAACATAATAAAATTGTCTTCATAAATGGAAAAGTGGAAAAGGTTGATTTTACTTATGAAGATCATGACAAGATAGAAATCAACGATGATTTTAAATTTGTGGATAGATTAGAAGATAACAATTCTCTCTTCTCTTTAAATAATGCTTTCACAAATAAATTTTACAAAATTACTGTAAAAAAGAATTATTCTTTGAAAAAACCTCTTGTTGTTTATCACTCTACAAATAATAAAATTACATCTAGAAATATTAATTTAAAACTAGAATTTCAACTACAACAAAATAGTTCTTTAAGATTAATTGACTTGTTTAACGATGAAGCACAAAATAATTTCATCAATATTTTTTATAATTTTGATTTAAAAGAAAATGCTATCTTAAAAAATTATAAGATTGATAAAGCACTAAATAAAAATATCAGATATTCTTATAACAATATTGAACAAGACAATAACAGTGTTTCAGAAACTTTTGTCTTATCATCAGGATCGAATTTTTCAAAAAATGAAATTAATTGTAACTTAAAAGGAGAATATTCTTCAGCATTCGTAAATGGTATTTTCACACTAAATGATGGGCAACATCATGAATTAAGATCAATAATTAACCATTTAGTTGAAAATACAAAAAGTTATCAATTGATAAAAAGTGTTTTAGGGAAAAATTCAAAATCTGCCTATCAAGGTAAAATATTTGTAGACTCAAAAGCACAAAAAACTGACGGATATCAATTAAGTAAAGCAATTTTACTTGATGAAACTTCCGAATTTAACGCAAAGCCTGAACTAGAAATATATGCTGATGATGTAAAATGTTCTCATGGATCTGCATCAGGAAGTCTTGATGAAAACTCAATATTTTATTTAATGTCTAGAGGACTGAATTATCAAGAGTCAAAAGAACTCTTGATTAATGGTTTTCTGTTAGACGTGGTTGAAAAGATAACAGATACAGAAATTAAAAATTTAGTAAAAAATATGATTGGATTAAAAGAATGAATATAGATGATATTAAAAAAGAATTTCCTATATTTGACGAAAAAATTCAAAATAATGATTTAGTCTATTTAGATAGTGCTAATTCTTCCCAAAAACCTAAAGTAGTTATTGATAGGATAAACGAGTTTTATACAAAACAATTTTCTAATGTAGGAAGAAGCATCCATTATTTGGCTGTAGCTGCCACTAATTTATATGAAAATACAAGATTATCAGTTCAAAAATATATAAATGCAAAAGATAAAAATGAGATTGTTTTTACAAAAGGTGCAACAGAGGCACTTAATTTGGTAGCAAATACTTTAGGGCAAAAATACTTAGATGAGGGGGATGAAATATTATTAACTGAACTAGAACATCATTCTAATTATGTGCCATGGCATTATTTAAGAAAATCAAAAAATATAAAAATTAATTTTGCAGAAATTAATGATGAAGGTGAAATTCCAATTGAGAATATTGAAAAAATGATAACACCAAAAACTAAGGTAATAGCAGTTAATCATTTATCAAATGTTACGGGTGCAATACTACCAATTAAAGAGATAACTGAACTTGCTCACTCTAGAGGAATTATAGTAGTAGTAGACGGGTGTCAGGGCGCCCCACATTTAAAAATAGATGTGCAAGATCTTGATTGTGATTTTTATGCAATCTCATGTCATAAAATGTATGGACCAACAGGATTAGGAATTTTATATGGTAAAAAAAAGTGGCTTGAGGAATTACCACCTTATCAAGGTGGAGGTGGAATGATTAAAGAAGTAAAGAAAGATAGAATTACTTATGGAGATTTACCAAATAAATATGAAGCAGGAACAATGGCTACTGCACAAGTAATAGCATTTGATCAGTCAATCAAATTTTTGGAAAATATTGGTATTGAAAATATAATAAAACATGAAAAAAGAATTAATTGAGTACGGTCAAGAAGTTCTAAGAAAAAATAACTCAGTAAAAATAATTGGTAACCCAAAAAATAAAGGAGGAGTTTTATCATTTACGATTGAAGGTGTGCACCCGCACGATATTGCTACAATCTTAGATGAGGATGGTGTAGCAATTAGAGCTGGCCATCATTGTTGTCAAATACTTCATGATAAATTAGAAATACCAGCAAGTGCAAGAGCTTCAGTTGGTGTGTACAATACAAAAGAAGATTTTGATCAACTAAATGAGTCAATTAATAAATGTAAAAAGATTTTTGATTTAAAATGAATTTAAAAGAATTATATCAAGAAATAATATTAGAACACGGCAAGAATCCTAGAAACTTAGGTAAGACTGATAATTTTAACAAAGATGCTAAAGGAAATAATCCATTATGTGGAGATAATGTACATATTTATTTAAAATTAAATGATCAAAGAAAGGTAGAGGACATTTCTTTTGAAGGCAGTGGTTGTGCTATTTCAATGGCATCAGCTTCAATTATGACAGATTTAATGAAAGGTAAGAGTGATAATGAAGCTAAAGAAATTATAGAAGATTTTTTAGGAATGATAAAAGAAAACCCTGAACTTAAATCTAATATATTAAAGGAAGATGATAAAACAAAATTGATGTGTTTGTCAGGTGTTAAACAATACCCAATGAGAGTAAAATGTGCTACATTATCTTGGCATACATTAGTCTCAGCAATGGAGAACGATGGAAAAGAAATTAGTACAGAAACTTGATATTTTATGGAAATAAAAGATAAAATAATAGAAGAAATAAAAAAGATTTATGACCCTGAGCTTCCAGTGAATATTTATGATCTAGGTCTAATTTACGATGTTCAAGTAAATCAAAAAAAAGCAAAAATTAAAATGACATTAACTACTCCAAACTGTCCTGTAGCTGAAAGTTTACCTAAAGAGGTAAAAGAAGGTGCTATGCAAGTAGAGGAGGTAGAGGATGTTGACTTAGAATTGGTATGGGATCCACCTTGGACAAAAGATATGATGTCCGATGCCGCTAAATTGGAGTTGAATTTATAATGAATTCAATAATTAAATTAAGTGACAATGCTGCTTCAAGAATAAAAGAAATAATGTCTGGTGCTGAAAAAAATGCAATAGGAGTGAGAGTTTCTGTAAAGTCTGGAGGATGTGCTGGGATGTCATATGTTATGGAGTACTCAAAAGAGATCAATCCTAATGATGAGGTAATAGAAGATAAAGGTGTTAAAGTTTATATCGACTCAGCTGCAGTTATGTATCTTTTAGGAACAGAGATGGATTATAAGAAAGAGGACTTTTCCTCAACATTTGTTTTTAATAACCCAAATGAAACTGAGCGATGCGGCTGTGGAGAATCATTTAAAGTATAGTCCCATTTTGAACATATCAGCATTGCAATAAATGCATAGATAGAGTATATTCTATGTATGAACGTTTTTGAATTTAGAAATTTGCTAAATAGTGAAGACAGAAAAGAAAAGAGAAAAAGTTTTATGAGATCTCTTATTAAATCTGTTGAAACTGGTGCAAACGGAACTCAAGATTACATTGTTAAAAGAGGTTCTGGCAAAAATAAAATTGCTAAAACTAGACAGTAATATTTAACAACTGTAATACATTTCGAACTCAATCGGATGAGGAGTGTGTTCAAAATTATGTATTTCCTCAAATTTTAATGCGATGTATGCATCAATTTGATCATCAGTAAAAACATTTCCTTCTTTTAAAAAATCTCTATCTTTATCCAAACTTTCCATAGCTTCCCTTAGAGATCCACAAACAGTTGGAATTTTTTTAACTTCATCTTCTGATAATGCATAAAGATCTTTATCAAATGATTTACCTGGATCAATTTTATTTTTAATTCCATCCAAACCAGCCATTAACATGGCAGCAAAAGTTAAATAAGGGTTACCTGCTGCATCACCAAATCTAATTTCACATCTTGCAGCTTTTTTACTTAAAGTAATAGGAATTCTGCATGATGCTGATCTGTTTCTTGCTGAGTAAGCTAATAAAACAGGAGCTTCAAATCCTGGAATTAATCTTTTATAGCTATTAGTTGTTGCATTTGAAAATGCATTTATAGCTTTAGCATGTTTTAAAATTCCACCAATATAGTGTAGTGCAGTATCAGATAAACCAGCATACTTATCACCAGAAAATAATGCAGTGTCTCCTTTCCAGATTGATTGGTGTACGTGCATTCCTGAACCGTTATCTCCTTTAACGGGTTTAGGCATAAAAGTTGCAGTTTTACCAAATGAATTAGAAACCATATGGACTGCATATTTATAAAGTTGTAAATTGTCTGCTTGGTCAACTAAAGTTCCAAAATACATTCCAAGTTCATGTTGACTTGGAGCAACTTCATGATGGTGTTTTTCAACTTTAATACCCATATCTTTCATAGCTTTTAAATATTCACTCCTCATATCTTGTTCGCTATCTACTGGTGGGACTGGGAAGTAGCCACCTTTTATTCCTGGTCTATGACCCATGTTTCCATTTTCATATTCTCTTCCAGAGTTGTAAGGACCTTCTTTACTATCAATCTTGAATCCTGTCTCGTTCATATCATTTTTGAATCTAACGTCATCGAAAACAAAAAATTCAGCCTCAGGACCAAAAAAAGCTTTATCTCCTATACCAGAACTTTTCAAATATTCTTCTGCTTTTTTAGCTGTACCTCTTGGGTCTCTTTCATAAGGATCTTTTTTTATTGCATCCAAAATATCACAAAAAAGATTAAGTGTGTTATGAGATGTGAAAGGATCTACAATAGATCGAGATAAATCAGGCTTAAGTATCATGTCAGACTCATTGATAGCTTTCCAGCCAGCAATAGATGAGCCGTCAAAAAATATTCCCTCGTTTAACATGTCTTCATCAACCATTTTAGCATCCATGGTTACATGCTGAAGTTTACCTCTTGGGTCTGTAAATCTTAAGTCTACGTACTCAATTTCTTTATCTTTGATAGTTTTTAACACATCATTTGCACTCATCCGATCTCCTTTATAATTCTGAGCCTTGTGATACCAAATAAAGACTGTTAAAGAATGTACTTTTACTTAATAACACCTATGCATTTTTCACATGATTGTATATTCAAATATAAAAAAAAACTAACAATTATAAGTTGAATAATGACTTTACTTGATAAAGAACCTGTAAAAAGAGTTGAAAAATTACTTAAGGAATTTAATCCTAATCAAGAGGTAATTGCTTTGGATAAATCGGCAAGAACAGCTCGAGAAGCTGCTTCATCTTTAGGTTGTGAAGTTGGAGCTATTGTAAAAAGTTTACTTTTTAAAACAAAAAAAGATTTTGTTTTATGTTTAGTAGCTGGGGATAAGAGAGCATCTTTAAATAAGATAAAAAAAATACTTAAATTTAAAGACGTTTCTATGGCCTCTGCTGAGGAGGTTAAAATTATAACTGGATATACTATAGGAGGAGTTTCTCCTATCGGACATTTAAGTGAGGTTGATATATATATAGATAATTCTTTAAAAAGATTTAATTCTTTATTTGCTGCCGCAGGACATCCAAATTGTATATTTGAAATAAACTTTGAAGACTTAGAAAAAATTACTAAAGGGAAAATTGAAGAATTGACCGAATGAAACAACCTAAATTAATAGATTATTTATTGTTAGTTTTATTAGCTTCAATCTGGGCTTCAGCTTTTTTTAATATTAAAATTGCCACTTATTCTTTTGGACCAGTAACTATAGCTTTTCTAAGAGTTTTTTTTGGTGCAATACCTGTTTTGTTACTTTGTTATTACAAAAATATTAAAATAGAAGCTTTTTCAAAAGATTGGTACTGGTTTGCTATTATAGGATTTATAAATTTGGTTGCTCCTTTTTTTCTTATCGCTTATGGAGTAAAATCAGTGCAAAGTAACCTTGCAGCTATTTTGATGTCAACCACACCTTTAAGTTCTACTGTTTTGGGACATTTTTATACAAAAAATGAAAAATTTAATTTTATTAAAACTTTTGGAATATTAATTGGTTTTTCAGGAATAATTTATTTATTTTCAGATAATTTATTAATCAATGAAAACAACTTAGTATCTGCCTTATTAATCCTTTTAGGCTCTACTTGTTATGTAGTTGGGGGCGTTTTAACGTTAAAAATAAGTAAGAAAAAAAATGAAAATGTAACTGGTTCAATATTAATTTGGGCAACGATTATTTTGATACCTCTGGTTAGTTTTATAGAACAACCTTGGAATTCTATTCCTAGACTAGACTCAACAATATCAGTGATTTATTTAGGGATTGTTTCTACAGGTTTAGTTTGGTTACTGAGATTTAAAATTTTAGTTAAAAATGGACTAATTTTTCAATCTCAAGTATCTTATTTAATACCTATTTTTGGAACTATTTTAGGTTATATATTTTTAAAAGAACTAATTACTACAAAAGTCTTAATTTCCTTAATTGCAGTTTCAGTAGGTATCTATTTTGTGAGAAAAGCTGACAATAAAAAAAATATTGATAATTCTTATAATTAATACCATATGTAGTATTGATACAATCTAAGGTAGAAATTTAATATTATTCAAATAGACAGATAATAAAAAAAATTGTTTAATTTGTAATGGCTATTAAAAGAAAAAAAATAGCAAAAAAAAAGACCAAAAAAAAACCTAAGTTGGTCAGTTCATCTAGAAAAAAAAAACAAAAACGAAAAATTAAAGTTGTAAGAAAATTATCTGCGACTAAGAAACGTTTAAACAAGTCTAGAAAAAACAATAACATCAAGTTAACTAACAAAAAAAAGAGAGGAAAAAAAATGAGTGCAGAAGCAATGAAAGTATCGTCTGTTTTAGATACCTCTCATTTAAAGGTGAAATTTCCATTTAAAGCGAAGTATGGAAACTACATTAATGGAAAATTTGTAGAACCTAAATCTGGCAAGTATTTTGATAATCCTAGCCCGATTTCGAATGAGATAATCTGTTCAGTCGCAAGGTCAAATGAGAAAGATGTAGAAGCAGCATTAGATGCCGCTCATGCAGCTTTTGAGACATGGGGAAAAACTGACATCACTACAAGATCAAATATAATGATGAAAATAGCTGATGTTTTAGAAAAAAATCTAAATTTACTTGCTACAGCTGAGTGTTTAGACAATGGAAAACCAATAAGAGAATGTATGGCAGCAGATTTACCATTGGTAATTGACCACTGGAGATATTTTGCTGGTGTAATAAGAGCTGAAGAAGGTTCTGTTGCAGAGATTAGTAATTCACAATACTCTTATAACATTCCTGAACCACTAGGAGTAGTTGGTCAGATTGTTCCTTGGAACTTTCCATTATTAATGGCTACTTGGAAATTAGCTCCAGCCTTAGCAGCAGGTAATTGTTCAGTTTTAAAACCAGCAGAACAAACACCAGCTTCAATTATGGTTATGATGGAACTAATTGGTGATTTATTACCTCCAGGAGTTGTAAATATAGTTAGTGGTTTCGGATTAGAGGCAGGTAAACCCCTAGCATCTTCAAAAAGAGTTGCAAAAGTAGCATTTACTGGTGAAACTTCTACTGGAAGACTGATTATGCAATATGCAGCTCAAAACATTATTCCTATCACATTGGAATTAGGTGGAAAATCTCCCAACATATTCTTTGAAGATATCATGGAAAAAGATGATGATTTCTTAGACAAATGTGTTGAAGGTTTTGTAATGTTTAATCTAAACCAAGGTGAGGTATGTACTTGTCCAAGTAGAGCATTAGTTCAAGAATCTATCTATGATAAATTCATGGAAAAATGTATTGCTAGAACTAAAGCCGTTATTCAAGATAATCCATTGAAAATGGAAACTATGATTGGAGCGCAAGCTTCAGTTGAACAGATGGAGAAGATTAAATCTTATCTTGATCTTGGTAAAAAGGAAGGAGCAAAAGTTCTTACCGGGGGAGCTGTTGGTAAACTTAATAGTGGATTGGAAAAAGGTAATTATATACAGCCTACAATTTTTGAGACCAACAACAAATCTCGTATTTCTCAGGAAGAAATATTTGGCCCTGTAGTATCTGTTATTAAATTTAAAGATGAAGCAGAAGCGTTGGAAATTGCTAATGATACTCTTTATGGTTTAGGTGCAGGTGTTTGGACTAGAAATGGAAACATTGCTTACAGAATGGGTAGAGCAATTCAAGCAGGAATTGTGTGGACTAATTGTTACCACGCATATCCAGCTCACTCTCCATTTGGTGGTTACAAACAATCAGGTGTTGGAAGAGAAACTCACAAGATGATGCTTAGCCATTACAGACAGAATAAGAACTTACATGTCTCTTATGCTGAAAAGAAATTAGGTTTCTTTTAAACAAATAATATATACTGGTCCATGATTCGATATCATGGGCCAGAGATTAAAAATGAAAGTATCAGCAACCAACTCAGCACTTAATTTATTATCAGAACTTCAAGAAAGATATGGAGAAAAATTAATGTTTCACCAATCGGGAGGGTGTTGTGATGGAAGTGCTCCTATGTGTTTTCAAGAAGGTGAATTTCCTTTAGGTGATAATGACATTAAATTAGGAGAAATTGGTGGTGTTCCTTTTTATATGAATGCTGACCAATATGAAAAGTGGAAACACACTGATCTTACAATTGATGCAGTAAAAGGCATTGGTGGAATGTTTTCTTTAGACAATGGTACAGGACGAAGGTTTTTAACAAAATCTGAAATATGTCTCGTAGTAGACAATGAAAATCCAAATCATTAATTAACAATCTAAAATCAATAGCAGATGTCAGTTTTTTTAAGTTCACAAAAAATAATCAAAGATTGGATTGATTACAATAATCATATGAATGTATCTTATTATCTTTTGATATTTGATAAATTTGGAGCAGATGTTTTGAATGATATTTTTAAAATGGGTGAAAACTCTGCAAAAACTACAGGAAAAAGTACAATGATTGTAGAATCTAATATTACTTATAATCAAGAATTAAAGATTGAAGATGTAGTTGACGTAAATCTAGTTTTTTTTGACCATGATAAAAAAAGACTTCAGTATAAAATGGAAATGATCCATAAAGAAAAAAAATATTTAGCGTCAACCATAGAAGTCTTAGCTTTATATGTGGATCTTAACACAAGAAAAGTCTCAGAATTTGAGCCTGAAAAAGTTCAAATAATGGATGACTTTATTAAAACTAATCAAGATGAGTTTAATAGTTCTGGTTTAAAGTTTTCATCAAAACTTAAAAAATGAAATTTTAACTTCCAGCCCGCGCACTGGAAGTAAAATTTAATTACTGACCTGGTGCTTTGTAAGAACCAGCAGCAACCTCACTTGCCTTTACCGTAGCTTTATTAAAATCTATAGCCTCTAACATTGTAAGATTTTTAACTGCACCAGATGCCTCTACGACAAGTTTTACAGCTGCAAAATCTTCAAAACTTGTTAGTTCATTTACAACTACAAAATCATAAGAGCCTCTAACTATATCCATGCTATGCATCGTTCCTCCCATAGCTTTTGTTAGCTTTTCTACAACTGCTTTTCTATCAGTCTTAGGATCTTTTAAAAAACCTTGAAATGCTTTTTCAGTATAGTTTCCCATTATGTATGCTTTCATATCACTCTCCTTTTATTTTTTTAAATTTATTATAGCAAATTATTATATAGTGTAAAAATTTAATAATTTAAAACAATGATTATAAAAACATTGATTAACTAGTAGTTCAAATTATCAAAAGAATTGAGTATGTTAAAATTGTCTCATCTAAAATTAAGGATGCTCTAGAAATAGAAGGTGTAAAAATAAACTAAGCCTTCTTTTAAAATTTGCATTAGATTTTTAATCTGTTAATTTTTAAATTTAATAAATATCAATCGTATTTTTAATGCTCAAAAAATTAGATATAAAATTTTATATTAAAAATTTTAATTTTTTAGAAAAATTTACTTTTTTTTCTACCTTGTTTGTAACTTTAGTTTTAATATTAGTTGGTTTTTCTGCACCTTCAGCCTATGAGAAAAGACAGATTTTAATAAAGAATCATTATAAAGTTGTTGACCTAATTAATAATGAAATGATTAAATGTTATAATTATGAAGATGGAATAACTATCTGGGGAGATACATGCAATGGTGAATGGGAAGCAGACAGAGTAGTTAATTATATTAGAGCTAATTTAGGAATAGAAAACCCTTTTTCTGAAGAACCTTATATTAAAATTGCTCAAAATCCAAAACTAAAGGTTGAGGGACGAGAAGGATTTGTAACAGAAAGAGGTATCATATTTTTAATGTCATCAAATTTTCCAACTGAGGAAGGTTCTAAATGGGTTATTGGAACATGCACTAAGACTCCCTGTTTGGTTAGAGGTAATAGTGAGTTTACCTCTATTTTTTGGGATAAAAAAAATTGGAAGAAACTTCGAACAGATAAAGTAAATTAACTTCTATTTATGTGTGATAAGAAGAATTGGAAAAATAACGTTAGCAAGTTATAAATAATTTAAAATAATAAAATTAAAAAGATATGTACGAAAAATATGGACAATTTATAGATGGAAAATGGTCTCCTTCATCGGATAGAGGAACATATGAAGTTATTAATCCAGCTAATGAAGAAGTAATAGGTAATGCATCCAAAGCTACATCAAAAGATGTTGAAAGAGCATTAATATCTGCAAAAAAAGGATTAGAGATTTGGAAAAAAACTCCACCGTGGCAAAGATCATACATTATTAGACGTATTGCAGATATGATGAGAGAAAAACAAGACATATTAGCTAAATGGATGACGCTAGAGGTAGGAAAACCATTTGTAGAAGCAAAAGGGGAAGTTAATGGAGCTGCTGATATTTTTGAATGGAATGCAGAGGAAACAAAAAGAATTTATGGTCAAACGGTAGAGAGTAGATTTGAGGATACAAGAGTACATGTTTATTATCAGCCAGTGGGTGTAGTTGCAGCATTATCACCGTGGAATTTTCCAGCAGTATTATCAGCTCGAAAAATCTCTACTGCTTTAGCAGCTGGTTGTTCAGTTATTATAAAACCCGATGTAATTACACCAGGTGTTGTGATGGAAATGGTTAATATTTGTAAAGAAAGTGGAGTTCCACCAGGAGTAGTAAATCTTTTATCGGGAGATCCCCCAAGTATTGCTCAACAACTCATTGCCTCTGATATAGTGAAAAAAATTTCAATCACTGGTTCTTCAAGAGTAGGAAAATTGATATTAAAACAAGCCGCAGAAAAAGTTCAAAGAGTTACAATGGAATTAAGTGGTCATTCCCCATTTATAGTTTTTGATGATGCTGATATTAAGAAAGCTACTGAAATGGCAATTGCTGCAAAATTTAGGAATAATGGTCAAGTATGTATTTCCCCGAATAGATTTTATATTCATGAAAATAAAAAAGAAGAATTTATAAATTTATTTATCGAAAAAACCAAAAAGTTAAAAATTGGAAATGGTATGGATCCTGAAACTCAATTAGGTCCATTAACAACAGAGAAAAGATTGAAAGAGGTTGAGGAATTAGTTGAAAAAACTAAGCGAGAGGGAGCTAAAGTATTATTAGGTGGTAAAAGACCAGCGGGTTTTAATAAAGGATTTTTCTATGAACCTACTGTATTTGATAATATAAAAGATGATTATACAATAATGAAACAAGAACCTTTTGGACCGTTAGTACCGATGCTTTCCTTCAAATCTTTTGATGAAGTTATAGAAAGAGCTAATAACCATGAACTTGGTTTATGTAGTTATGTTTGTACAAATTCAATGGAGACAGCACATTTAGCATCAGAACAGCTAGAGACAGGGACCGTAGGTATAAATACAGGTTTTATTGCGATTGCCGAGGCTCCATTTGGTGGAATAAAACAAAGTGGATATGGTAGAGAAGGTGGATCTAATGCAATTAAGGATTATCTAAATGTAAAATATACTCATTTAGGAATAAGAGGATAAATATATGAAATTATTAAGATTAGGAGAATTAGGAAAAGAAAAACCAGCGATTATTGACCAAGATAATAATTATAGAGATTTATCTTCGATTATTGAAGATCTTAATCCAAATACATTAAACTTTAGTACAATTGAAAAAATTAAGAACATTGATTTGAGTAGTTTAAAAAAATTAGATTCAAATTTAAGGATTGGAGCTTGTGTTTCTAAACCCTCAAAGTTTATTGGGATAGGGCTGAACTTCAAAGACCATGCTGAGGAACAGAATTTACCTATTCCCAAAGAACCAATTATTTTTTCTAAATTTACCAGTTGTATAATTGGTCCCAATGACCCAATTGTTATTCCAAAAGATTCAAATCATACAGATTGGGAAGTAGAATTAGGTTTTGTTATTGGAAAAAAAGCAATTAACGTTAGTATAGATAATGCTCTAGATCATGTTTTAGGTTTTTTTCTAGTAAATGATGTCAGTGAAAGAGAATTTCAGAAAAATAGAGGCTTAACTTGGGATAAAGGAAAAGGATTTGATACATTTGGTCCAATTGGGCCTTATATTATTACAAAAGATGAACTTCCAGATTTTCAAAAATTAAATATGTTTTTAGATGTTGATGGAAAAAGAATGCAAACAGGTAATACTGAAAAAATGATATTTGATATTAAAACATTGGTTTCCTACATGAGCTCTTGTATGAGTTTACATCCTGGGGATATTTGCTGTACAGGAACACCTCCTGGAGTTGGAGAAAATATGAAACCACCAAAATTCTTAAGAGGAGGAGAAGAAGTTATATTAGGCATAGACGATCTTGGTAAACAAAAACATCAAGTCCTACCTTTTAAAAAATAATATATCTTTGCTAAAAAATTTTAATGTTTGAATTGATAATTGCTCTAGGTGCTGGATTAATAAGTTTTTTATCCCCTTGTGTGTTACCATTGATACCTGGATATATTTCTTATATTTCAGGTAGCTCACTAAGTGTTTTAGTAGAAAAAAAAAGTGTTAATTTAATTCCTATTATTTTATTTACATCAGGATTTTCTATTGTATTTATAATTTTTGGTGCTGCCTCAACTTTTTTAGGTCAAGTTTTACTTAAAAATTCATACGAGCTAAGAATTATATCTGGGTTAATTATAATTTTATTTTCACTTCATATTATTGGGATTATAAATCTGAAATTTTTGAATTATGAAAAAAGAATTCAAACAAAATCAAATACTAATTTTCTAAGCCCAATACTAATTGGTATGGCCTTTGCTTTTGGTTGGACACCTTGTATAGGCCCTATTTTAGGTTCAATACTAGTTCTTGCTGCAACAGAGGAAAGTATAAATAGAGGTATTTTTTTATTATTTTTTTATTCTTTAGGTTTAGCCATACCATTTATTTTATCAGGTTATCTAATTCAAAAATTCCTAATATTTTCAAAAAATTTTAAAAAAAATATCGTTCTTGTATCAAAAATTGGAGGTATAATACTTCTAATTACTGGTATTTTGATATTAACAAATCAACTACAAGCATTGGGATTTTATTTATTAAATATTTTTCCTTTTTTACAAAATTTTGGATAAATATACTTATGAAAATTTATCAAATTGATTCTAGTGCCAGAAAAGAAGGATCAACTTCAAGAGCATTAGCTAAAAAATTATTAGATAAGATTAAAAGACCTGAAGATGAAGTAATTTATAGAGATTTAGATGATGAAATGGTTTTTGTCTCTGGTTTGACTGAGTCTGGTATGAAAATTGAGGCAAAAGATCAGAGTGAACATCATAAGAAAATGTTTGAGTTGTCTGATACTCTTGTAAAAGAGCTTAAAGAGAGTGATATCATAATTATTTCTGCACCTATTTACAATTATGGCCCACCTGCAACATTAAAAGCTTGGTCAGATCTTGCTGCAAGAGTAGGAGAAACTTTTAAATTTAAACCTAATGGTAGAAGAGAAGGATTATTAAAAAATAAAAAAGCGTATTTAGTAATAACATCTGGTGGTACTAAATTAAATAGCAAAGAAGATTTTTTAACTCCATGGTTAAAATTTATTTTAAATTTTTTTGGGATCAAAAAAGTTGAAACAATTAGTGCTGATCAAATGGCTTTGGATTATAGAAAATCAATCAAAGATGCT
>CACHRX010000017.1 GCA_902582385.1 uncultured Pelagibacteraceae bacterium | reverse complement strand
TTAACTTTTTATATTTTTTGGGATAGTTATCAGAAAAATCGTTTTCTATATTAGCCCGATTATATAAAAATTCATATTTAATATTAAATAAATCATAAATAAACGTGAGAAATTTTATATAGATCAAATTTGAAAATTCTTTCTTTTTATATACGAAAGTATACTTAAAATTAGACCTTACTAAGAAAAGTAGAATATTTGATATTCTTTTTCCATCAAATACTATTACTGCATCATATTTTTTTAAAAAGAAAAGAAAAATTATTTTAATTTTTTCAATAAATTTTTTTTTTGTATTTAATAAATAAACTTTATTAAAAAATTTCTGAACTGATATCAATTTATAATTTTTATCTGAGCTGACTATTTCAGCATTATCAAATTTTTCTGAAATTTTTTTAATGACATTAGATCTAATTAAGTAATCTCCCAATCTGTCTATAGAAAAAAAAAGGACTTTATTATTCATTGTTTATTTATAAGTTTTTTCAATATATTTTAGATAGTTATCAAAAGATGGCTTCCATCCAAGACTATTAAGTTTATAATTTGAGCCGAATAAGGTTGTTTTAATTTTGTTATCTTTTATATAAATTTTTTTCTTATATTTTTTATTAAGAGTAATTAAAATATCTTTAAGGTTTACTTTTTTACCTGAACAAATATTAAAAATGCCTCGCTTTTTGAATTTCATTAATTTCTTAATTGCTTTTAATATATCATCTATAGAAATAAAATCTCTATTATGATTCAAATTCTTAAAATAAATATTTTTTTTTTTGCTTTTAAGTTTTAATATTAAAGATGGGATTACAAAATCCTTATTCTGATTTAACGATGTATAACTGAAAATTCTTCCTACGCAGGGTATTATTTGTCTTTGATTATTCAGAATATAGTTTTCTGCTAATTTTTTTGTTTTTCCATAATAATTTAATGGTTTTGTTTTTTTGGTTTCGTATTTTATTTTATTACTAAAAGAATAGACATGTGATGTTGATGAATAAAACAGCCAAACTTTTTTTTTGGAATATTTATTTATGCCATTAACAATATTTTTTGTTCCATCAAGGTTAATCTTTAATGCTTTTGATTTGTTTTTTTTTACTTTAAGTATTGGGACTATTGCAGCTAAATGTATGACCACTTCAAAATTATTTTTTTTAATCCAATTTTCTACTTTTTTTTTATTTTCAATTTTATCATTAAATTTCACTACATTTTTCAAATTCTTAGTTAAATAACTTCCCAAAGTCCCTGAAGATCCTGTTAGACCTATTTTCACAAGAATTTTCCTATATTAAGTAAATATTTCACAAGTCTATTTACCTCATAAGTTTTAATTTTGTTTGTATGTAATCCTATAAAAAAACCTCTTTTTTCAATTTCATTTGCATTTCTAAAATCATTTCTATTATATTTAAAATTATAAAGTTTAGAAGCTGGCTGATTTAAAAAATTTCCACTAATTATTGGTCTATTTTCTATTCCATTTTTAGATAGAAAATCCAAGAAAATCTTTTTCTTTTTTATATATTTATTACTTATCATAAATGGTAAACCAAACCAACTTGGATTAATTAGTTTATCTATTTTAACAAATTCAAATTGATTATTCCATTCTGGATGATTTTTTAATTTATTAATGATTATTGATCTATTAACTTTTCTTAAGTTTATAAGTTTCTCTAATCTTTTAAATTGATTAAATGCTATACCAGCCTGTATTTCAGTTGGTCTTAAATTGTAACCTGGGCCAATAAATAAGAAATTATGGTCTATTTTGGAGTATTTTTTTTTATAATATTTATGGAAAATAGTATCTCGTGACCATCCATGAGATCTTAAACTTTTAAGAATATTATAATCATTTCTATTATTACATACTATCATACCCCCTTCACCAGAGGTAATTTGATGAGAATAATAAAAAGAATAAGTTCCGAATCTACCATAGGTGCCAAGCTTTTTCTTGTCGTAAGTCGCACCTAAACTCTCACAAGTATCTTCGATTAAATCTAATTTATTTTTTTTAACTATTTTCATTAATTTTTTCATATTAGTGGATAGACCCAATACATGAACTAAAACAATTGCTTTTGTTTTTTTATTAATTTTTTTTTTAAGTTTGTCTAAATCAATATTAAAACTATCCAATTCAACATCAACAAAAACAGGTTTTAAATTATTTTGCAATATAGGCCATAAAGAAGTAGACCAGCAAACAGCAGGGATTATTATTTCAGAACCGGGCTTAAAAATCTTTTTTGATAATGGGTTAGTTAAAGCACTTAAGGCCATTAAATTTGCAGAGGATCCTGAATTAGTCATTATTGCATATTTTGCACCAATTTTTTTTGCAAAGTATTTTTCAAATTTTCTAGTAATAAAAGATATAGTCAGCTGTTTTGATCTAATGATTTTAGTACCTATATCTATATCTTTTTTATTAAAAGCATTTGACAACAATTTGTATTTAAATTTTTTCACAAATTAAATATTCTTGAGATAAGTGGATTTGATTTTACTTCTTAATTTTTGATTTTTTTTTAACTTATATTCCTCTGACATAGCAATTTTCTTATTATCAAACTTTTTATAATATAATAACTTCCATTTAGATCCTTTAGTAAATTTTGCGCCTTTATTATTGTTGTGAGAAATTAGCCTTTTTTTAAGATTGTTTGTATATCCTACATAACTAACATTTTTTTTTCTTTTTGTAGATATGATTAAATATACAAAATAAGGCATTATGGCGGTCCCTAGGGGAATCGAACCCCTCTTTCGAGGATGAAAACCACGTGTCCTAACCGATAGACGAAGGGACCATTTTGAGGTCTTTTATTTGAAAAGTCTTTGATTATCAAGTGTAATAAAATCACAATATTAAATCTTTAATTATTAATTGTAGACTTTTTTTATTTTTCCAAAAATTTTCGTTAATTTCTCCCAATACATTAAAATAATTTTTATAATTCAATAAATACTGACCAATTTTACTGTTGAGAGAATAAAATGATATTGAATTAATAGAAAAACCTATTTTTGATTTTAAAATGCAAGAGATATGTCTTTCATTTAATATTTTGGACTTAATCACTTTAAGGTTACGAATAAGAAAAATTGGTTGTGGATTTCCAGTCCCAAAAGGTTCAATTTTCTTAATATCATTATATAAATCTTTATTAAATGCAATAGATGATACCTCAGCGTCATAATGAAATATATTAGGGAGAGAAATTTTTTTTTCTAAAAAATCTTTAATAATAAACTTTTTAAAAATGGAAAGATTCTTTTTTTTTAAATTGAAACCAGCTGCCATCGAGTGACCACCACCATCTAAAATTATTTTATGATCTAATAAATTTTTAATAGATCTACCTATGTTATAATTATAAACAGATCTAGCAGATCCTTTTAGTAAATTATTTGAACTAGTAATAACTATTGCAGGTCTATTAAAAAAATCTTTTAATCTTGCAGCTATAATACCTATTAAACCCTCATTAATATTAGGATCATAATAGATTATAATATTTTGGTTTTCTTTTTCTATTTTTTTAAAGTCTATATTATCTAGAATAATTGACTCAATTTTTTTTCTTTTTTTATTCAAATTAAAAAGTTCTAACGATTTTTTTTTAATAGTACTAATATCAGTTGTTGATAATAAATCAGCTGCGTAGTTTGATTTACCAAGTCTTCCACCTGAGTTTAGGATTGGACCAATTAAATACCCTAAATCATTAATGGTAATTTTATTTTTTTTTTCACTTAAATTATAAAGTTGTTTAATTACATAATTATTTTGAATATCAAATTCCTTTAATGCTGTAATTGATATTAATCTGTTAAATTTTCTTAAAGGCATAACATCACAAACTGTTGCTAGGAGAACATAAATCAAATATTTTCTTAAATTAATTTTTGGTTTAATTTGCTTATTTAATAATTCTAAGAAAAAGTATGTAAGTGTAGTGGCGCAAAGATAATCGTATTCTAAATAACCATTATCTTTTTTTGGATTAATAATTACATTTGCATTAGGAAATGGTTTATTAATTTCATGATGATCAATTATTAAAGATTTAATATTTCTTTCATTTAGATAGTTGATTGCTTCGATTGACGTTGATCCACAATCAACCATTATTACTAATTTTGGTTGTTTTATAATCAATTTTTCAAATAATTTTTTACTTGCTCCATATCCATCTTTTTCTCTGTCTGGGATATAATAAAAAAAGGAATGATTTATACTTTTAAAAAATTTATTTAATAAGGAAGTGGCAGCAGATCCATCCACATCATAATCTCCTACGATACATATTTTTTCTTTTTTATCGATTGAATCCTTAACAAGTTTAACCGATTTAATAAAATCTTGATTGTTTTGAAAAATATTAGATAAATTTAAAGTGTTTTTTATAAGATATATTTCATTTTGATCAAAGTCCCTTGATATTATTAATTGTGATAAGATTCTAGAAAAATTATTTTTCTGTTTTATTTTTTCTACTAAATTTTTATCAAATTTTTTTTCTTGCCATTCCTTATTAGAAACAGAAATCATCTCTTATTTATCTACCTGATCAATAATAATTTCATTTTTTACAATATTATTATGACCCGAACTTTTATGAGTGATTAGCGTTTCTGTTATAAATATTTGGTCATTTATTTTTTTTACACCCCTAAGTTTATTTATAGATTTAGATAATTCTTTAGGTTGAATTCCAATAGGCATACAATCTGTTATAGCTGTGGCACAAAAAATTGAGTCCCCTCTAATAATTTCATTTAGTTCATATTTTTTTTCAAGATCATCAATCCCAATCTTTTTTGCCTCTTTGATATCATCATCATTGTCAAAAATGAATCTACCCTGAAAATTACAACCATAAGTATCTAAAGCAGAGGCAGCTAAAACTCCTTCTGGTCCTCCTCCAATACCTAAAAAAATATCAACATTATATTCAGGTTTCGACACTAACAAAGCGCCCGACACATCTCCATCTTTAATTAACATTAGGTTTACTTTGAGTTGATTAAGTTCATTTATAATTTCTTTATGTCTAGGACGATCTAACAAACATGCAGTCAGTTTTGATGGATTTGTATTTTTAAAATCAGCTAAATTTGATATATTTTTTTTTATTGTATAGTCTAAATCAATTAATCCTTTTTCTACTTTTGAAGTAGCAATTTTATTCATGTAAGTTTCTGGAGCTTTAAACAAATTTCCCTTTTCTGCAATTGCAATGACTGACATTGCTCCAGGTAAATTATTAGCTGCAAAGTTTGTGCCTTCTAAAGGATCAACAGCTATATCAAATTCAGGTCCATCCTTATTACCTAATATTTCACCAGTATACAGCATTGGAGCTTGATCTAATTTTCCTTCCCCAATAACAACTTGTCCTATCATACTTATTTTATTTAATTCAGATCTCATAGAGTCTACTGCAGCTTTGTCTGCAGCGATCTTGTCTTTTTTACCTACTAAAAATGATGATGATATAGCAGCTTTAGAAGTAACATTAATAAATTTATCTAAATATGCTCTATCAATTGTCATGAAGTTTTAGAACTAAATTCACTCGATGATTTAAGTTTTGACTCAAATTCTCTTAATCTTTTCCAAACGGAAATTAATTCAACTATGATTGGCCAACTCCTGACCAAATATTGAAGCGATGTCTCTACTCTACCAAAAGCTCTTATAATTTGTTGCACGAAACCTAAAGTAATTGCACCAGTAACAATTGTTGGAGCTAAAGCCAAATAAGGTACAATAACCATTCCTTGAAGATAACTCCATTTAACAGCATTAAAATATACATAATGAAAATACATTTTGTAATGTATTCTTCTTACTCCACCATATAAATCAGTTATTTTTTCTGGTTGAGCTTTTTCCTTAAAGTCTTCACCCAAAACTAGTTCTTTTCTGTAGGCAGCCTCCTCTTTCTGTATATCATACTCTATACCAGGTAGTTTAATACCAACACTTGCAAGTAAAATTGTTCCACCTAAAGCAGATAAAATCGCAACCCAAACTAGTGCATGTTCAACTTCACCAATCCAAGGGAGTACTGTTATACTTTTAGACAAACCCCACAAAATTGGTGTAAAGGCAATTAATGTCATTAAACTTCTTAAAAGTTCAGCACCTAGACCTTCCATTATTCTTGCAAATTTAAGAGTATCTTCTTGAACTCTTTGTGATGCACCTTCAATTGATGATGCATAATCCCATTTATCATGATAAAATTCAGCCATAGCTGTTCTCCATCTAAATGTCCAATGACTTGTAAAATAATCACTAAAAATAACTACAAGAATATAAACAGCTGCTATTTTTGCAAATGTAAACAAATAAGATATAAAATCTTTTTCAGTAACTGAATTTGGAGTTGTTAAAGCTTTTTGTAAAGTATCATAAAACTCTCCAAACCATTCATTAATTTGTACATCTAATTGAACTTGGTACCAAGTGGCGCTTAAGATTAGTAATGTTCCACCAATACTCCATAAAAACCATTTTTTTTCTGTAAAAAATTTAAACATTATTACTCTAAAAAATTATTTGCGTAAGATTTTTTTATAATCTTTCTTTTTTTTGGTTCAATTATTTCAAAATCTATTTTTTTCTTTTTAGCATAATTAATTGCTAGTTCTTTTGTTGAAAATTCTAATTTAAGCTCACCATAAGTATCATTAGAGCTAACCCACCCCATTAATGGATTTTTGGAAGGATTATTAGTCTCAAATTCTAAAATCCACTTATTAGTTTTACCAAGTCCTGATTGCATTGGACTTTTATTTGGTTTAAATATTTTTGCTTTTTTCATCATGATTTTTATTTAATAAAAAGATATCTATATTTGCTAATAAACTTTAAACGTTCTCTTCTTCTGATACCTGCTAAGTGTATAATAATTGGATCAAAATAAAAATTTGAAAATTCGTCAATTTTTGGGTTTTCGTAATTTTTTTTGGGCATACTATTCCATAAACCTGATAAAAAATAAAATTTATTTAAGACTGTATTTGATGGTTTATTATTACTTAATTTTGAAAATTCTGCTTTATATCCTAGTTCATCCATAAATGCTGCATTATCAGGCCAATAGTGAGATAAATATTCTTTTTTATCCCAAACATTTTTTAAAAAATTTAATGACCATTTTGTATTTCTAACTAATAAAACACCAACGTTAACCCCTTCAGTGAAATAATAAACATTTGAATACTTTGTTTTATGTTTAGAATTTATAAAATTTTTATGTATGAATATATGTTTTGATTTATCTACATGATCTAAAATATTTTCATATCTACAAAAGAATGTATCTGCATCTAACCATAAATAAAACTCATGTTTACCATTTTCAAGATTATCAATTAACATTTTAATTTTTAACCAATAAAAATGTCTTTCGAATTTATTAGATTTGTTAAATTCATAATCAAAATTAAAATAATTAGCATATTTGATTATATTCTTCTCTGATTCTTTACCAACATTTCTGTATCTAAAATTATATCCCGAAAGTATTTTCAAGTTACTATTGTTTGTTTTTTTGTTTTTTTTAAAAAAAAATAACATATTTTAAGTGGTCGGAGTGGCAGGATTTGAACCTGCGACCCTCTGGTCCCAAACCAGATGCGCTACCAGGCTGCGCTACACTCCGAAAGTTGTACTATTACAGTACTTATTTAATATTGCAAAGTATAAAGATAAGCAAAATAAGAGTAATTTAATAAAAATCTGGTATATAAGAATATATGATAATTGACTGTCCATGCGGTGAAAAAAAGTTTGAAGTTGATCAAAGCCTAATTCCTGAACAAGGAAGATTATTAAAATGTGGTGCTTGTGACAAAACCTGGTTCTTTGAAATTAATAATCAAAAAACAGTTGATAAATCTAAACCTGAAGTCACAAATAATGTTGAGGAATTTGTAGAAAAAGTTGATTTAGTTAAAGAAAGATCAGTAGAACAAAAAGATAATTCTAATGTTACTCATTTCGTAAAAGAAAAAAATACTGATCATCTAACAAAAAAAAAATCTTCAGATATAAAATTAACAAAAATATTATCTTATATAATAGTAGTAATAATCTCTAGTATAGCGTTAATACTTGTTTTAGAAACATTCAAGTCACCTATAAGTATTTTATTTCCTAAATTAGAATTTTTACTATTTAGTTTTTTTGAAACTTTAAAAGATATATTTTCGTTTATCAAAAATTTGGCTAGCTAATGATCCAATATATTTCAAAACCTTTTAAGTGGTTCTTTAATTTAGAGGCTGCTAGTGGATTAGTTTTATTATTTGCCGCAATAGTAGCTTTAGTAATAAGCAATTCAAACTTAGCAGATTTATATTTTTCAACTTTAAACAAGTATTTATTTATCGGTATTAATAATTTTGGTTTAAAACTATCAGTGATTCATTGGATTAATGATGCCTTAATGGCAATATTTTTCTTTTTTGTAACTTTAGAAATAAAAAGAGAATTTTTACAAGGTGAACTATCTAATATGAAACAAGCTTTACTCCCTATAATTGCTGCTGTAGGAGGAATGCTTGTACCCGCATTATTTTATATTGCTATAAATTTTGGTGATAGTGAAACTTTGAATGGGTGGGCCATTCCATCAGCTACAGACATAGCTTTCTCATTAGGTGTTTTATCACTCCTTGGAAAAAGAGTACCATTGTCTTTAAAAGTTTTTTTAACAGCATTAGCGATTATAGATGATTTAGGTGCTATAGTTATTATAGCTCTATTCTACTCCGGAGACCTAAGTATTAAATATTTAACTTTAATGCTTGCTGCATTCATTGTTTTATTAGCTATTAATAAATTCAATATCAAAAAATTTTTCCCTTATTTAATTGTTGGATTATTTCTGTGGGATTTCACTCACAATTCAGGTATACACGCTACTATTGCTGGCGTTTTGCTAGCTATGACAATTCCTCATAGAAAAAAAAAGAATGATTTTTCTTTGTTAATAAAAGTAGAACATGCAATCAGTCCTTATGTTGCATTTGGTATAATGCCTTTATTTGCCTTCGCTAATGCAGGGGTGTCTTTAGAAGGTTTAACTTTTGGTTCATTGTTAGACAAAGTACCGTTGGGAATTGTATTGGGATTATTTGTTGGAAAACAACTAGGTGTTTTTATTTTCTCTTATGTATCTATCAAAGCTAAAATTGCACAAATGCCCAACAATACAAGTTGGTATAATTTTTACGGCGTTGGTGTATTAACTGGTATCGGTTTCACGATGAGTCTTTTTGTTGGAAATTTAGCTTTCGTAGAAAATATTCAGTATATGGATGGAGTTAAAATTGGTGTATTGACTGGGTCATTATTGTCTACATTATTTGGATACTTTTTGATACTTCTTACACCTAATAGACCTAACAAATAATTTGAGGAAATGAAGAAACTATTTTTTAGTGGTATATTAATAATTATGTTTTTTTTTAACAACTTCGTTAAGGCTGAATATGAAAAAACTTTTTATGATCTAAATATAGAAAGTATAACTGGGGAAATAATAAATTTTAAAGAATATAAAAACAAAGCTGTCTTAGTAGTAAATACTGCTAGTTATTGTGGTTTTACAAATCAATATAAAGAATTGCAAGAATTATGGGATAAGTATAAATCAAAGGGTTTATTGGTACTTGGTGTACCTTCTAATACGTTTAATCAAGAAAAAAAAAATAATACTGAAGTTAAAGAGTTTTGCCAAGTAAATTTTGAGATAAACTTTCCTCTAGCAACAATCACAGAAGTTAAAGGAAATAACGCACATGAAATATTTAAATGGGCAAAAAAAAATCATGGTAAATCAGCAGTTCCAAAGTGGAATTTTCACAAAATTTTGATTAATAAAGATGGTAAAATTCATGATACTTTCTCTTCATTTACCAAGCCTATGTCTAAAAAAATTATAAATGAAATTGAAAAGATCTTATAAATTAAGAGATAATCCATCATAGGCCGGCAAAATATTTTTAGGTAACTTTTTTTTTAAAAAGTCATAATCTAAATCAGAGTGTAGATTAGTTAATATTGCCTTTTTAGGACTAAATATTTTAATTAATCTGAGACTTTCTTCTAAATTCAAATGTGAAGGGTGTTTTCTCATCCATAAACAATCAATAACTAAATATTTAAGATTTTTAAAGTATTTATAGTCTGAGTTTTTAATAAAACTAACATCACTAATATAGGCTAATTTTTTTTTTATTATGTAACAAATACTATCAACTTTCCCATGTTTGACTTTAATGGGTCTAATTTTAACTTTTTTAATTCCATCTTTTATAAAAAGTTTATCATTAATTGAACATAATTTTAATGTTGCAGGATATTCCTTACTTTTGCCAACAAAACAATACTTAAAAGTTTTCATTAAATATTTTTTAGTAGGATTATCGGCAAATGTAATTATAGGTTTTCTTTTTTTAATATAAAAAACTCTTAGATCATTAATTCCATGTGTTTGGTCTGCGTGCATATGTGAATAAAAAACTTTATCAATCGATCTGATTTTATTATTAAGTAATTGCTGTCTTAAATCAGGAGATGTATCTATAAGAATATTTTCATTTTTTGTTTGTATTAACGCAGAACATCTAGATCGATAATTTTTTTTATTTTTTGGATCACATTTTCCAAAAAATCCATCTGATCTTGGTACACCCATCGAACTACCGCAACCTAAAATGATAAATTTCATAAATTTAATAATTAAACAATTTATTAAAATTTAAGGATGTGGCACTAATTAAATCGTTACTTGTTATGTTTTTAATGTTTGCAAGTTTTTCTGCAGTATATTTAACAAATGACGGTTCATTTTTTTTACCTCTATTAGGCTCTGGTGTTAAATATGGGCTATCAGTTTCGATTAATAATTTATCTAAAGGTATAAGCTTAAAAGTTTCTTGTAATTCTATTGAATTTTTGAATGTTATAATTCCGCTAGCAGAAAAATAAGCATCTAAATCAAGCAGTTTTTTAGCAAATTCTTTTGATCCTGTATAACAATGCATTAGAATTTTTAAATTGTAGTTCTTGTAGTTTCCAAAAATTTCAAGAGTTTCCGTTTCTGCATTTCTTGAATGAATTATTAAAGGTATATTCATTTGTATTGATGCATTAATGTGTTCTTCTAAACTTTTAATTTGATCAAATTTGTTACTATGACTGTAATAAAAATCTAAACCAGTTTCTCCTATTCCAATTATTTTTTCATTACTATTTATTTCTTTTATAATCAGATCTGATGTTACTTTATTATTTTTAGTTTCATGTGGGTGAATCCCATATGTGCCAAATATAATGTCATGTTTTTTTATTATTTGTTTTATTTTTTCAAAGCTTTCTAAAGTAGTACAAATTGTTAAAATTTTATTTATTCCTACATCTTTAGATCTTTTAATTACATTATCTAAATCACTTAAAAGCGGTTCGTAATCTAAATGGCAATGTGAATCGATCATCTATTTTTCAATTTTTTTAAACAGTATATCTATATTGTTTATATTACTATTACCTTTTAAATAATTATGATTACCTATTGTCGAAAATTCTATTTTGTTTTCTTTAATATCAAATATTTTCAATGCTTTTAAAGATGACTGGGGTATAATTGGATATAACATATAGCTTATTTTTCTTATTATTTCTAAAGTAGTATAGACTATCGTATTAAGTCTAATCAAATTATCTTTTTTTTTCCAAGGTTCTTGATCATTAAAGTATTTATTCGTTTCAAATAATCTATTTATAATAAAATCAGTATAAAAATTGATATCTTGATTATCTATTTTAATTCTAATTTTGTCTAAATTTGATTTAAATTTATCTAAAATTTCCAAATCATCTTTTTGAAAATCAATTTCTACAGGAATTTTGCTATTACAATTCTTGACAGCAAAGGCTGTAACCCTTTGACATAAATTTCCAAAATTATTTGCTAAATCGCTATTAATACAATCCTCTAATTTATCTTTTGATATATTTCCATCATTACCAAATGACACTTCCTTGATTAGATAGTATCTTAATGGATCCAAACCATATTCATTAATAATTTCTATTGGATCTAAAATATTACCTTTTGATTTGGACATTTTTTGTTCACCTAAAAGTATCCAGCCATGACCATATATTTTTTTAGGTAGAGGGATTTTTGCTGCTAATAAAAAAGCGGGCCAATAAATTGCATGAAATCTTAGAATATCTTTACCAATTAAATGAATAGATGCAGGCCAAAATTTTTTAAATAATGGATCATCTGTATTCGGATAATTTAATGCACTGATATAATTTGTAAGAGCATCGAGCCATACATATATAATGTGGTCTTTATTATCAGGCACTTGAATTCCCCATGAAAAACTTTTTCTACTTACTGAAAGATCTTTTAATCCACTTTTAACAAAACTAATAACTTCATTTTTTCTTGAAGATGGACATATAAAATCTGGATTTTTTTTATAGTAATCAAGTAAAGGTTTTTCCCATTTAGATAATCTAAAAAAATAAGACTCTTCATCCATCCACTCAACTTGAGATTTTGATGAAATAGATTGTTTTTTTCCATCGACTTCCTCAATTTCATCCTCATTATAAAAGGCCTCATCAGATACCGAATACCAACCAGAATATTTAGAAAGATAAATATGGTCATTTTTTTTTAATTCTTTCCATAAATTTTGAACAGATAATTTATGCCTATTTTCAGTAGTTCTAATAAAATCTGTGTTAGTAATATTTAATGTTTCTGAAAGATCTCTGAAAGTTTTGCTTATTTTGTCACAAAATTCTAATGTATCAATTTTTTTTTCCTCTGCTGCTCTTTGTATTTTTAATCCATGTTCATCAGTTCCTGTTAGAAATATGACATTAAATCCATCAATTCTCTTAAATCTTGCAAAAAAATCAGCAATAATACTTGAATAAGCATGACCCATGTGCGGTTTAGCTGAGGGATAATATATTGGTGTTGTAATATAAAAATTTTTATCCATTTAAAAGTTCTTCATGAAATTCAATAAAGAGAGATTCTTCATCTAAATTAAATTTTCTTGTATCAGAGATTTTCTTTACAAAGTAATTATATTTATCATAAATCTTCAATGAAAAAGATGAATTAATTCTTCTCAAATAAAATTCAATTAGATCAAAAAAAAGATATTTCATTAAGTCGTCTTTTTTATAATAATTCTCTGTAATAATAGTTTTAAGTAGATCTTTTAAATTAAGGTCAAGTAATTTTTGTTTATTTAATTCGGCAAATTTTATGAAATTATAAATATTTCCAGGACTCATATAGTAGTTAATTAGATCAGGATTGATTATTTTATCTAGATTATTCCTTATAAGTTTTTCTGAAATTTGTAAACTTTCATTATTTGTAATAAAAATTTTAAAATTAATACACCTTGATAAAAGTGTTTTTAAAATTTTCTTATTATTATTGATTAAAATAAAATATACATTTAAAGACGGTTCTTCAAGAATTTTGAGTAATGCATTTACAGAGTTAATATTCAAAAGATCAATATTGTCTATCAAGACAAATCTGGGTTTATTGTTAAATGATGATTTATTTAAATTCAAAATTAATTCTCTTATTTGGTTAATGTCTATGAATTTTTTTTCAGGATTTATATCAATTACAGTTACATTAGGATTTGTATTATTACATGTTAATTTATAAGACCTGTTTTCTGTATTAATTTCAAAGTTATCAAGATTATAACAAAATTCTTCATTTTCAGATAATACATAATTTATAAAATGATAAGCTAAAGTTGATTTACCAATTCCTTTTTGACCACTTAATAAAATTTTATTAGGAAGATTTTTTTTTTTATATAGATAGATTAATTCATTAAAAAACTTGTTTAATCCAAACAATTTATTTTGTTTTATTGGGGTTAAATATTCCATATTAAATTATTAATTTTTTTTATTATCAATGATCTATTTACTTTTTTATCTAAATTTGAGTTTATAATTTCATAATTTCGACTATTTTTTTTTGCTAATTGTAAAAAACCATTTTGTACTTTTTTGTAAAAATTATTATTAAACTTATCGTATCTATTAAGTGATTTTCTCAATTTTAGTCTTTTATTCATGTTGGTTTTATTGACAATATTTAAAAAGGTAAAATCTACTTTAAAATTTTTTAATAGATAATTGTTTATTAAGTATATAAGTTTTTTATTAACCCCAAATCCATAATGTTGATATGCAATAGTTGAGTCGGTAAATCTGTCTATAAGAATGATTTTTTTTTTAAAATTTTTTCTTAATATTTCGACATTTTCACTTCTAGATGCTAGATATAATAATAAATCAGTTTTTCTATTAAATTGAGATCTTTTATCTAAAATCAGTTTTCTAATTAATTCTGAGTTAAGGCTACCTCCAGGTTCGCGAATCTTAATATATTTAACTTTTTTCTTTCTTAGGTAATTTGAAACATGAGAAATATGATAACTTTTACCACTACCCTCTATACCCTCAAATACAATTACAGGTTTTTTATACATCACCCCAAATTAAATAATTCAATGATCTAATCAATCTAGTAAATATATTTACTCTGTCGACATTTGTGGACGCTCGTAAATCATATTCACCTACTAATTCTTGATCATAAACAACCCGTAATTTACCTATTACTTCATCCTTTTCAATTGGAGCCTCGACAGGTCCCTCATACTTTAAAACAACTTTAAGTAATTTCTTTTTTGCTTTCTTGATGGTTTTGTAGATATCTTGATTTATATAAACATCAATTTGTTGCTCTTTTCCTAACCATACATCAACTTTTTCAATTGGTTCTTTAGATTTTACAATTTTTACTAAGTCAAAATTGGTCAAGCCATAAGTTAAAAGTTTTGAGCTTTCTTTAGATCTCAAACTTTTTGTTTCAAACCCACTTCCTACTGCAATTAATCTTCTTCCTTTTCTTTCCAAAGAAGATGCAAGAGAATATTTTTCAACAGCCAAATAACCAGTTTTTATTCCATCAGCACCAATTCTTTTATAAAGAAGAGGATTTCTGTTACCTTGAGTAATGGGTTCACCCCCGGTTCTATTCCAAGTAAACTCTTTTCTTGCAAACCATTTATAAAATTCAGGATGTTCTTTAATTAAATAATGAGACATCTTTAAAATATCACTTACAGTAGAATAGTTCTCAGGGTCGTTTATACCTGATGAATTAGCAAAATTTGTATTTTCCATACCAAGTTCTTTAGCCTTAGTAGTCATTAAAATGGCAAATTCATCTTCGGTACCAGCTATTCCTTCAGCAAGGGCCACACATGCGTCATTGCCAGAAGCTGTAATTATGCCGTGTAATAAATTTTCAACTGAAACTTCATCTCCTACCATTATAAACATCGAAGAATAACCTGCAGTAGACAAACGCCAGGCTTTTTCTGAAATTATAAATTTATCCTCTAAATTTAAATCACCTGATTTAATTAAGTCAAAAGCAATTATACTAGTCATTATCTTTGTCATTGATGCGGGATATATAGAGATATTAGGGTCTTTCTCATATAAAATTTCACCTGATAAAAAATCTTGCAGTATTGCTGTTCTAGCTTTTATTTCTATATTACCATTTGAGGGTGTTAAAAAAACAAAGCTTATAAGTATTATAAAATATAATATTCTAAACATTTTTTAATATTTCTAAATTTTCAAAATAAAATGAATTCATTTTTTCAAATGAATCTTTAAGAGTTTTTATATCATTAAAGGGCCCTATTAATACCCTATAATTTGTTTTCGATAACTGAAGAATTTTTAAATTGTCTAATGATGTTTCATTTTTAATTCTATCAACCATTAATAATGCTGTTTTCTCATAGTAAAAATCTGCAACTTTAATTGAATAAGAAAATTTTCTATTTTTAATTGTTTTTAAATTTTGATTTTCTTTAACTATTAAATTGCTAATCTTAATCCCATCAATCGGAGCCTTCTCTGCAACTTTTTCTTCTTCTTTAAAAGTTTTTGCTTTACTAGCTATAAAGGTTGATTCTTTAGAAATCAAAATAATTTCTATAAAAGGTTCATCAATATCAAGTTCAAGAGTTTCAGCAATTCTGTTTGAAATAACAGAATTATAAAAATTTGAATATTTGATTTTATTAGATTTAACTTGAGCAATTAATGATTTTTTATTTATAGGATTAGTAATTTTAACGAAAGATTTTTTTTTGAGATTATTACTAAAAATAAATAACGATCTATTATCTAATTTTTTAATATTTAAATCTTTATTGTAGATTAAGGCAAATCCACTATTTTTATATTTCTTTTCAAATTTAAAATCGTTTTTTTTTGAATTATCTATTCTGTGTTGATCACATGAAGTGAATATCAAAAGTAAAAAAAATAATATTATTTTATTAAATTTCATTTTTAAAACTATTTTTTAAAGTGCATACAGCTAAAGCAAATCTCAAAGATCTATTCCACTTAAGAATAATTTCATAATTATCAAAAACAATATATGCTGGATTTAATGTTTCAGCATTAGGAATGATGTCTTTATCTGGCGTTATAATTGCTGCAAGATATTTATCATTTTTAAAATTTATATCAGAATAGTTCTTTATATATTTTTTAAATGATCTAACTTTTTTTTTATTATTTAATTTTCTAGCTGATGAATTCAAATATTTTTTTGGAATATTTTCATTAAGTTCAATTTTGTAAAAACATGGCTCATCTTTTTTCCAACCAATTTTACTTAAATAGTTAGCAGCTGAAGCATAGGCATCATTGCTACTTTTTAAATCAATATAATTATTTTTATCAAAATCAATTGCATAATTTTTCATTGTAGATGGCATAAATTGAAAAAAACCAAAAGCACCAGCCCATGAACCATAAAGAGTCTTATAATCAATTTGCTTTTCTTCAATAAGTTTTAATAATGTTAATAATTCTTTTGAAAAAAAATCAGATCTTCTTTTATCATAACTTAAAGTTGCCAAAGAAGACAAAATATCCATTTTACCCACATAAGTACCAAAATTAGTTTCTATACCCATTAAGGATAATAGTAATTCTTTTTCTATATCAAATTTTTTTTCTATGGTGTTTATTAAATTTATATTTTTTTCATAAAATATTAAACCTTTTGAAACTTTTTTTTTGGAGGTTCTTTTAGATATGTAAGTTTTTGTGTCTTCATAAAACTCTGGTTGATACCTGTCATATTTAATTACATCAGGTAAAAATCTTATATTCATCATTACTTCATCAAATGTGTTTTCAGAAATATCGTTTTTCAATGCAATTTTTTTAAAGTTTTTTTTCCATGTTTGAAAATCCAAATTTTCACTAGAAAAAGCATAAGTAAAATTAAACAATAAAATAATAACTATATATTTAATTAGTTTCATAAAGATCTCTAAGATATATAATTACAGCAATCCAGATAAAAATAAAACTAACTAATTTAGTAGAAGAAAAAATTTCATCATAGTAGTAATAGCCAAGCAAAAATTGTAGTGTAGGTGTTATATAAAAAATCATGCCAGTTGGACCTAATCCTGATAGTTCTACTCCCCTAACATATAAAAATAATGGTATTACAGTCATTGGACCAGCTAAAAAAATTAATAACATCATAGGTGGATTTGAAATTTGAAAATCATTGTACCCTTTTGAACTGATTAAATAAAAAGCTACTAGTGCAAATGGTAAAATATAGATACTTTCAATTAGAAGACCAACATCTGTGTCAACTTGAATTTTTTTTCTAACCAAATTATAAAAAGCCCAACTAAAAGCTACGATTAAGCCTAACCATGGTAAAGATTTTAAACTTACAAAAATTAAGTATAATATAGAAACAATAACCAAAGTTATTGCAAAAACTCTTTTTCGATTTAGTTTTTCATTAAAAAAAATAAAACCTAGCATCACACTTAAAATTGGCATTATAAAATAACCAAAACTCGCATCAATTATTCTATTAGTGGCTATTGCATAAATCCATACAGCCCAATTTATAAATATTAGGAATCCAGATAAAAATAACCAAATCAAATAATTCTTATTTTTAATAATTGTAAAAAAAATATTCCATTTTGAAAAAAAAAAAGTTGTTAAAATCAAAAAAAAAGTTGTCCATAAACATCTATGTACAACTAATTCAATATGACCAATAAATGTCATAAATTTAAAATAAAAAACTCCAATAAAACCCCACCAAAAAGAACCAAAACCAGCTAGGATTAGACCTTTGTGAAAATTTTTATTCATGACAATTAAGATATAAGTTATTAATAAGTTTTATTAGACTATTTTAAGGTTGAATTAAATAATTATAATTATAAAAGACTTTTCACGGAGAGATGGCTGAGCGGTTGAAAGCACCGGTCTTGAAAACCGGCAAAGGGGCAACTCTTTCCTGGGTTCGAATCCCAGTCTCTCCGCCATAATCTTATTCATAAATAAAATTTTTAAATAGTAAAATTATCTTATTATTTGGTATTCCTTTTTCAACGCTTTGATCATTATAGACCCTGTATAAGGTGTCATCATCTATATCCAAAAATTTTTCTAAATCATTCAATTCATTAAAATCAAGATCATTTATATAAGTTTTTACAAAAGTTCCTATTAGCTTATCCATTTCTTTGGTACCTCGATATAGAGATCTGTATGTTAATTTTTTCTTTAAATTTTCTATGTCGTTATTCATAAAAAGATTATATTAATATTTAATGGATAATAACAACACATACAAATACTTATTATCAGATCTGAAAAATTTAAAAGGTGTAGGTTTAAAAACTTCAAATATTCTTAAAAAGAAAAGAATAAGTAATATTTTTGATTTATTATGGAAATTACCTAAATCTTATACAGATAGAAGTATATCAACAAAAGTTAAAGATCTAAAAATTGGTGAAGTCCAAACATTATCAATTATCCCATATAAATATAACTTTCCCAGGATAAGAAAGCTTCCTAATAAAGTATATTGTAGAGATAATACAGGGGAACTAGAATGTATTTTTTTTAATAGTTATGAAGGGTATGTAAAAAAGATTTTACCATTAAATAAAAAAATTACTGTTAGTGGTAAAGTAAGCTATTTTAAAAACAAATACCAAATAACCAACCCAAAATATATTTCTGAAGACGCTACTTTAATAAAGAATAAGCACAATAAATATTCTCTCACAGAGGGGATATCAGAAAAAGTTTATAACAATATAATAAAGCAAATACTTTCAAATATCCCAAAACTTAAAGAATGGCACAGTTCAAAAATTTTAGAAAGATTTGGTAACATCTCCTGGAATGAAGCAATTATAAATCTCCATAAACCAGAAAATATAGGTAAGTATAAAACTAACTTTTATGAAAGACTTGCTTACGATGAAATTTTAGCATCTTTTTTAGTTCATTCTGAAATAAGAAAAAAGATTAAAAAAATTAAAAAACTCAAAAAAATTTTTAATTTAAAAAATCAAAACAAAATTCTGTCTAAGCTTGATTTCAAATTAACAAATGATCAAAATAAAACATTAAAAGAAATTAACTATGATCTAATGTCTAATCAAAAAATGTTTAGACTACTTCAGGGAGATGTTGGGAGTGGTAAAACTATTGTGTCATTAATGGCTGCTTATAATGTTGTTAAAGCTGGTTTTCAAGTAGCCATAATGGCACCAACAGAAATACTTTCACGACAACATTTTTTCTTAGCAAAAAAAATTTTTGATAAAGATATAAAAATAGAAATTTTATCAAGTAAATCTGAATTAAAAAAGAGAAATAAAATTGTAAAAAAATTATCTAGTAATGAAATACATATAATTTTTGGTACACACGCTATTTTTCAAAAAAAAATCAAATTTAAAAAGTTAGGTTTAATAATTATAGATGAACAACATAAATTTGGTGTTAATCAAAGAAAAAAATTATCTGATAAAGGTGGAGATAATTGTGATGTTTTATTAATGTCTGCGACACCTATTCCAAGAACTTTAACTATGACAATTTATGGAGATATGGATCTCTCTATTATTAGAGAAAAACCTAAATCAAGGCAAGAAATTATAACATATAGTAAATTAGATAGTAAAATCGATGAAGTTATAAAGTTTATTAAAAAAGAACTTAATGATGATAATCAAATTTTTTGGGTTTGCCCTTTAATTGATGAGTCAAAAAAAATAGACCATGAGTCAGCAAATAAAAAATATCAATTTCTTGATAAAATTTTCCCAAACAAAGTTTCAATTCTGCATGGAAAAACTGAAGTTTTAGAAAAGGAAAAAATTTTAAACAAATTTTTAAAAAATGAAATTAAGATTTTAGTTTCCACTACAATTATAGAAGTTGGTATTGATTTTCCAAACGCAAATGTCATAGTTATTGAAAATGCAAATAAATTCGGACTTTCTCAATTACATCAATTGAGAGGTAGGGTTGGAAGAGGAAAAAAACAATCAACTTGTATCTTAATGTTTAAATCAACGTTGAGTGATAATGCAAAAAAAAGAATTAATATATTAAAAAATTCTACAGATGGTTTTGAGATTTCAGAAGAAGATATGAAATTGAGAGGTTTTGGTGATATTTTAGGGTTTAAACAAAGTGGTAATAAAATATTTAAGTTAGCAGACCCCATACATAATTCAGATTTATTTATACTTGCAGAAAAAGAGATTAAAAAGTTGGAAAAAGCAAATCAAGATATTGATAAATACAAAACATTAATGAAACTTTATGATCAAGCTGACGTTATCAATGATATAGTTTAACTCTTACCTGAAGAAGTACCAGCAGAAACGATAAACTTAGATGCTTCTTCAAATGTCATATTTAAATAAATAACATCTTCAATTGGAAACATTAACAAAAATCCACTAGTAGGATTAGGTGTAGTTGGTACAAAAACATTTATAAGTCTTTGATTTGTCTTTTGAGACATTTCACCTTTATTTTCTTTGGTCGCAAATCCAACAGCCCAAACACCTTTTCTTGGATATTCAATTAAAACTACACTTTTTTTACTATTATCTTTTTTAGAAAAAGTTTCAGTCATTTGTAATATCGCTGAATAAATTGTTCTTAAAAAAGGAATTCTTTTAAATAAATCGTCAATTAATTTTAAAATTTTTTTTCCTAAAAATGATAAAGATAGACCACCTACTACAGTAATTAAAATAACAGAAATAATGATCTCGATTCCAGGAATTGCATATGGTAAATAATTATTTGGGTTTATGTTTTGTGGTATAATATTTGACGATAAACCAATTAAAATTTTGCTTAAATATAGTGTAAAACCAATTGGTATTAAAACAACAACACCTGTTATGAAATAATTTCTAAGAATTAATGCTAAAGATCGTTTTTTTGTTTTTTTTGTCATTTTATTTAAAACTTGAATATACAACAAAAGTAATTGCAATTATAAATAATATTAATAAAATTTTGTTATTTAGATTCATCAATAAATATAATATCAATGTTAAATTAAAATGAATAGAAGAAAATTTTTATCTTATGTTGGATGTGGTTGTTGTGGATTCGTTCTAAATTCTTGTTCTACAGCGCCTATTACTAAAAGACGACAATTAAAGATTGTACCTGAAAATAAACTGAATGCTCAAGCAGCTCTAATTTATGAAAAAGTAAAAGAAAAAGAAAAACTTAGCGATGACACAAAAACGCTAAATCAAATTAAAGCAATTGGAAGAAAAATGGAAAATTCTATTAGTGAATATTTTGATAGGGAGAATCTAAAAGATCCCACAATTAACTTTGATTGGGAATATATATTAATTGATAAGAAAAAAGTTAGAAATGCTTGGTGTATGCCTGGTGGTAAAATAGCTATTTATACGGGTATGTTAGATGTTACGAAGAATACAGATGGTTTAGCTGCTGTTATGGGCCATGAGATAGCACACGCAGTCGCAAAACACTCAGTTGAAAGAGCTAGTAGAGGAACATTATTAAACATTGGAACGCAAATTATTGATGTAGCGAGTGGTGGAGCTTTATCAAATATAAATCGAACCACTGGTATGGACGCTGTAGGTTTATTGTCTCAACTTGGAATAATGAATCCATTTAATAGAAAACAAGAAAGCGAAGCAGATTACCTAGGTATGATTTTTTCATCTTTATCTGGATATGACATCAGAGAAACTAGAAAAATTTGGGAGAGAATGAAAAAACTTAATAAAGGAAAATCGCAACCTGAATTTATGAGCACACATCCTTCAGCAGATAATAGAATCAAAAAAATTGACGAATGGACTAATGAA
>CACHRX010000016.1 GCA_902582385.1 uncultured Pelagibacteraceae bacterium | reverse complement strand
TGTGCTTCTAAACTTAATGGAACGTGCACTGCCATTTGGTCACCATCAAAATCAGCATTAAAAGCTGCACAAGTTAAAGGATGTAACTCAATAGCATCTCCCTCTATTAACTTAGGCTCAAATGCTTGTACACCTAATCTATGAAGTGTTGGCGCTCTGTTTAGTAAAACTGGATGTTCTCGAACTATAAGTTCTAAAGCATCCCATACTGCGTTAGTTTCTTTTTCAACTAATTTTTTTGCTTGTTTAATTGTTGATGCTAAACCAAGTTTATTTAGTCTTGCATAAAGAAATGGTTTAAATAATTCTAAAGCCATTTTTTTTGGTAGACCACATTCATGTAATTTTAAATCTGGCCCAACAACGATTACAGATCTTCCAGAGTAATCAACCCTTTTTCCAAGTAAATTTTGTCTAAATCTACCTTGTTTTCCTTTTAACATTTCAGCTAATGATTTTAAAGGTCGTTTCCCAGTACCAGTAATTACTCTTCCACGTCTTCCATTATCAAATAAAGCATCAACAGATTCCTGAAGCATTCTTTTCTCATTTCTAATGATAATATCTGGAGCTTTTAGATCCATCAGTCTTTTTAGACGATTGTTCCTATTAATTACTCTCCTGTATAAATCATTAAGATCTGATGTTGCAAATCTTCCTCCATCTAAAGGAACTAAAGGTCTTAACTCAGGCGGTATAACAGGAACAACTGTCATTATCATCCATTCAGGTTTTTGTCCTGTTTCTATAAAAGACTCAATTAGTTTTAATCTTTTTATAGCTCTTTCTTCATTGACTTTAGATTTAGTTTCATTGATATAGTTAATTAAATTTTTTCGTTCGGACTCTAAGTCTAGGTTTTTTAACATTTCTAATACTGCTTCAGCACCTATACCAGCACTAAAAGACTCTTCACCAAAATCATCTTGATATTTTGCTAATTCTTCCTCATTAAGAAGTTGGTTTTTTTTAAGTCCAGTTAGTCCAGGCTCTATAACAATAAAATTTTCAAAATATAAAACCCTCTCTATTTCTTTTAATTTCATATCTACTGCTAATGAAATCCTGCTCGGCAAAGATTTTAAAAACCATATATGAGCAACAGGTGTAGCTAGGTTAATATGACCCATTCTTTCTCTACGAACATTAGATTTTGTAACTTCAACACCGCACTTTTCACAAATAATTCCTCTAAACTTCATTCTTTTGTATTTACCACATAAGCACTCATAATCTTTTATTGGTCCAAAGATTCTAGCACAGAATAAACCATCTTTTTCTGGTCTAAATGTTCTATAGTTAATTGTTTCAGGTTTTTTAATTTCTCCGTAGGTCCAAGATTTAATCTTTTCAGGACTAGCAAGAGAAATTCTTATACTATTAAAATTTTGTGCCTCTGAAATTTCAGATTTTTTGAAAAGATCAGTTAGTTCTTTTTTCATAGCTAATTAAGCTCCACATTTAGTGCTAAAGATTTAATTTCTTTGACTAAAACATTGAATGATTCTGGTATACCAGATTCAAAATTTTCTTCACCCTTAACAATTGTCTCATAAACTTTTACTCTTCCTGCTACGTCATCAGATTTAACAGTCAATATTTCTTGTAATGTGTAAGATGCTCCGTAAGCTTCAAGTGCCCAAACTTCCATTTCACCAAATCTTTGTCCACCTAATTGAGCTTTACCCCCAAGTGGTTGTTGTGTAACTAAACTATAAGGTCCAGTAGATCTAGCATGAATCTTGTCCTCAACTAAATGATGTAATTTTAGCATATAAATAATTCCTACTGTAACTGGTCTGTCAAATTTCTCTCCTGTTCTGCCATCCCATAGAAAGGTTTGACCAGAGCCAGGTAAATTAGCTAATTCTAGCATTTTAGTTACGTCTTTTTCTTTAGCTCCATCAAAAACAGGAGTAGAAATCGCAATACCATTTTGTAAATTTTCACATAAGTCACTAAATTCAGTTTTACTTAATTTATCAACTTTATTGTCGAAAATTTCATCTCCATATACAGATTTTAAAAATTTAGAAATCTTTTCATTCTTCTCGATTTTTTTATTATTTTCATTTACTATTTTTTTAACTTCTTCTCCAAACTCTTTACAAGCCCATCCCAAATGAGTTTCCAAAATCTGACCAACATTCATTCTACTAGGAACTCCGAGAGGATTTAAAACTATATCTACTGGTCTACCATCTTCTCTATAAGGCATATCCTCCACTGGTACAATTTTACTTACTACTCCTTTGTTACCGTGTCTTCCTGACATTTTATCTCCAGGACGTAATCTTCTTTTAATTGCAACAAAAACTTTAACCATTTTCATCACGCTTGGTAAAAGATCATCACCACTTCTAATTTTTAATACTTTGTCTTCAAATCTCTCAGTAATATCCTCTTTTGCTTTGCTATATTGGTCTTTTAATTGAGTGATAGTTGTCTCTTTTTTCTCATTTCCCACAGTAATCTTAAAAACATCATTAATAGAAATTTTATTTATAGTTTCGAAATCAAGTTTTGTTCCTGGTTGAATATCTTTAATTTTCTTATCTAGTGATGCTCCAGATAAAATTTGTGCAACTCTTTGTTTAATACTTCTTTCCAAAATTTCTTCTTCAACAATTCTATCCTGTTGTACTTGCTCAATTTCAGCTCTTTCAATAGTTATAGATCTTTCATCTTTTTCGATACCATGTCTATTAAAAACTTTTACATCAACAACAGTTCCGCTACTTCCTCTAGACATTTTTAATGATGTATCTGTTACGTCGATAGCTTTTTCTCCAAAAATTGATCGTAATAGTTTTTCCTCAGGACCAGATGCCGAGTCTCCTTTTGGTGTAACTTTACCTACAAGAATATCACCTGCATGAACTTCAGCCCCAATATAAACTATTCCTGATTCATCAAGATTTTTCAAAGCTTCCTCGTTGACATTTGGAATATCTCTAGTTATTTCTTCTTCACCCAATTTTGTATCTCTTGCCATAATTTCATATTCAACTATATGGACCGATGTAAAAACATCATCTGTAACACATCTTTCTGAGATTAAAATTGAGTCCTCAAAGTTATAACCTTGCCAAGGCATGAAGGCTACAGTAACGTTTTTTCCTAAAGCTAACTCACCTAACCTAGTTGAAGGACCATCTGCGATTATGTCACCTGAATTTACCTTATCTCCAACTCTAACTAATGGTCTCTGATTTATACAAGTATTTTGATTTGATCTTTTAAATTTTTGTAAGTTATAGATATCAACACTAGATTTTGTAAAATCCGTTTCCTCAGTTACTTTAACAACAATCCTTTTTCCATCAATTTTATCAACTATTCCGTCTCTTTTAGCTACAATTGTAACTCCAGAGTCTAAGGCAACATCACTTTCAATACCAGTACCAACTAAAGGTGCTTCTGGTTTTAGTAAAGGAACTGCTTGTCTCATCATATTCGAACCCATTAAAGCTCTGTTAGCATCATCATTTTCTAAAAATGGAATTAACGATGCTGCAACTGACACAAGTTGTTTTGGGGACACATCTATATAATCAATAGTTTCTGGTTTGGATAGTAAGAAATTTAAATTTTGACGACACGAAACTAGTTCTTCAATAATTTTTCCATTTTTGTCAATTTTAGTGTTTGCTTGTGCTATAGTAAATTTTGTTTCTTCCATAGCAGAGAGATATTCAACTTTATCTTGAACTATTCCATTAACCACTCTCTTGTAAGGACTTTCTATAAAACCATATTTATTTATCTTGGCATAAGTTGATAAACTATTAATCAGACCTATGTTTGGACCCTCCGGAGTTTCTATTGGACAAATTCTGCCGTAGTGAGTTGGGTGCACATCCCTAACTTCAAAACCAGCTCTCTCTCTGGTTAAACCACCAGGTCCTAAAGCTGAAACTCTCCTTTTATGTGTTATTTCTGATAATGGATTTGTTTGATCCATAAATTGAGAAAGTTGTGAACTAGCAAAAAAATCTTTTAATGAAACTGTTAAAGGTTTGGCATTAATTAAGTCTTGTGGCATAGCTGACTCTATATCTAAAGTAGTCATTTTTTCTTTAATAGCTCTTTCCATTCTATAAACACCTATTCGAGCTTGGTTTTCAACCAACTCACCTACTGATCTTACTCTTCTGTTTCCAAGATGATCAATGTCATCTACTTCGTCTTTACCATCTCTTAAATCCAACATTTTATGAATAATGGCAATTATATCATCATTTCTTAAAATCGTTATTTTATCAGAACATTCAAGATTTAACCTAGAGTTCATCTTTACTCTACCGACATCTGACAAGTCATATCTGTCGGAACTGAAAAATAAATTATTAAAAATTTGTGTAGCAATTTCTATTGTTGGAGGCTCTCCTGGTCTCAACATTTTGTAAATTTCAGTTATAGCATCATCTTTTGAATTATTTTTATCATTAAGAATAGTTGTTAATAGATAAGGTCCTTTATTTATAGAATTTGTAATAGATATTTCTAAAGAATGTATATTTGCTTCTAAAATTTTTTGAATTATAGTTTCATTAATTTCAGTTCCTATTTTAAATGTGTCTTCTTCTTTGTCACTAATTTTTACATCTGTATGTAAAAATTTTCCATATAAAGATTCTTTAGAAACTAGAATTTCTTTTAAACCATCGTTTGCTAATTTTTTTGCATTTAGATAATTAATTTTATCACCTAATTTTATTACAACATTACCGTTTTTAGCGTCTATAACTTCTTCAGAAAAATTTTTTGCTTTATAATTTTCAGGATTAAATTTTGTTTTCCATTTTTCACTCTTTGGATCAAATTTATATAATTCTTTTTCATAGAATTCATTTACTATTTCAGTTTTAGAAAAACCCAAAGCTAACAAAAGAGTTGAAGCTAAAATCTTTTTTTTTCTATCTATTTTAAAATATAAAAAATCTTTTACATCATATTCAAAGTCTAACCACGAACCTCTGTTAGGTATTACTCTGCAGTTAAATAATAATTTACCACTAGCATGTGTTTTACCTTTATCGTGATCAAAGAAAACTCCTGGACTTCTATGCATTTGATTGACAACAACTCTTTGGACACCATTTGTAATGAAAGTTCCACTGTGAGTCATCATTGGAACTTCTCCCATATAAACTTCCTGTTCTTTTGCGGACAAAATATCTTTTGTGTTATTTTCCTGATCAATCTCATATATAACTAATCTTAATGTACACTTCAAAGCTGAAGAGTAAGTCAACCCTCTAGCGATACATTCTTCAACATCAAATTTTGGTCTTTCGAGTCTGTAAGATACGTATTCTAATGTTGCTTTATCATTTAGATCTTCAATAGGAAAAATACCTTTAAAAACTCTATCAAAACCTTTTTTTAATTCTTCATTTTCTCTAAATTCTGTTAATTCGTTGTAAGAATTTTTTTGAACTTCAATTAAATTAGGAATAGATAAACTTTCTTTAAGTTTACCAAAACTTTTTCTAATATTTTTCTTCTCAGTAAAAGATATTTGCATTTATATATTAATACTGATTAAAAATAATCAGTATTCAAAAATTTCCTATTAATTTACTTAAGTTCTACTTTTGCGCCGGCAGCTTCTAACTTACCTTTAATTTCTTCAGCTTCTTTTTTTGGAACACCCGTTTTAACTTCTTTAGGTGCGCCTTCAACCAAATCTTTCGCTTCTTTAAGACCTAGAGATGTTGCTGCTCTTACTTCTTTTATAACATTAATTTTTTTATCTCCGGCAGAGACTAACATAATTGTAAAATCATCTTTTTCTTCTGCTGCTGCTGCACCACCAGCTACTGCTGGAGCTGCTGCTGCCATAGGAGTTACTCCCCATTTTTCTTCTAATTGTTTTGAAAGATCTGCTGCTTCAGCAACAGTCAAACTTGATAAATCTTCAATAATTTTATTAAGGTCAGGCATATGATCTACTCTTTAGGTTGTTTTTTCAGAATTTTCTGGAGGTAAATTACTCATTTTTTCCGATCGTGCAAGTAAAATACTTACTAATTTTGAAGCAGAAGCATTCAAAATACCAACGATATTTGCTCGGGCCTCGTCTAATGTAGGTAAATTTGCTACATTTTGAACTCCAGCTTGATCCAAAATTTCATTATCCATTATTCCACCAATTAACTTAAGATTTTCATTATCTTTAGCAAATTTTGATAAGATTCTAGCAGACATTATAGCATCCTCCCCAAAGGCAACTGCTGTTGGTCCAGTAAATAATTTTGATAAGTCTTTACACTTAGTTTTTTGTAAAGCTAGTTTCGTAATTCTATTTTTTGTTATTTTGAAAATAATGCCGTGCTCTCTCATTTTGGATCTCAACTCGTCTAATTGGGGCATTGTTAAACCTTGATAGTGTGTAACCATAACAGCTTTACTATTCTCGAACTGATTGGTCATCTCAGTAATATAATTTTGTTTTTGTTCTTTATTCATCATAACGATTAAATATTTTTGTCAATTTTTAATTTATATGAAACACCCATAGTAGATGTTATAAAAGCGGATTTTATTAAATCACCTTTTAAAGTATGATTAGACTTTTCTTTTTCTAGTGTATCTAAAACAGCGTTATAATTTTTAATTAATTGATCATCATTAAATGATTTTTTTCCTATACTTACACCTAAATTTCCATCTTTATCATTTCTAATTTCAACTTGACCAGACTTAGCGTTAGAAATAGCTGTTTTTAAATCTTCTGTAACAGATCCTAATTTTGGGTTAGGCATTAATCCTTTTGGACCAAGGACTTTACCTAGTTTTGATAATTTTACCATCATAGATGGAGTGCAAATCAATTTTTCAAAGTTCATTTCACCACTTTTTATTTTTTCAATGAAATCATCTCCACCAACCACATCAGCACCTGATGCTTGAGCTTCTGATATTTTAGATTCTTCACATACTACCGCAACTTTTACTTTTTTTCCTGTTCCTCCAGGAAGGTTTACAATTGTCCTAATATTTATTTCATTTTTTTTTTGTTTATTATTTATTTGGAAACTCAAATCGACCGACTCATCAAACTTTGTAGTACAGTTTTTTTTAATTTGGTTTAATAGTTTTTCAAAATTATCTGCTGGCAAAGTATTTGTTTTCTCAGGTAATTTTTTAAATCTTTTTGAAGTCATTATTCTTTCACCTCAATACCCATTGATCTTGCAGAACCAGCAATAATTTTCACAGCCTGTTCTAAATCAATTGCATTTAAATCGTTCATTTTTTGTTTTGCTATTTCTTCTGCTTGTTTTTTTGTTATAGAAGCTACAATGTTTCTACCTGGTTCTTTAGAACCACTTTTAAGCTTAGCAGCTTCTCTTATAAAAAAAGATGCAGGAGGAGACTTAATTTTAAAATCAAATTTTTTATCCTTATAAACTGTAATTTCAACAGGCACCGGTTTACCTGCTAAAGATTTGGTTTTATCATTAAACGCCTTACAAAATTCCATTATATTGACACCTCTTTGTCCTAATGCGGGTCCGACTGGAGGAGCTGGATTTGCTTGACCACCTTTAATCTGTAATTTAATAAATCCACTAATTTCTTTTTTTGCTGCCATTAACTTGTTTTCTCCACTTGATTATATTCTAGTTCTACTGGTGTTGGGCGACCAAATATAGAAACTGAAACCTTAAGCCTAGACTTTTCTTCGTCAATTCCTTCTACCATTCCATTAAACGATGCAAAAGGTCCGTCCACTACTTGAACTTTTTCTCCAACGCTATACTCTATACCAGATTTTGGCTGAGCTACACCATCTTTTATTTGGCCTAAAATTTTATCTATTTCTTTATCAGATACTGGGACAGGCATTCCTTTAGTTCCTAAAAAACCACTTACTCTTTTAATATTTTTTATCATGTGATAAATATTATTATCCATCTCGCTTTTAATTAAAACATATCCGGGAAAATATTTTTTTTTTCTTTGAACTCTTTTACCCCTTTTAACTTCAGTTACATCATGAGTTGGAACAACAATTTCCTCAAATTTGTCTGAAATTTTAGCTTTTTCAGCCTCTTCTTTAATCAAGCCAGCTACTTTATTCTCAAAGCTTGAGTGAGATTGTACTATGTACCAATTCTTCATTTTATATACTCACCTTTAATAATAACTCTAAAAAAAACTTTAAAACTTGATCAAGAAGCAAAAAAAATAAAGCCATAACTACTGCCATTGCAAAAACCATTAATGCTCCCTGCAATGTTTCTTTTCCAGTCGGCCAAGTAACTTTAAAAGCCTCTTGTTTAACTTCTTGTATAAATTTAATAGGGTTTTTCATAATTTTAATCTCACTATAATTGGCAGGAGCGGAGGGACTCGAACCCTCAGCCTCCGGTTTTGGAGACCGGCGCTCTACCAATTGAGCTACACTCCTCTATATAGAGCTTACTCTATAATCTTAGTTACTACCCCTGCTCCAACAGTTCTACCACCTTCTCTAATTGCAAAATTTAATTTTTCAGACATTGCAATTGGGGTAATTAGTTTAACTGTAAATTTAGCATCATCACCAGGCATAACCATTTCAGTGCCTGCTGGTAATTCTACTTCACCAGTTACATCTGTAGTTCTAAAATAAAATTGAGGTCTGTACTTAGTAAAGAAAGGTGTGTGTCTTCCACCCTCTTCTTTTTTAAGCACATAAGCTTGCGCCTCAAATTTAGTATGTGGGGTAACTGAACCAGGTTTACAAAGAACTTGACCTCTTTCGATATCATCTCTTTCAACACCTCTCAGAAGTACACCAACATTATCTCCAGCTTCACCTGAATCTAAAAGTTTTCTAAACATCTCAACCCCAGTACAAACTGATTTTTTCGTATCTCTAATACCTACAATTTCTATTTCATCACCAGTTTTTAATACTCCAGACTCTACTCTACCTGTGGCTACAGTTCCTCTCCCAGAAATTGAAAAAACATCTTCGACTGGCATTAAAAAATCTTTATCTTTTGGTCTGTCAGGTTGTGGGATAAATTCATCTACGTTTTTCATTAATTCCATAATTGAATTTTTTCCAATTTCATCGTCTCTTCCCTCTACTGCAGCAAGTGCTGAGCCTTTTGCAATAGGAGTTTTGTCCCCTGGAAATTTATAAGAAGTTAATAACTCTCTTATCTCTTCTTCAACAAGATCTATCATTTCTTTATCATCAACTTGATCAACTTTATTTAAATAAACACAAATTGCAGGCACACCAACTTGTCTTGCTAAAAGAATATGTTCTCTAGTTTGTGGCATTGGACCATCAGCAGCATTAACTACTAAAATTGCTCCATCCATTTGAGCTGCTCCTGTAATCATGTTTTTAACATAGTCAGCATGTCCAGGACAATCTACATGCGCGTAGTGCCTTTTTTCTGTTTCGTACTCAACATGCGCTGTAGAAATTGTAATTCCTCTCTCTTTTTCTTCTGGGGCTTTATCAATTTGATCATAAGCTACAGCTTTTGCTCCACCAGTTTCAGATAAAACTTTAGTGATAGCCGCAGTTAAAGTTGTTTTACCATGGTCGACATGACCGATTGTACCAATGTTACAATGCGGTTTATTTCTTACAAATTTTTCTTTTGACATTACTTATATTCCTCACATTTCTTTTTTTTATAATATTTAATCTTGGAGCGGGTAAAGGGAATCGAACCCTTACATCCAGCTTGGAAGGCTAGCGTTCTACCATTGAACTACACCCGCACAACCCCAAGAGTAACACTCCATTATTATTTAAAATTTTATTGAATGGTGGAGGGGGAAAGATTCGAACTTTCGAAGACCGAAGTCAACGGGTTTACAGCCCGCCCCATTTGACCGCTCTGGAACCCCTCCCTTAGGGGAAGTGTCCCCTTGTTCAATAAAGCTTCAAACAACATGCGTTTTATATATTTTATTTATGCAAATGCAACACGTGATTTAAAGGGAAAATATTCAAAAAAACGTGTAAAACTAAGATAATTTTATGAACAAATCACCTTTTTTCATTATTGGCCAACATGCTGTAATAGAGGCTTTGAGAAACCCAAAACGAAAGGTTTTAAGAGTTTTTTTAACGGAGGAAAGCAAAAAAAATATTCATAGAAAAAGTCCAAAAAAAAATCTCCTCAATAATGTTAAAGTATACTTTAAGACTAAAAAAGAATTAGACAAATACAGCAACAGAGAAAATCTTTTACACCAAGGTTATGTCGCAGAAATTGAACATCTTGAAAAGCCTATCCTAAAAGATTTTATTAAAGGAAAAAAAGAAATTACTCTCGTTTGCCTAGATGGCGTTAGTGATCCAAGAAATATTGGGTCTTTAATTAGATGTGCAGCTTCATTTGGAATAAATGGTATCATAATCAAAGAAAGACATTTTCCAAATGAAAGTAAACTTTTATATAAAGCAGCGAGTGGTTCAATAGAATATATTAATATTTTTGAGGTATCAAATATCAATTCAACTCTAAAAAATTTAAAAGAAAAAAATTTCTGGGTATATGGTTTCGATGGTAATGGAGATAATGATTTTACGAACATCAATTGGCAAGGAAACAATATTTTATTATTTGGCTCTGAAGGTTCGGGCATGCATGAACATACTTCAAAATATGCTGATTTTTTAGTTAAAATAGATATAGACAAAAAAATAGAAAGTCTGAATATATCAAATAGTGCAGCTATTGTATTCCATCATTTAAATTATCTAAAAAAAAAGAGTTGATTAATTCATAAATACAAAATAATTATTGTGAACGCCCTTGTAGCTCAGCTGGTAGAGCAATTGATTTGTAATCAATAGGTCCGCGGTTCGAATCCGTGCGGGGGCACCATTTAAGATGTTTCTCTTCTAAGCTGCTCTAGCTTAATTTTTTTTTGAAGACTTTTACTTTTATCATATAAAAGATTAAATTTAATTCTCTGATTGGTTTTTACAGTTACATTTTTTGCATTTCTGACTTCAATATTATCAGCAACAGCACTTATCGGTCTTTTTTTAGGATTTAAATTCTTTATAACAATTTTTGATTTATCGCTAACTATTTTTCCTTTCCATCTTCTTGGTCTAAACGGACTGATAGGTGAAATAGATAATTTTTTTGAATTTAAACTTAATATTGGTCCATGGACTGAAAGATTATAAGCAGTGCTACCAGCTGGTGTTGAAACTAATACTCCATCAGAAACTAATTTTTTAATAATTTGTTTTGATCCATAATCAATAGATAGGGAGGCAGCTTGTCTGCTTTGTCTTAGTATTGAAACTTCATTAATTGCCAAATATTTTCTTGTTTGATTTTTTCCATTTTTAACAATCATTTCCAGTGGAGATATAGCAACAGTATTGGCTTTAAATAAATTCTTGATAATTGTTTTTGATGAAAACTTGTTCATAAGAAATCCATAATTTCCTGAATTGATGCCATAAAAAGATTTTTTAGACTCTTTATTCTTCTTTAATGTTTGGAGCATAAAACCATCTCCTCCAATGACTATAATAGTATTTGGTCTTACACTCTTACTTTGGTTAAGTTTTCTTAATAATTGTGATTTAATTTTTAATGATTTTTGATTTAAATCAGAAATAATTTGTATTTTTTTCATCTTAATGGTGCCCTCGGCCAGACTCGAACTGGCACTCCGCAAGCGGCAAGGATTTTAAGTCCTTTGTGTCTACCAATTTCACCACGAGGGCATTAATGAATTTCATGAGTGTTTATGCCAATATTTATAATTGAACAAGAGGAATAAGTAAAATTGTTATTTATTTGAATATTTTATTAACATTAATGGCAATTGTAATTTCTAAGTAGGACAAAATTAATGATGAATAAATATCTTTAATAATTATCATTATGACTAATGAAAAAAAATATTGTTAAATCGCACTTAAAAAAAAAATCACAATCAAAACTTGCTTTATCAATTAGCCTATTCATTGTACTTTTAACGTCAACTGGATACATCTTTAATTCTAAAGGAATAATTTTTTTATTCTATATTTTTTGTTTTGTATTTCTCTACAATTTAGTAATCAACTTCCTGTTAGAAAAGTTTGATATTTAATCATGATTAAAACACTTATTAAATTAAAGATATTAAAATTTGTTCTAATTAGTGGTGTATCAGCAGCTTATGCTTTTAAGAGATATTGTGATCAAAAAAATGAAGTAAAAAGTAAAAAAGATAAAAAACCTCCACTTCTTACTCGATAAAAATTTTTTTTATTCTTTTACACTTCCAGCAGTTAAACCACTCACAAGATATTTTTCAAAATATATGAAAATTAAAAGTACTGGAACAGTGACTACGACAGATCCAGCCATTAAATATTGTCGAGGAGTCTCAGCATCCCCGCTTAGATATTGAATAGCTCTTGATAAGGTAAATGATTTAGGACTATCTAAAAACATCAAAGAAAAAAGGAATTCATTCCAAGCTATCATAAAGACATAGAGTGCAACGGATGTAATAGCTGGCAAACTTAAAGGGATGATAATCTTTAAAATTATACCAAACCAATTTTGACCATCCATAATGCCTGCGTCCTCAATTTCTTTAGGAATACTTTTAAAATATCCTTGCAACATATAAATAGCAACTGGCAAAGTAGTTGCTGTATAAACTATCAATAGACCAAAGATTGAATTTCTTAATCCAAGTTGACTAAACAAGGTATATAAAGGAATTACCAAAACTATAGCTGGAAACATGTAGATGATTAGAATTGAGGTTGACAAAAAGTTTTTTCCAAAAAAATTTAATCTAGCAACTGCATAAGCTGCGGGTATTGCAAATAATAGTGTAACAATAACAGTTCCGATTGAAACAGCTGAGCTGATTAAGATATATCTTCCAAAATTATAAGTTTCAAAGATTACAAAATATGACTTAAATAACTCAGTCAAATTTTTAGAAAAATCTAAACTGAAGTCTAATGGATTAACCAATAAAGCTATCTGAGTTTTAAAACTTGTAACCAGCATAATGTAAAATGGAAACAAAATCACAAATGCAAAAAAAACAATGCCAAATAAAGTGATAAAATCAAAAATAATCTTTTCAGATATAAAATCTTCTTTTAAAGATTTCATACTATATTTTTTTAGTTTGTTCGTAAAAAATAAAAAGATTAAAAAAACTCCAAGAATGTACCAGTATGGTGATGCCTCATTTAAGTAAGAATATAAAGTTGAAAATAAAAACGATAACGAGAAAATTTTTATTAAATGATTAATCTTGTTGCCAATTAAAACAAATGATAAAGATAGCAGGATACCAACAGAGAAAACTGTTGAGATGTTTAAATTATTAAAATTTAAACCCTGTAAGGTAGACATGATCTTCCAAATTGACAAAATACATGTCAGAAAAAAAGACGAAATGATCAAAAATATTGTAAGAGATTTAAACTTCATTGGCCCTCTTTCCAATTAATCTAAAATAAATAACCATAAAACTAAGAAGTAACATCACAATCACAATAGAGACAGCAGAGCCCATACCAATATCCGATACCGCGAACCCCTGTTGATAAACATTAATTGGAAGTGTTCTTGTTCCTGATGCGCCACCAGTTAATAAAAAAATATCCTCAAATTTATTAAAGTTCCAAATAAACCTAATCATAAATAAAATTGAAATTATTGCCGTAATTTGAGGCAAAGTTATATGGATAAATTTTTGCATTGGACTTGCTCCATCCACATCAGCTGCTTCATATAATGTTTGTGGTATTGCTTGTAATCTTGCTAAAATAAAAAGAAAAGCGAGTGGAAAATAACGCCAAATTTCAAAAAATATAACTGTAGTTAAAGCAAGCCTTAATTTAAATTCAAAACCTATAATACTTATTGTTATGTATTTTTGGCCCAATAAATTTATTGGTTTCTCTATAATATCAAAATTAACTAATAATGCGTTTAAAGTTCCACTATTAGGATCTAGTAATAAAGTCCAAGTATAAGCTAAAGCAACCACAGGACCTACATATGGAAAAAGCAAAATACCACGCATATAAGTTCGGCCTTGAATGTTCTGATTAACTAATTGCGCTGCTAAAATTCCAAAAATAATAGCACCTACAGTGCCAAAAAAAGTGAAGTAAAATGTAGTTAATAGCAATGCAACAAAATTATTTTCAAAAAAAACTTTTTTAAAATTTTCTAAAGTAAAATTTGTAGTAAGTAGTGGGTTATCAGCTTTCCCAGTTAAAATTGGTTTTTGAGATTTAATTATTTTTTTATCGATTGTTTCACCATTATTATTCTTTATGCTTATCTCAAAAGTTTCCCTATATTTAGCCTCCCAATTTCCAAAATTACAAATCACCTTTTTAGATTTAAAGTCACATCTCGAATCTAAATTTATTGGTGAAATATCTTTTGGAAATTTATCTTGGAACTGAACATTTTTAATTTCTTGAATTAACGAACTATTTCTTAATTTATAAATAATCTTTAATTCTGATTGATTTTCTGAAATTGATTTAATAATTTTCTTTGATCTTGGCTCAGGAATTCTAATATCTTTTAGTTCAATGTCTTTAAAACTAATCCAAATATTTGCAAAGATGGGAAATAAAACAATGGCAAAAACTAAAAGTACTGCAGGTAAAACTAAGGTATAAGCAGTTCTTTTTTCTAATTTAGATAATGAATCACTCATAATAAAAAAGCGGATAATAAAATATTATCCGCTTTTTATAAATTTATTATTTAAAACTTAGCTAATTCGGCGTTAATTTTCTTAACAGCCTCATCAACTGAGATTTGATCATCAATATATTCTCTAGTGATTCTATTTAAGAATTGAGAATTAATGATTTTTGATGCTCGAGATAGTTCACCCTCTTTAACACCCCATCTGTTTGCAGTATCTAAACCTGCAACAATGTTATCAATAACATCTGCAGAATAAAGATCAGTTAAAGGAGCTTTTCTATCAACACCTACTGGTAATTTACTCCAAGCTTTAGTGTAAGCACTAGGATCACTCTTATTTCCTCTTCTTACAGGAAATTTTCCTTCAGGAGCTATTCCTAATGTTGCTGTATAACCCTCACTCATTGAGTACTCAATGAATTTTTTAGCTTCATCAGTATCTGCATCTGCTGTTATTCCAAAGTATCTTACATCTGCCCAAGCAGCACCTTTTTTATTATTGGGTCCACTAAAATTTGTAATAAAACCAGTTTTAGAAGCAAGCTCTGGAGATGTTGGATCACTATTTATTGTTGGAGGAGCAGAATCTCTCAATCCTGCTAACTCATCCATAATAAATGGAGACCAAATAATCATAGGTGTTTTTCCAGCAAAATATAAAGCTCTAGATTGTTTCCAGAATAATTCTCCTGGAGGACTTGCTTTAGCTATTACTTTGTAAAATTCTAAAGAATTTTTTAAAGCTTTACCCTGTTTTTTAGTTCCACCCTTTTTAACAAAATTAACTCCGTTAGCTAAAAGTACATGTTCAAGTACTTGGCTCATAAAATTTTCATCTGTTTTAGTAGCTGCTACAAAGCCAAACATGTCGTTACTTGATAGAGTATCAACTGCCTTTACTATGTTTGCATATGTAGTTGGTGGTTCTAATCCAGCTTTTTCAAACAGATCTTTTCTATAAACAACCATTTGTGTCCATCCATCAACTGGAACAGCAGCAATTTTTGAACCTTTTTTAGCCATATTCAATGCTCCAGGTGCAAATGTTTTTTTTCCTAATGAATTTACTACAGCATTATTTGCATCAACATCTAATATGCCTGCTTCAGCCCATGGTAAAACATATTGTAAAGTATGATAAATGACATCTGGAAGATCCCCTGCTGCTGCTGCAGCAGTAGCTCTTGTGCCAAGATCTTTTTCTTCAATTGGTATCACTTCAACTTTGATACCAGTTTTAGATTCAAAAGTTTTAGCCATTTCCTCTTGTTTAGCCATTCTCGCTGGTTGCACTTCTGTAGTCCAAAATTTAATATCTGCAAAACTAGTATTAGTAATTAGAAATACTAAAACAGATATATTAATAATAATTTTCTTAATCATAAAACCCCCTCTTTTTTTATTGCATAAATCTAGCAGTGTAATAAATTTTTAACAACATTTAATGAATAGTCAAAATCCTCTTAAATAAATAATAAATGTCAAAAATTATTATAAAAAACCTCGAAAAGTCTTTTGGTAATAATAAAATTATCAACAATTTTAATATTGATATAGAAGATGGAGAATTTATTGTTTTAGTAGGTCCTTCAGGTTGCGGAAAATCTACTTTGTTAAGAATGATATCGGGACTGGAAAATATTGATCGAGGGGAAATTTTTTTAGATCAAAAATTAATTAATAATCTGCTTCCCTCTAAACGTGAAATTGCAATGGTGTTTCAATCCTATGCTTTATATCCACATATGAATGTTTTTGAAAACATGTCATTTGGATTGAAAATGGAAAGAATTAAAAAAAGTGAAATTAATCAAAAAGTTAATAATGCTGCTGCCACACTTCAAATTGAGGATTTACTTAAAAGAAAACCTAAACAACTTTCAGGCGGACAAAGACAAAGAGTTGCAATTGGAAGAGCAATCACAAGAAATCCTAAAGTTTTCTTATTTGATGAACCATTATCAAATCTAGATGCAGCTTTAAGATCTGAAATGAGAGTTGAAATATCTAAATTACATAAAAAACTTAAATCAAATATAATTTATGTTACTCATGATCAAATAGAGGCAATGACTTTAGCTGATAGAATCGTGGTTCTTAATAAAGGAAATATCGAACAATATGGAACACCTAATGAAATTTATTCAGACCCTAATAATATTTTTGTTGCAGAATTTATTGGATCTCCAAAAATCAATATTCTTAAAATAGAAAAAGAAAATGTCATTAATTCGAACACATTGAATATATTTAATAATAAGATTACATTTAATAATTTTGAATTTAAAGATGAAATTTATCTAGGAATAAGACCTGAGGACATAAATTTAGATAACAATCACGAGATACAAGTGAATGTTAAAATTGATCTTGTTGAAAATTTGGGATTTGAAAAAATAATTTATACAAAGTCTTTTAAAAATCAAATTATAATTAAATCTTCAAAAAGTATTAAAGAAAACTCATTTAAGATATCTTTTTCAAAAGATAAGATACTATTTTTTGACAAAGATAAAAATAGGATTAGATAATTACATTTGAATAAAAAAATTTCATCAATTATATTTACTGACTTAGATGGTTCATTGTTACATAGAGATAATTTTAAATTTGAAGAAATTAAAGACTATATAAACAGTTTAATAGACGAAGGAATAATAATAATTCCTAATACTAGTAAAACTGAAATAGAAATTAATGAGTTTATCAAAGAACTTGGCTCTGAACTTCCATTTATATCTGAAAATGGATCTTCAATTCATGGTTTAAATTTAATTAATTCAAATTTTCCAAACAAAATAATTCTTAGTAGAGATAAGCAAGAGTTGCTTGAGATTTTCCATTCTAAAGTCCCAAATGAATTAAAAAATAAATGTAAATTTATTTATGATATGAATAAAAAACAACTAACTAATATTTTTGGTCTTAAAGACAATAATTTAAAAAATGCCTTGAATAGAAAATACACAGTCCCATTGTTATTTGAAGGAGATAATATAGAAAAAAATAAACTTTTAAAAATTTTAAAATCTTTTTCATTAACCATGCAAGAAGGTGGTAGGGTTTTTAATCTTGGCGATAATACAAATAAAGTTAAATCTATGAATAAGGTAATTAAGATTTACAAAAAGATTGAAGCAAATATAAAAATTATAGGTGTCGGTGATAACTTTAATGATCTTGAAATGTTGAAAAATTGTGACATCCCGTGTCTAGTATTTAACGATAAATTTACACTTGACCAAATTAATATAGATAATTTGATAGTTTCAAATAAACCATCACCTGAAGGCTGGGCTGATGTGATAAAAATGGCGCTAGGAAAATTAGGATATAATGATTAAAGTTTGTTATGAGTGAATTTTCTCAAAATGGAATAATTTCTACCCTACATGACTTTGGAACAAGGTCGACAAATGAAATTGAAAAAGATCTCTTAAAATTTTCCAAGGAAAGAAAGATGGAGCTTATTTTACCATGTCTTTATTCGGAATTAGAAGGTACAGCATTACCAAAAATAGTTGAAGAAATTAGTAAAACTAAATATTTAGATCATATTATCGTGGGTCTTGATAGAGCCAATGAAAATCAAGCAAAAAAAGCATGGAAATTTTTTAAGAAATTAAGATCTCCTTTTTCAATTCTATGGAATGATGGTCCAGGATTAAAAAGTCTTGACAAAGAGTTAAAGAAAAAAGATTTAGCCCCTAATGAGTTAGGTAAAGGAAGAAATGTTTGGTATTGTCTTGGAATGTCTATAGCAAGAGATACTGCTCGGTCAGTAGCTCTTCATGATTGTGATATAAAGACTTATGATAGAAGAATGCTAGCAAAACTTTTTTATCCAGTGGTAAATCCACTTTTTAACTTTGAATTTTGCAAAGGTTACTACCCAAGAGTAGCAAATAATAAAATGAATGGACGTGTTGCAAGACTGCTTGTTTTCCCTTTATTGACAGCTCTAGAAAAAACTATAGGAAAAAGCGATTATTTGGAGTTTATGAAATCATTTAAGTATCCTCTTGCAGGAGAATTTTCTTTTAGACGTAATGTTTTACCTGAACTAAGAATTTCTTCCGATTGGGGAATTGAAGTAGGAATTTTATCAGAAATGCAAAGAAGTTTTTCTCCTCAAAATATTTGTCAAGTTGATCTAGCTGATAAGTATGACCATAAACATCAAGTTTTATCTTTAGATGATGAAACCAAAGGTTTATCTAGAATGTCTATAGATATAATTAAGACATTTGTTAAAAAATTAGCTACACAAGGTAATTCTTTCAGTAGAGAAAAATTCAGATCTCTAAAAGCAACTTATTATAGATCTGCTTTAGATCTAATAGATATTTATAGAAGTGATGCTGATATGAATGGACTCGAATTTGACTCTCATACCGAAGAAAAAGCTGTAGAATTATTTGCAATTAACATTATGAAAGCTGGAGAAGCTTTTATTCTTAATCCGATGGATACACCATTTATACCAACTTGGAGTAGAGTTAAAAGTGCTATTCCAAATTTTTTAACTAAATTAAAAGAAACGGTAAATGAAGATAACAAAAAATATAGCTAATGTTATCTCAAATAGATCAAAAAAAAATTAAATTAAAACTTAAAAGTATATATAAGTATCATCTATCAGAAATTGAAATTATTAAATGTAGTAAAGAAATAGCGGAAGTAATAAATAGATTTAATAAAAAAAAAATTAAAAAAAAAAAGATAGTTTCAGAAAAAACCTCAATAGTTATTTGTTATGGAGATAGTGTTTTCTCTAGCTCACAAAAAAATTTAATAAAAAATTTTCAAAATTTTTTCCAAAAAAAATTGAGTAAATATTTTAATACTGTCCACTTTCTGCCTTTTTATCCTTCAAGTAGCGATAGTGGTTTTGCAGTAAAAGACCATTATAAAATTGATAATAGACTTGGTAATTGGTCAGATGTAGCAAGATTTTCAAAAAAAAATGATATAATGGCAGATATAGTAATAAACCATTCATCAGCAAGAGGTCTTTGGTTTAAAAACTTTCTTAAAGAGAAAAAGCCTGGAAAAGATTATTTTTTAACAGTGAATTCTAAATTTAATGTATCAAAAGTAATTAGACCAAGAGATCACCAATTGCTTAAAAAAATTAATATCTTTAAAAAACCTAAGTATTTGTGGAGAACCTTCAGTCCAGATCAATTAGATTTAAATTTTAAAAATCCTACAGTTTTATTAAGATTCATTAAAATCATGATTAATCTTATAAATCATGGAGTAACAATCTTTAGATTGGATGCAATCGCATATCTTTGGAAAGAAAATGGAACTAAATGTGTAAATTTAAAAGAAACACACGAAATAATTAAACTTTTTAGAATAGTGTGCAGTCTTCTAAATGTTGAAAGTATAATTGTTACTGAAACAAATCTACCAGAAAAAGAAAATTTGAGTTATTTTGGAAATGCTGATGAGGCTAATTGGATTTACAACTTTTCTCTTCCTCCTCTATTAATCTATAGTTTTCTATTTGAAAATAGCTCTTACCTCAACAACTGGAATAGTAAATTACCACAAACAAAAAAAGGAAATAGTTATCTAAATTTCATTGCTTCACATGATGGCATTGGGATGAGACCAGTTGAAGGTATTATAAGTAAAACTAACAAAAAAAAGTTTTTTAAAAGATTAAAAAAAAATGGTTCAAAATTTTCATATAGAAAAGTTCAAAATAAATCTAAAAAGGTTTACGAGGCAAACATTACAGTTTTTGATGCATTGAAAAAATCTGATTTTGACCCAAAAGGTAATTTTTTTTTAGAAAGATTTATTTCTGCTCACTCAATCATGATTTCTTTTGAGGGAGTTCCGGCGATATATTTTAATTCATTATTTGGAACATCTAATGATGAGGCTAAGTATATAATAACTGAAAATAATAGAGATTTAAATAGATACAGGTGGAATTATAAGAATATTAATAAAAAACTTAGAAATAGTAAATCCAAACAAAGTATCTTTTATAAAAGAATAACTAATTTGTTAGAAATAAGACGGAAACAAAAAGCTTTTCATCCTAATGGGCTAAGATCTAGTATTAACATGGGTTCAAAAATATTTTGTTTTAAAAGGCAAAGTTTTGATAAAAAACAAACTATCTTATGTATAACCAATTTATCCTCTAAATTTCAATGTACAAAAATAAATCATAAATTTTTAAGATGGAAAAATTTACTTAATTATAAAAATAATCATATTTCAAATAAAATGATCAGACTTGAACCATTTCAGACTGTTTGGTTGTCAAATATTTAAGTATTTATGCTAATATTTATAATTCGACAAAAATTATATTATAAATTTTTTTTATATCCTAGACGATACAAATTAATATTATATATATTTAATCTCGATATGAAAAATTTATTTAGATATTTTAATTATAGTTATTGGTATAGAAGATTTCTTTTATCTAAAGTTTCGGATTTATTTTTTCAAAAAAAAGATTATAGAAAAAAAATCTTTAATACCATCTATTCATCCAATTTCTGGAGAGATTATAAAGATCCTTCTAGTGTTGAGTCTAAAAGTGGATTTGGTTCAGATTTACCCAAAATAGAGGAGTTTATTAAAAACTATAGAACATTTATTGTTGAAAATAAAATCTCTTCTATTTTAGACATTGGATGTGGTGACTTTATATACATGAATGAAATATTAAAAGATTTATCAAATGTTAAATATACCGGAGTAGATATTGTCCCTTCAATAATAGATTCAAACAGTAATAAGTTCGGAAATAATAATTTTCAATTTAAAGTAATGGATGCTGTAGAAGATAGTATAGATGGGACTTTTGATTTGATTATGTCAAGATTTGTAATGATACACTTAGATAATGCAGATAATAAAAGATTTTTAAATAATATTAAAAAGGCTGGTTCAAAATATATAGCCTTAACTTCAGCACCTTCTCTAGAAAAAAATTATGATTTGAAAAAAACTGGTAAATATAGGGATGTAAATTTAGAAATTGAACCTTACAACCTAAAAGAAAAAATTAAAAGTATTACTGACATTAGAAATTTAAAAAAAAATCAAGATATGTTCATATTTTATAATGCATCTGAGTTTAATAAAATAGAATTCAATTTTTAAAAAATTAAGTGAAAATATTTGACTATTTAATAAATAGATTACATTACATTTTAGATGGTAAAAAAAGAAGGAGAATTAAATTAGATACCTTTCTTAACTTTTTTTTTAATAATAAAAAAAAAAAATTTATAATTCAAGTTGGTGGGAATGATGGTATTAATTCTGATCCTTTAAGAAAGTATTTCAAAAAAAATTTTAATGGAAAGGCTATTATATTTGAACCTTTGAAATACTATTTTCTTAAATTAAAAAAACTCTACAACAAAAATAAAAATATTAAGATTTTACAAAATGCTTTATCTAATAAGATAGAAAAAAAAAAAATTTATTTTATAAATCCCAAAATTGTTGGACTAATGGATGGTAATGGACCTTCTAAAGGATGGGCTCACGGTCAAGGATCTTTTAGCAAAGATGTTGTTATACACTGGATTAAACAGAATAAATTTAGAGGAAAAAAATATATTAAAAATTTAGATAAATTTATTGACTCTATTAAGTCTAAAGAAATTAAAACGAAAAAAATTTCATTTATAAAGATTCCGAAAAATTATATATCTTTAATGATTATAGATGTTCAGGGATTTGAATTAGAGGTATTAAAAGGTATAAATTGGTCTAATTCACCAAATTATATAATTTATGAAGATGATTTAATAATTAACAATAAAAAATCTAATTTAATTCGAAATTTATTAGTTAAAAAAGGTTATAAATATATAGGTGGGAAGCATGACAAAATCTTTTCAAAAGAAAATGATAATATGCCAAGTTTCTTTGGCTAACAACTTACCTGTAATCAAAGAAAATTATGATAATTTCTCAAAGTTTTACAAGAACTTAACTTTTTTTATAATTTGCCCAAAAAAACAAATAAAGATTTTTAAAAAAAAACTTAATAAAAAAAATATTGTTATCATAAATGAAAATCAAATCTTACCATTCTCAAGATTTAAGCTTATATTTGAAAAATTAGCAAAAAAAGTAAGTTACAAAAAAAAACTTCTTAATAGATTAGGTTGGTATTATCAGCAAATCCTAAAAATTGTTTTTATTTTAAACAATAAAATGTGTAGAAATAATAACTTGGTTTTGTGGGATGCTGATACACTTATCTTAAAAAAAATAGATTTTTTCAACAAAAATAGAAGTATATTTTGTTCAAATGTTTTTGAATATCATAGATCATATTTCTATACCTCTCAAATATTCTTAAAAACCAAAATTCCAAGTAATTATCTATCTTCAGTAAATCAATTTATAGCGATTAATCCCTCTGAAAATAAATATATCAGAAATAGACTAAGTGGTACTAAAAATAAAAAAATTAAATCTAATGATATCTCAAAAAAAATGTTTAAATCAATTTTTACTGGAAATATTAATTTTAATCATTCAATGTTTTCTGAATATGAAACAATTGGCTTATTAAAATATTTAAAAAGCTCAAATATAAAACAAAAAATCATTTTTTTTCTAAGGTATAAAATATCTGGAAAATTAACAAATTTTCAAAAGAAAATATGTATTTTTTTTAATTGTTTCCATGTAAGTTATGAAGAGCATAACGGAAATGCCTTAGCAAAAAAAATTTTATATAAGAAACAAAAGATAATACCATTTTTAATAATTTTTTTTAAGCAGTATGTAAAATATCTTGGAAGAAAAACTAGATATATTTTCCTTAAATAACTTTGTTACTTTAAACCTGTAAGAGCTTTTATAAGGTATTCTTTATTAAGTGCGCAATCTTTATACCCTTTTTTAACTATATTCAAATACCTTTCAGTAGGAAATCTAAATCGGGTTTTTTTTACCATTGAATATGTCATTACTCTTTTTCCATAATAAAAAAAATAATATTTTTTGTATAATATAGGGTAGTCCTCGTATACATCGAGCTTCTTCTCATCACTTTTAGAAATTTCAAATAAAGCACCAGGGACAATTGAATTTTTTTTCTTTTCTATGTCAGCTGCTCGATACCTACTTCTAAAGGTAAGCCTAAAATCTTTCAAATTTATTTTTTTTAAAAAAATACTATCTTTACATCTTCTTTTCATTTGGAAATGATGAAGGTTACTACCATAAGCAAAATAAAGCATTTAACGATCTACAATTTCAATTTTTTTTTCTTTTATAAATTCTAGAATCTGAGAGTTACAAAGATCAATTTTAGATTGATTTTCTGAACGCAAAACAATTGAAACTCCTAATTTACCTGCATGGAAAAAAGGATAACTTCCTATTTCAACATCTTTATTTTCTTTTTGAATTTTAGTTATATTTTTAGCTATTTCACTTTCTACTGTTCTTAAACTAATAGAATGACTTATAATTGGCTCTCCACCAACAATTTTATTTTTTAAACCACCTAACATTGATTTAAGTATTGAAGGAACACCAGGAAGACAAAATACGTTATCAACACTGAATCCTGGTGCTCCACTTGTAGGATTTAAAATCAACTCTGCATTTTCTG
>CACHRX010000015.1 GCA_902582385.1 uncultured Pelagibacteraceae bacterium | reverse complement strand
GTAAAAAGTTTTGAGGATGATGCTTTGTACAGATTAGAAATAAGGAAAAAATTTAGAGAGATGCTAAATTTAGGTTTTAGTGATGTTTATAGACATTTTAATGAGACGAAAGAAGGTTATACTTTTTGGGATTATATGAGAGGCGCATGGCAAAAGAATAATGGGATGAGAATAGATCATTTTTTAGTTTCAAACTCTTTAATCGACCAAATAAAATCTATAAATATTAATAAAGATCCCAGAGGTAGAGAAAAACCTTCAGATCACACACCCATAGAAATTAAATTAGCTTAAAGATTTTATTTTATTAACTAAGTCTTCATTAATGTTACGAGGACCTTTTTCAAGTCTGTTTTTATGTCGTCTTTCCCCAGGTAATCTTACTTCACCCATCGATTTCATCTTATCAAAAAATTCATCTGCATGTTTTTTCCAATTTGTGCCTGCAGTTTTATCAGGAGATATAGCAAGAATAAATTCTCCTCCACTTGGTGGGCCACCATCATTATTATCTTTTGCAGCTGTTTCAAAACTAAAATTATCACCAACTAAAGCACCAGCCATTAATTCAACCATCATAGCAATTGCTGAACCTTTATAACCACCGAAAGGTAATAATACACCGCCATCAGCTATTGCGCCTGGGTCTGTAGTTTCTTTACCATCTTTAGTTAATCCTGTTCCAAGAGGTACCTTGTGTCCTTCTCTTTTAGCCACTTGAACTTCACCCATTGCCATAGATGCAGTTGCCATGTCATAAACAACTGGAGTGTTGCCAGGTCTTGGCCATGCAAATGAAATTGGGTTAGTTCCAAATAATGGTTTAATTGCGCCAGCAGGAGCTACTGCAGGCTTATAAGATGTACAGGCAAAAGCAACGAGACCTTCTTCTGCTAATTTTTCTGTTTCAGGCCACATCGCTGCCATGTGATGAGAATTATTGATTGCAAGAACTGCTACACCATTTTCTTTTGCAGCTTTTGCTAATTCAGGCAAACTTTTATTTAAAACTACTGGAGCTAAACAGTTATTACCAAGAACTTTAATTACTGATGCTGAAATTTTTTTGATTTCTGGTTTTCCTTTGCCATTAATTTTTCCACTTTTTAAACCGCTTATATAGGCAGGTAATCTAAATAAACCATGAGATAAAGAACCATCTCGTTCAGCATTTCTAATTAAATCTGATAATATGGATGCTGTTTCATCATCACATCCATTAGCTAACAAAGTTTTTTTAGCTAAATCAAAAATTTCATCTAATGTAAGGGAAACTGTACTCATCCCATCATTAGATATTATTTATGACTAAAGATCAATTTCTAATTAACAGCCTTTGAAAGATTTTGACATGTTACTGATTAAATCAAAATATAAATCTTTACCAGGGTTAAGAGTTGCTCCTAATGGATCTATGACACCTGTTGCAACATTGGTATCTTTCGCTACAGCTTTTATAATATCAGGATTAAATTGAGGCTCTGAAAATATACAGCTTACTTTATCATGTTCAATTACTTCTCTGATTTCAGCTAGTTGTTCAGCACCAGGCATTACGTCTGTATTTACTGTAAATGCACCTAAAATATTAATACCAAATCTTTCTTCAAAATATTGATACGCATCATGAAAAACTATTGATTTAAAATCTTTGTTTAATTCAGATTTAACTTTCTTAGTTAGTTTATCTAAATCTTTATGTGCTTTTTTTAAGTTTTCTTTGTATTTAGCCTCATTTTTTTGATCATTCTCTATCAAGTGCTCTGCCATTTCACTTAAAATCACTTTTGCATTCATTGGATCCAGCCAAATATGTGGGTCATATTCACCATGCGCGTGTCCTTCGTGACCGTGATCATCGTGACCATCCTTTTTATGCTCATCGTCGTGACCATGTTCATCATGATCATCTTCTTTGTGTTCATCGTCATGTCCATGATCATCGTGATCATCCTCTTTTTTTGCATGATCATCATGATCATCCTCTTTATGACCATGATCGTCATGACCTTCAAAAATATTTCTTTCTCTAAATTTTAGTTTAGTTAAACCTTTAATTTCCATTAATTCAATTTTTTCAGCTTTTTTTGCAATAGTTTTTAATGGTTTTTCTAAGAAATTTTCTATGTCCTCACCTACCCAAAATATAATATCAGCGTTTTGAATCATTTTTGCATGTGAGGGTTTGAGTGCAAATCCGTGAGGTGAAGCGTAACCATCAACGATTAAATCTGGTTTACCAATGCCATCCATTAGATAACTTGCAAGTGAATGAATTGGTTTTATTGTTGCCACTACTTTAATTTCAGCATTTGCTGGTACAAAAGTAATTAAGAATGATAGTATTGATAAAATAAATGGTAATTTTTTAATATTTTTCATATGTTGTATATTTAAATTGTTATAATATAACACTATGTAATAATATAACATATTCTAGTCAAGGAATAAAATGCGCTCTGATCAAAATATATTGGTAAAATTAAATAATACTGGTTTACGTATTGACGATAAGTGGTTAGTAAAAGGAGTCTCACTAGAAGTTGAAAAAGGTAAAATAGTTACTTTAATTGGCCCTAATGGATCAGGAAAAAGCACAACAGCTAAAATTGCATTAGGTATTTATAAAAAGATCGATGGCTCAGTAGAAAAATACACCACTAAAGTTGGGTACGTACCACAAAAAATTTCAATTGATTGGACGCTACCACTAAGAGTAAATGATTTCATGGTTTTAACTGAAAGTCTCAATAAAGAGACAATCGATGAAGCTTTATCATTGACAGGTGTCATTCATCTTAAAGATAAAAATTTAGGTGATTTATCCGGTGGAGAATTCCAAAGAGTATTACTTGCAAGAGCCATTTCAAAGAAACCAGAGCTATTAGTACTTGATGAACCAGTACAAGGAGTAGATTTTACTGGTGAAATCGCTCTATACGAACTAATTAAGAAAATTTCTGATGAACTGAATTGTGGTATCTTGTTGATTTCTCATGATTTACACACAGTAATGACTGCCACTGACCATGTAGTTTGTTTAAACGGTCATGTTTGTTGTTCGGGATCTCCAATAGATGTTGCGAAAAATAATGAGTATAAAGCTTTATTTGGTGAAAAAGCTTCTCAAATATTATCAAGATACGAACATAGGCACGATCATGTGCATACTGAAGAAGGTAAAATTAAAAAAAATTAAATGTTTGATGATTTTTTTATAAGGGCTTTGGTAGCCGGAATTGGAGTTGCTCTAGTAACAGGACCTCTTGGTTGTTTTGTAATATGGAGAAGATTATCTTATTTTGGTGATACACTGGCCCATTCAGCATTGTTAGGTGTTACATTGGCTTTTACTATGGAATTTAATATTGCATTATCAGTATTCATTATTTCATCGCTAATAGCACTTATTTTAATTCAACTTCAAAAAAAAACTAATTTGCCTGGTGATGCACTATTGGGTCTTTTAGCACATTCCTCACTAGCAGTAGGACTTGTTGTTATTGGTTTTTTAACATTTATCAGGTTTGACATTATGGGATTATTATTTGGAGATATTTTAGCGGTTTCAGTAAATGATTTGTTAATCATTTGGATAGGAGGAGCAGTGATCTTATTAACTCTAAAATTTATTTGGAAACCTTTATTCGCCTCAACAGTAAATTATGAGTTAGCGGAAGCAGAAGGTTTAAATCCTGACAGAGCTAAAGCAATATTTACTATCTTGATGGCTGCGATCATTGCTATTTCAATTAAAATGGTCGGATTGTTATTAATTACTGGGATGTTAATTATACCAGCAGCAATGGCTAGGAATTTATCAACTAGTCCACAAAGTATGGTTATGTATTCAGTGATAGGAGGTTTATTATCAGTAATTATAGGATTGTTCACATCTTTAGAATTCAATACATCTTCAGGTCCATCAATTATAACAGCTGCCTTATTATTATTCATACTTTCATTATTCAAAATAAAACAATCAATTAAATTGAAAAATTAATGAGGAATCAGTAAAATGAAAACAATGCATAAAGAACATACTCTAACAAAAAATCAGCAAATTATTTTTGATTTAATTGATAAATCTCCTGAGCCAATGAAAGCTTATTCAATACTTTTTAACGTTCAAAAAAAAGGTATTAAAGCTCCTCTACAAGTTTATCGAGCCTTAGATAAATTAGTTGAAATAGGGAAAATTCATAAAATTGAGAGTAGAAATGCTTTTATTGCATGTCAAAATTCTAGTTGTCAGGTAGCTAAAGCTACTGCTTTTTCAATTTGTGAAATGTGTGAAAAAGTTACTGAAATAAGTAGCGCTGGTCTTTCTAAATATTTAACTAATTTCAAAGACAAAGAAGGTATGAAATATAGTAAGTATAATCTTGAGTTTTTTGGTTTGTGTAAAAAGTGTAGAACTTAATACTTACTCAACTATCAAGGTATCTTTCGATCCACCACCCTGTGAACTATTAACAATTGTGCTTCCTTTTCTCAGAGCAACTCTAGTAAGGCCACCAGTGGTCACATAATTAGTTTTACCACTTAGAACAAAAGGTCTTAAATCTAAATGTCTAGGCTCTATATTCTTTTCAGTAATCGTTGGAGCTGTTGATAGTGTTTCTAAAGGTTGTGCAATATATTCTCTTGGATTTTTTTTAATCTTCTCTGCCACCTCTTCTCTCTCTTTTGAAGAAGCCTTTGGGCCTATCATTATTCCATATCCACCAGATGCATTAGCAGGCTTTACGACTAATTTAGATAGATTTTGTAAAACATACTTCTTTTGACTTTCATCATGACACAAATAAGTCTCGACCTGATTTAAGATGGGTTGTTCTCCTAAATAATAAACTATCATTCTATTTACATACGAATAGACAACCTTGTCATCGGCTACACCTGTACCTATTGCATTTATAATACCTACATTTTTTTTTAACCAACATTTAAATAATCCTGGCACACCAATCAAAGAATCTTTATTAAAAGCTTTAGGATCTAAGAAATTATCATCTAGTCTTCTGTATATGCAATCAACTTTCAAAGGGCCTTTTACAGTTTTCATATAAACATTATCATTTTCAACAAAAAGATCTTTTCCCTCTACCAATGCAATACCCATTTGTTGTGCTAAAAAAGAATGTTCAAAATAAGCAGAATTATAAATCCCTGGTGTAAGTACTACCATGTGGGGATGAGCTGTTTTTTTGGGGATGCATTCATTCATACAGTTGAAAAGTTTGTTGGTGTATTGATGTATTGATGCAACTTTATATCTCGTAAAAAGTTCAGGAAATACATCTCTCATAACCATTCTATTCTCGAGCATATAAGAAACTCCTGAGGGTACTCTTAGATTATCTTCGAGCACCAAATAGTCACCATTTTTATTTCTGATTAAGTCTACTCCAGATATATTTGCCCATGATTTATATTTAGGCGAAAATCCTTCACATTCTTTTACATAGTAAGGTGAATTAAAAATGATATCTTTTGGAACAATATTGTCTTTAAAGATTTTCTTTTGATTATAAACGTCATCTATAAATAAATTTAAGGCTTTAACTCTTTGCTTTAAACCTTTGGTTACTTTATTCCATTGTGATTTAGGAATTATTCTTGGAATAATATCTAATGGCCATTTCTTTTCCTCTGCCCTGTTATTAGCAGCATAAACTCTAAAATTTATTCCTCTAGCACTTATTGTACTTTGGCAATTTTTTTCAATTTCTTGAAGTTTATCTTTTCCATATCTTTCTAAAATATTTGAAATTATTACAGCATGTTTTCTTAATTTATTTTCATTGGTAAAATAACCATCATATGCTTTAGTGGCATTGTAATTATCCCAGAGTTTCGAGCTCATTAAAGGATTGTTTAATAATTAGTGTAAACAATCAATTGCGATATAGTTATATCTGCTATGCTTGAATTTAATTATATGTTAATTAATTAATAATTATTAATAGATTATGACTTATTGCGTTGGTATTAAAGCTCAAAACGGAATTGTTTTCGCCTCAGACTCTAGAACAAACGCTGGATTAGATAATGTTAACATTTACTCAAAAATGTTTGTTCATGATGTTGGTGATAGAAGTGTTATTATAGTTACCTCTGGAAACTTAGGTACATCCCAAGCAGTATATAAATCTATAGAAAATGATCTTAAAGGTGACAATGGTATAAATTTAAACACATGCAAAGATTTCGACCAAATTGCATCTTACATTGGTTCATTAAATATTAAACATTCAGCCCCAAAAGGAATAAACACAGATACAGTTTTATTAGGTTCCTCATTTTTAGTTGGTGGTCAAATTAAAGGTCAACCATTAGAATTGTACTTAGTTTACTCTCAAGGAAATTATATTAAGCCAGCTGATAGTAAACCTTATCTGGTAATTGGTGAAGTAAAATACGGCAAACCCATTTTAGATAGAGTTATAAAACCAAGCGTATCTATTGGTGATGCATCAAGATGTGCTTTGATTTCAATGGACTCAACTTTAAAAAGTGACTTAACAGTTGGCCCCCCTATAGATTTTGCTGTCTATAAAAAAGATGAATATAAAATTGCCTCACAAAAATGCTTAAATATCACTGATACTGAATATTCTAAGGTTTGTGATCAATGGTCGGATGGCATATTTAAAATTTTTGATTCTTTTCCAAGATTTGATTGGGAAGACAAAAGATAAGATTATTTTTCTTTTAAACTGTAATAAATTCTTAACATAACTGAAATAATAACAAAGAAAGGGGATTTTATGTTTATAAAAAAATATCTAAAGTGGATCAGTACGTTTCTAGTTTTAGTGGGAATACTCCTTACTAATTTAAATATATATCCATTAAATATATATTTTCATGGATTAGGAGTTGTTGGATGGACTATTGCAGGATTTATTAGCAAAGATAAAGCGATATTAACTAACTTTGGATTACAAATTCCATTATTTGTAATTGGTATTTATAAAGTTATTTTTTAAATGAAGAATGTATTGTTTGTATGCACAGGTAATTCAGCAAGAAGTATTATTGCTGAAAGTATAATAAATAACGAGTATGACGATATGTATAAAGGTTTTAGTGCTGGGAGTAATCCAACAGGAAAAATTAATGAAGATGTGAAGAATTATTTATTATCAAAACATTATGATCTTTCAAATTATAGATCTAAAAATTTTAATGAGTTCGTTAATAATCATATTAAAATGGATTACGTGATTACAGTTTGTAATAATGCCAATAACGAAGTCTGCCCTATTTGGCCAAATAAAGATCAAATAATTCATTGGGATATAGAGGATCCTGTTAAATTACTTAATGAAACAAATGACTTAAATAAAAAAGATGAAATAATTGAAAAAGTTTTTAACCATATCAATAAAAATATAAAGGAACTACTTAATGAAAAATAAAAGTCGTTATTTTCTTGCTGAACTATTAGGCAGTTGTTTTTTGGTAATGATTATTGTTGGTTCAGGTTTAATGGCTGAAAACTTAACCAATGATGTTGCTGTGATGTTAATTGCAAACACAATAGCAACAGGAGCAGGTTTATTTGTACTTATTACTGTTTTTGCTGATGTATCAGGAGCTCACTTTAATCCATTTGTAAGTATCGCAATGACAATAACAGGAAAATTAAAAAAGAAACTATTACCCTACTATATCATTGCTCAATTGGTTGGTTGCTTGATTGGTGTTGGTTTAGCTAATTTCTTTTTTGAACATGAAATTTATGAATTATCTACTAAATCAAGAGATGGGATTTATATACTAACATCTGAAGTGATAGCAACATTAGGACTTATAGTTATAATTTTTGGTTCAATGAAGTCAGGTAAAATTGCTGTTGCTGCTAGTGTTGGTCTTTATATTACTGCTGGTTATTGGTTTACTTCTTCAACTTCTTTTGCAAATCCAGCTGTTGCAATTGCTAGAACATTTACAGAGTCTTTTACTGGTATTAGTTATTTAAATACTCCTTATTATATTTTAGCTGAGCTTATTGGAATGTTAATTGCTGTACTTATTGTTAAAAAGTTATTTTTAGAAAAAAATTGAAAAATATAAAACTTACCAATCGAATAAGTTTAATTAACAAAAAATTTAAAAAAAAAGAGTTTTATCATTATCTTAAAACTTCTAATCTTTCATTAGTAATACCTAAGATTAAAGACAAATATGTAGTAGTTTCCCAAAAAAGAGTTCCAATTAATAAAATTAACTACGAGTTTCCTTCTGGCATAGTGGAAAAAAAGGAAACAACTCTCCAATCAGCATATAAGGAATTAAGAGAAGAAACAGGATATAGATCAAGATCAAAATTGAGTAAAATAATAACTTTTTATAATGAACCTGGAAGACTAACTACTAAAATTACTGGTTATTACACAGAAGACTTAATTAAAATTTCGAAACCAGAACAAGGTATTAGAATTCATCTTTTTAATCAAAGAGAGATATTTAAATTAATATTAAATCAAAAATTCAATAATAGTTCTCATATAGCAATGTTTTTTTATTTAATAACAGTTCTTAAAAAACTATAAACTAAAGGTTGTATCAAAATATCTTTTTTATTTAAGGATTATATGATTAAATCAAATATTAAATAATTCGGAGGCAGTAATGAGAAAAAAACTAAAAAAAAATGAAAAGAAAAAAACAAAGATATTAAAATCAATAGACAAACTTAAAAATAAAATTACAGCAAAAGAAAAAAAATTATCAAGCCTTAATATTAAAATTGCTGGTCTAGAAAAAAAGGTTGCAGAAAAAAAAGCAAAAAAGCTTGCTAAGAAAAATGCAGAGCAGTCTCCTGCATCTATAAATAATTAATTCCAAATCGTCTTTCTCCCTTCTCATTTAAGAGAAGGAAGAAAGTAGTTAATCAACAAAATTTAAACAGGGGAAGAAATAATGAATATTTAAACTTTGATGGTGCTTTATACATAAACTAAATTACAAAATTATTTACTTATTGTTAAAGTTAAATGAATTTAAATTAAAATAATGTTAAAAAAAAATATCACTCAATTAAAAATAGAATTAAATTTAATTTATCTTGAATTATTTGAGTAAATTACTCTTGGTTCTAAAAATAATTCTCTAGCAAGAGCTTTAAATCTTTTAGTAACTTGTTTTGAGATTATTTCTTGATGTTGTGATGGAATTTTTAAAAATACAGCATTACCTCTTTTATACAATTTAAACTCTTCAAGAAATATCGTAGATATCGAGGTCAATGATTGTGAAAATCTCAATGCTGCTCCAACTTGTTTGCTTGAAAAAATTTCATTATTATTTAAAAAAGTTAGATACTCCATCTTTGGATTATACTTGATACTACAGTACCGCCAATAACATGACAAAGCTAATTGTATTCTTTCTTTATGAGTCAATCTGAGTAACGGAGTATTTATCGTTTCTTGAAATACCAATTCAGCTTTTTGAAATGCTCCTAATCCCCAGTCCATATGACTTAATACACATGCCAGATATAATAATTTCTTATTAAAGTGCTCATTACCCTCAAAAACTGGCTGAATAAAATCATAATATTTTTTATAGTTCGATCCTAGATCACCTCTTTTTTGCGCAACCTTCTCAAGTGCTTTATAAAAGATTTCAGATTCTTTTACATCTTTAAAATAATCAATTGATAAAGATCCTTCTCGCAAACCACTGATAGAACAAATTATATTTTTTGGATTTGAAACTTTCATAATTTCATCAAGTATAATACAGCTATAAGGTAAATACGGTGTTCTAGATTTTGAAATATACTCAACTGTTTTAAGTTTGGATTTATTAAAAGAAGAAATTTTTTCAACAAACTTAGATAAAACATTGTTATCAATACTATATTGATGGATTATATGTACTGGATGATTATTTTGAAAAAGATGTAACTTAAATAATGCACGCCAAGTACCTCCAACTAAATATAAATTATTAAACTTCTTTTTTGAGATCCATTTTTCATCTCTTAATAATTTTTTAATATATTTTGCTAAATTTCTTTTTTTAACAATAGGATTATTCATTAATCTTAAGACACCAACGGGTAAAGAGGTCTTATTTGTTACTATATTGTTTTCAACTCGGGCTAACTCCAAACTACCCCCACCTAGATCAGCAACTAATCCATCAACATTTTCAAAACCTATTTTTACTCCCTCAGCTGAGTATGTAGCTTCTTCTTCGCCTGATAATATATTAATCTTAGTTTTAAAAAGTTTTTCAACTTCATCAATAAAAGGTTTTGTATCAGTTGCTTCTCTTATAACTGCTGTTGCAATAATCTTTAGATTTGTGATTTTTGAAACATTTAAAATTTCAGAAAATCTTTTTAAAACTTTTAAAGCATATTCAGTACCAGATCTGTGAAGTTTTTTCGATTTATCTAAATTTTTTCCAAGTTCACAAACAGCTTTTTCATTAAAAAAAGGCACACGAGAAGAACTGAAATCTTCATAAATTAGCATTCTTATAGAGTTTGATCCAATGTCTATTATAGCTAATTTTGTCTGTTTAAATTTTAAACTATTTTTACTTTTAATTACTTCCACTTTTAATCAATCTTAAGTGCAGTTGTTTAGGCTGCATTTTTAATTTAGCCTTACCTCTTCCAGATAAGCTCGGATTATTCATAAAATATTCATGAGCTGAAAAAGAATCGTTCTTACTATATTTAATTTTTTTATAATTACCATCAGCATTGAGCTCCCAGCTCTGATTAGTATCAAGATAATTTGCTAACATTATTTGATCTAAAATCTGTTCATGAACAGTTTCATTTTCAATTGGAACTAGAAGTTCTACTCTTCTATTTAAATTTCTCGGCATTAAATCAGCTGAAGAAATATATACTTTTGCATTTCTATTAGGCATGTTTTTAGTGCCGTTACTAAAACAATAAATTCTAGAATGCTCTAAAAATCTTCCTATGATACTTTTTACAACTATGTTTTCTGATCTATCTTTAACTCCTGGTCTTAAACAACAAACACCTCTCACAAATAAATGAATTTTTACACCAGCATTTGAAGCTTCATAAAATTTATCAATAATTTCTGGATCTACTAAAGAGTTCATTTTTGCCCAAATAACTGCAAATTTTCCATTTTTAGAATTTATAATTTCAGCATCAATATTTTCATTTAAAGTTTGCCTCATATTTACTGGCGAAATAGAAATTTTATTAAGATTTTTTGGTTTTGCGTATCCTGTTACATAATTAAAAAACTTTTCAACATCTGACGCCATTTTCTTATCACAACTAAATAAAGATAAATCAGTATAAATTTTAGCATTTACAGGATGATAATTGCCGGTTCCTAAATGAAAATAAGTTTGTATTTTTCCTTGTTCTCTTCTTAAAACTAATGATGATTTTGCATGGGTTTTATATTTAGCAAAACCATAAACAATTTGGACACCTACTTTTTCTAAACTTCTTGATAGTTGAATATTAGCTTCCTCATCAAATCTAGCTTTAATTTCAATTAAAGCGGTAACTGTTTTTCCGTTTTCTGCTGCTGTTATTAAAGCTTTAACAATTGGTGAGTCTAGAGTTGTTCTATATAGAGTTTGTTTTATAGCTATAACTTTTTTATCATTTGCTGCTTGGTTTAAAAATTCAATTACTGAGTCAAATGTTTCAAAAGGATGATGAACAACTAAATCTTTCTTTTTAATAGTTTCAAAAAAATTATCATTATATTCTTTTAATCTTTCAACTTCTCTAGGTGTAAAATGTTTAAATCTTAATTTTGGATTTTTTACTTTACATATTTGATCTATATCTTGAATTCCAACAAGGCCAGCAACATCATAAATATAGTCAGGATTTATGTCTAATTTATTAGTTATAAATCTTACCAATTCATTATCACTATTTTCAAGAACCTCTAAACGAACAATATCACCCGTTCTACGTCTTTTTAAAGCCAATTCAAAAGATCTAACTAAATCTTCTGCTTCCTCTTGAATCTCTACATCGCTGTCTCTTGTTACTCTAAAAATCATTTTTTTTTCTAAATCATGATCTGGAAAAATTTCATTAGCAAAAAAACTTATTATGTCATCTAGAATAACAAACTTCTTATGATTTTTAGAAGACTCTATTTCAATAAATCTAGATAATGCTTTTGGTATTACAATTATTGAGTTTAAAATCCTTTTTTTATTTTTTTTTCTTAACTTCATTACAATTGCTCTTCCTTGATTGATTATAAAAGGAAATGGGTGTGCAGGATCAATTGCTGATGGTGTTAGTAAAGGGTAAATCTCTTCTTTAAATATTTCTAGAAGTTTTTTTTTATCCTTAGTATTTAAATTAACTGGTTTAACTAAACTGATATTATTTTTTTTTAATTCCATAATCAGTTGAATAAAAATTTTGTTCTGTTTTTTTAATAGATTCTTAGTTTCAAGCACTACCTCATCCATTTGCTCTTCAGGTGTCAAACCATCAGAACTTAATGAGTCAACTTCTTGTTTTATTTGACTATATAATCCAGCAACTCGGACCATAAAAAATTCATCTAGATTAGACCCAGCAATTGATAAAAACTTTACTCTTTCATAAAGAGGATTTTCGATATTTTGTGCCTCTAAAAGTACTCTGTCGTTGAATTTTAACCAAGAAAGCTCTCTATTTATATATCTAGATTTCAGCTCTTCTTTATGTTGTTTTTTTAAAGCAGTCATATATTTAAATTTTATGTATCAATTATACGTCATGAGACACGCAAAATCTAGTTGGGATGATTTAAGTATTAATGATTTTGATAGACCACTTAGTAAAAGAGGCAAGAGAAATGCAAAAATGATTTGTGAATTTTTTGTTAAAAAAAAATTTAAATTTGATTATGCATTAATTTCATCATCAAAAAGAACAAAAAAAACTTTTCAAATTTTGTCCAAGAAAATTAATAAACCAAAAAAAGTTAATTTTTCAAAAGATTTATATTTAGTTGATGAGAATGCAATTATAAAAAAAATTAAAGAAATATCCAGTGAATATAAATCAATTTTGATTATAAACCATGAACCATCAGTGAAAAATTTAGTACGAAATCTTACAAAAAATCATAATACGAATAATTTTAAACTAATGAATTATAAATTCCCAACAGCAGCATTTGCAAAAATTGAGTTTGATATTAAATCCTGGAATGAAGTTGAGAAAAAAGGAGTATTAAAAGAATTTATAAGGCCCAAAGATCTTCAAGATTCTAAAGAATAACCAGCTGATCTCACTGTTCTAATTAAAGGTTTTGTATTTTGTATATTAATTGCTTGTCTTAATCTTCTAATATGAACATCTACTGTTCTAGACTCAACATATATATCTTCCCCCCAAACATTATTTAGAAGTTGTTCTCTTGAATAAACTCTTTTTGGATTTTTGATAAAAAAATCTAATAGTTTAAATTCAGTTGGACCTAAAGTAATTTCCTTATCTTTTCTATAAACTCTTTTTGTAATCCGATCTATTTTTAAATCAGTAAATTCTACAATGTCTGATGATGATTGAGGCTTAGATCTTCTCAATAAAGATTTAATTCTAGCATTTAATTCTTTTTGACTAAAAGGTTTAGTTACATAATCATCTGCACCTGTATCAAATGCTTTTAATTTGTCTTCTTCCTCCCCTTTTGCAGTTAACATAATGACAGGAATATCATTAAACTTATTATCTTTTTTTAAGTTTTTACAAATTTCAACACCAGATAATTCAGGTAACATCCAATCCATTAATATCAAATCTGGCTGTTTTGATTTTATTTGTTTAAGAGCATCTTCTCCATTTTCTGAATGACTGACTTTATAACCTTCTTTTTCAAGATTATACTTTAACAAACTAACAATTGATGCTTCATCTTCAGCTATGAAAACATGAGCTGACATAAATCATTTTTCTCCAGTTACAATTGGCTCAGTGCCCTTAGGTCTGTCACCTTCTAAATATTCACCTTTAACTAAATAATAAATTTGTTCTGCAACATTTGTAGTATGATCACCAATACGCTCAACATTTTTGGTCACAAACAACAAGTGAGTTCCATCGTCTAAATTTTTTTCATTTTCTTTAAGATATTTTATAACTTCTTGCATACAAAGATTTGTTAGATCATCTATTTGCTCATCACCTTCCCAAACATTTACTGCCATTGGCGCAGATCTTTCTAAATAAGCGTCTAATGTTGATTTTAATTGTTTTTGAACATTGGTAGATACTCTATTTAGTGAATCTACCAAAATCTTTGGAAGATTTTCATTTAGCAAAAGTGTTCTCTTGGATATATTTTTTGCTAAATCACCTATTCTTTCTAAATCTGAAGACATTTTCAAAGCCGTTACTGTCTCTCTTAAATCAATTGCCATAGGTTGTCTTAAAGCAATTAAATTTACAACTTGTTGTTCAATCAAGGCTTCATATTTATCTATTTTTTCATCATCTTGAATTACATTTTCTGCAATATCGCTATTTCTTGTTGTGATGGCTTGAATTGCTTTACCTAAAGCATCCTCACATGCACTTCCCATTTTAATTATATTAGCATTCAGGTTTTTTAGTTCTTCTTCGTAAGATTTAACTGTATGTGGTGCTTCAGACATTATCCAAACCTCCCGGTTATATAGTCCTGGGTTTTTGTATTATCAGGATTCTTAAATATTTTATCAGTAGATCCATGTTCTATCAATTGTCCTAAGTGAAAAAAACCTGTATTTTGAGATACACGTGCCGCTTGAGCCATAGAATGAGTTACAATTATTATTGTGTGCTCTTTTTTTAACTCATCAATCAATTCTTCAATTTGTGCTGTTGCTATTGGATCTAATGCTGAACAAGGCTCATCCATTAATATAACTTCTGGTCTTACAGAAATCGCTCTAGCAATACAAAGTCTTTGCTGTTGTCCTCCAGATAATCCAGTTCCAGGTTCATGCAATCTATCTTTTACTTCTTCCCATAGTGCAGCTTTTTTTAAGCTAGTTTCAACAATTTCATCCATTTCTTGTTTTGATTGAGCCATACCATGAATTGTTGGACCGTAAGATACATTTTCATATAAAGTTTTTGGGAAAGGATTAGGTTTTTGAAAAACCATACCAATTTTTTCTCTTAGTCTTACAACATCACAACTTTTATCATTGATATTAAAGTCATTAATTAAAATTTCTCCTTTAACACTGCAGATATCAATTACATCATTCATCCTATTAAGACATCTTAGGAAAGTTGATTTACCACAACCAGATGGACCAATTAATGCTGTTACTTGATTTTCCTCAATATCTAAACTTATATTAAAGAGCGCTTGTTTTTTTCCATAAAAAACATCAACATCTTTTGCTTTAATCTTTATCATTTTAACTCCATTTTTTCTCAAACTTATGTCTTATTATTTGGGCAAATAAGTTCATTGTTATTAAAAAGCCAAGAAGGACCATTATACATGCCGAAACTTTTTCTACAAATCCTCTTTCAGCACTTTCAGCCCAAATATAAATTTGAACTGGTAAACTTGCAGCAGGATCCATAGGTGATCCAGGTATCGTGTTAACAAAAGCAACCATTCCAATTAAAATGAGGGGTGCAGTTTCTCCTAAAGCTTGAGCTAAACCAATTATTGTTCCTGATAACGTGCCAGGCATTGAAAGAGGAACAGTATGATGCATTGTGGTTTGCATTCGACTTGCTCCCATAGCAAGTGCTGCCTCTCTTATACTTGGCGGAACTGCTTTTAAAGATGCTCTGGCAGCTATGATTATTGTTGGTAAGGTCATTAAGGACAAAGTAATACCTCCAACTAATGGGGTAGACCTTGGTAGTTGAAATATAGCCAATAAAACTCCTAACCCTAATAGACCAAAAACTATAGATGGAACTGCTGCTAAGTTATTTATATTTACTTCAATAAAATCAGTAAATCTATTTTTAGGGGCAAATTCTTCAAGATAGATTGCTGCTAGAACCGCTACAGGAAAAGCTATCATTAAACAAACAAGTATAGAAAAAATTGAGCCCATAAATGAACTTGCTATTCCAGCTAGTTCTGCTTCTCTTGAGTCAGCATTTGTAAAAAAGCTAATATTAAATTTACTTTCAACCTTACCATTTGCAACAAGTTGATCAAAAATTTTTAATTGATAATCGCTTACTCTTCTTTGATCTTCAGGTAAATCTCTTGGATAATTTCCTTTAAAAACTTGATCTAGATCATCTGAAGCAGTTAAATAAACCTCTTTTGTTTTTCCTATTAAACTAGGGTCATTTAAAAGTTCATTTTTAATTTCTTTTTCAAAGAAATAAGAAACCATTCTCTTCAATTCATTTTCTTGATCCTCATTGGCATTTAGATCTAAATCAGCCATTGATTTTAATGCTATATCGTAATAATCAGCGTCTTGTATGTCCTCTTTAGAAGGGTTTTGTTCTAACATCATTAATTCAGCATCAAAAGTTACTGGAACAATGAGCCAAGTTTTTTGAAAAGCTGAATAGCCAGTTGAAAAAATTTTGAAAATAAAAATTGTTAAAAATAAAAGTGCCATAAAAATTGCACTTTGACCGTATAAGCGAAATCTCTGCTCAGCCTTGTATCTTTTATTTAATAATTGTTCTTTATTTTTATTCATATTTCTCTCTATATTTTTTAACTACTCTTAAGGCCACAATATTTAAACAAAGCGTTACTAAAAATAATGACATACCTAATGCAAAAGCAGCTTGCGTTTTTGGATCACCAAAAGCTTGGTCACCAATTAGAATAACTACAATTTGAGCTGTAATTGTTGAAGTAGATTCTAATGGATTTAAAGTTAAATTGGCAGCTAAACCTGAGGCCATAACAACTATCATTGTTTCTCCTATAGCTCTTGAAACACCAAGCAAAATAGATCCAACTATCCCCGGCAATGCCGCAGGAAAAATAACTCTCTTGATTGTTTCTGATTTAGTTGCTCCCATAGCATAACTTCCATCTCTTAAACTTTGAGGTACACTTGTAATTACATCGTCACTTAAACTTGAAATAAATGGTATGATCATAATGCCCATTACCCCTCCTGCTGCTAAAGCACTTTCAGCTGAAACTTCAAGACCCATAGAGGTTCCTAATTCTTTTAAAAATGGGCCAACAGTTAGGGCAGCAAAAAAACCATAAACAACTGTTGGTATACCAGCTAAAATTTCAATTAAAGGTTTTGCGTATTGTCTAACTTTATATGATGCATATTCAGCTAAATAAATTCCACTCATTAATCCAATTGGGATAGCAACGCACATAGCAATAAATGCAATAAAAAAAGTACCTGCAAAAATAGGGACTGCTCCAAAAGTATCGGAATACATTGTCGGATCTAAAGCCTCAGAAGAATCTCTAACAAAAGCTTTTGCTGGATACCAGTGAGTTCCAAAGACAAAATCAAATAATGGAATTACTTTAAAAAAATCTATAGTTTGAAATATAAGTGAGAAAACTATTCCAACAGTAGTTAATATTGCAGCTAAAGAAGCTGTAAATAAAACTGCGTTTAAAAATTTTTCAACTGGTTCTCTTGTTCTAGAATTAGATGAAATTCTTTTATATGCGTAAGCAACAGAGGCAATAATTGCAGATAATACTATAACAACTTTTGAACTTTGAGCTATTGATCGAAGACTTAAATATTTTTCAGCTGAAGCCTCAATAAAAGGTGTAATTTCTCCAGTGAATTGACCTCGAGACAATGCTTTTGTTTTTTCGTATATTAAATTTAATTCATCATCAAGATAACCTTGATTTGAATAATCACTTAAGATTAATAGTTTTACAATTGTGGGCTCGAAAATTGCCCATAAAGAAAAAATTATAAAGGCTGGTATTGCACACCAGATTGAAAGATAATAACCATAAAATTGTGGTAATGCAGTTAATCTTTTTTTTGTAGATTGAATTGTATATGCTTTTTTGCGTCCAAAATAATAACTTGTGAAACCTAGAAGAACAATAAATGTAAATAATATTAAGTTCAAAGAATCTCCTTTATTGAGGACTGTACTCTTAATTTAAAAAAAAGGGGTCTAAAAAGACCCCCTTTTTTATCATTTGTTAACTGAGGAATAATTAATTACCCATAGCAACTAGTTTGGTAGCATTAGTTCTAGTTGTTTTATACAACTTAGAGTCTAATGGCACTAAACCAATGTCTGCTAGGTAACCACCTTTTCCAATAGCTTTCTTCGTTGTGAATTCTTTCACAAACTCATGTAAGCCTGGAATTACTCCAACGTGAGCTTTTTTCACGTAGAAGAATAAAGGTCTAGCAACAGCATAACTGTAGTCTTGAATAGACTTCAATGATGGTTGTCCACCATCAATACTTGCTGCTTGCAATTTATCTTTTGCAGCTAAGAAATAACTGAAACCAAAGAAACCAAACATATCTTTATCTTGAGTTAACTTTTGGATGATTAAACTATCGTTTTCTCCTACTTCAATAGCAGCACCATCTTCTCTGTAAAGTTTTTGAGGTTTTTTGTATTTTTTATTTCCAGCTTCAAAACCAGCTTTATAAAGAGCTTTAGCTTCTTTAGTCATACCTTTTTTCATTACTAAAGAATTCCAAGCATCTCTAGTTCCTGATGTTCCTGGTGGGATCATCACTGAAATTTTTTGTTTTGGTAAACTAGAGTCAATTTGGTCCCAAGTTTTATAAATATTTGGAACTAATTTACCATCAACAACTGTATGAGCAGCTAGTGCTAAATACAAATGTTCTTTAGTAAAGTTTACTGGTTTTGCATCTTTGCTGTAAGCTAATGTAATACCATCGTTACCAATTACGATCTCAACGATTTCATTTACACCATTTTTCTTACATAGAGCTTTTTCTTTATCTTTCATAGCTCTTGATGCGTTTGTAATATCTGGATGTTGTTCACCTACACCAGCACAGAATAGTTTAGCTCCACCACCAGTACCAGTAGACTCGATTACAGGAGTTTTAAATCCTGAACCACCAAATCTTTCAGCAACAACTGTTGCATAAGGGAATACCGTAGAAGAACCAACTATCTTAATTTGATCTCTTGCTTGAGCAACAGTTGCAATTGAAAGTGCAACTAAAGAAGCAATTACTATAGTTAGTTTTTTCATTATCTTTAATCCTTTCGTTATTTATTAATTAAAAGATGACTGACTCGTATAAATTTATTGAATCTTTAATATTACAGAATTGTTACACTTTTGTTAAAAAGGTAACTTTTTAGTTGTATTTTTTTGAAATAATTATCTGATTAATATCAGTTTCTAGGCCACCAATACATGAAACAGGGTTTACCTGTTCATTAATAGCGAGTTCATTGCTTGGACGTAAAGTTATTTCTAGTTTTACTAAGTTTACTAATTCTTCTCTAATTTCTTCATCATATCTCCAGCTAGGCCATGAACTTGGGGTTGAAAATATAGAGGTTAAATAACTTGTAGCCATAGTATATCTGTAATTACTCAAATTTTCATTCCTCAATAAAAAATCTCTTACAGAATTAAAAATATTCCTACATCTAAAAGAATCTGAAAAATAATTTTCCTTCTTGAGATTTTTATTCATAGGAACAGAAACAATTAAATCAATTGAATTTTTAGAATACGAGGTAACTACGTCTGTATAAAATTCAGCTTCAGTAACTTCTAAATGATCTTTTATAGAAGGATATGAAGTTTTTAAATCTGCTTCTAATCTAAAAATTCCAATATCAAAAACTGTAAGTTGCTGATTTCTTAATAATGTTGTGATATCTTTAGAAAAAACACTTGTTGTTATAGAGCTTAATAAAAAAGCAAAAATCAAAATATTTTTGAATATTTTAACCATATAAAAAATTAATTAAAAGATTAACATTAATCAAGTAAAGAATTGTTAAAAAAATCTTCTAAAACTATTACAATATAACACTTTTTAAATTTAAGTTTTCGCTGGTAAATAAATTTGAATTTCAGTTCCTTGGTTTTCCTCACTTAGAATCTCATAATGTCCACGATGTTGAGTAACTATATGTTTAACTATAGCTAATCCTAAACCGGTTCCACCAACCTTGTTACTTTGTTCAAGATCTACCCTAAAAAATCTTTCTGTAATTCTAGAAATATATCTTTGAGGAATGCCAACACCTTCGTCTTTAATACTGATCATAAAATTTTTTTCTAACAATTTACCATCACTAATTTTGCTTGATATAAAAATAGACTTATTTTCCTTTGAATACTTAATTGCATTATCTAAAAGATTAGAAAAAACAGTTTGTAATTTTTTTTCATCTCCAATAACAACTGTTGGATTGGCGAGAGATAAATTAATATTTAATTTCTTTCTTTTTAAAATAATCTCAAAATTACTGATGATTGTTTTGAAAAGATCATTTATATCAACTAAAGAGTTTGGCCTTATGTGTTCTTCTAATTCAATTCTTGTGAGTATTAAAAGATCATTAATTAAATTTTCCATTCTATTTGATTGATCAGTCATTATTTTCATAAATTTTTTTTTAGCCTTTTCATCATCAGACGCTGGGCCCTCAATTGTTTCTAGTGATCCTTTGATTGCCATTAAAGGTGTTCTTAATTCATGGCTTACATTTGCTACAAAATCAGTTTTAAATTTTTGTGCTTTTGTAATTTCAGTAAAATCTTTTAAAAATAACACAACGGAGTCTGGTTCAGTAAACAAATGAGTTGGGCCAGGAATAATATAAATTTTATAGAATTGATATGATGGGAGGTCTATTTCAACATCGATATTTTTTGTTTTATTTTCTACGATAGCTTTTTCAATATTTTCTATTAATTCTGGTTTTCGAATTATAGAAGATATGTTTTTATCAATTAAATTACTTCCAAATCTTTTTAATGCACTTGGATTAGCATATTTAATTATGTTAAATTTATTTAATGCAAAAAATTGATCTTCAAGCTCATCAATAATTACTCTTTTTGTTTTTTCTTCTCTTTTATTAACTATTGTAGCGGTATTTATTGATTTATTTTTTTTTTGATTAAGTAAATAGAGAAGATAAACTATCACAACTATAAGTAGAATGACGAAATATTCCATAAATTTAGATGGCTTAATTTTGCATCATTACACTTTTTAATGCAAATAAATTAAGGAAAAATTAACTAATGATTTGGTGAAATATTGTTAAAAAATATTTTTGCTGTTTCTTCCCAAGTGAATTTTTTTGCAAATTCAAGACAATCATTTCTGTCAACTTTTAAAGCTTTTTGTGCTGATACTTTAAGATCATCATCTAAACAATTTATTTTGGATCCTTCAAATATATCTTTAGGACCTGGAACAGGATACGCAGCAACAGGTGTTCCGCAATTTAAAGCTTCTGTAACTACAATTCCAAATGTATCTGTTTTACTAGGGAAAACAAAAACATCAGAGGATGCAAAATGTGATGCTAATTCACCATTTGTTTTTTCTCCTAAAAAAATATCTTTAGGGAATTCTTTTTTCAATTTTTTTAAATCAGGTCCTTTTCCTATAATTATTTTTGTACCTTCTAAATCACATTCTAAAAAAGCTCTTATGTTTTTTTCAACTGCAACTCTTCCAACATAAATCCAAATAGGTCTTTTATGAGGTAAATCAATTTTTTTAGGGTTCTTAAAAGCTCCATGATTTCCTCCTCTAGTCCAAGTAATCATTTTATTGTCATCTATACCTATATCGATTAATTCTTTTCTCATAGACTCTGTAGTTACTAAAATTCTCTCAGCCTTATTATGAAAATTTGCTAAGAATTTTTCAGCCCATTTTGCTGGTATAATAGGAAAGTAAAGTTTTAGATATTTATCAAATCTTGTATGGAAACTCGTAGTAAACTTTAGATTATTTTTTAAACAATATCTTCTTGCCATAGTGCCTATCGGGCCTTCGGTAGCGATATGAATTGCATCTGGATTGATTTTCTTTATTAAATTACCAACTCTTGGCCATACATTTATAGACAACTTAATTTCATTATATTTCGGCATCGGAAAAGTAAAAAATAAGTCAGGTGTAATATATTCTATTCTATGACCTTGTTCTTTTAATACATTACCTGTTTCATGTAAGGTTCTTACGACACCATTTACTTGTGGAAAATATGCATCTGTAGCAATTAAAATTTTCATTAATTATGAAGCTTTTTTTAATTCTTCAGTTTTAATTGGTTTAATTATTTCTTTATCGTCTAAATATTGTTCTCTTATTTTGTCCCAATATAATATTTCAAAACTACCATCATAATTTTCGGCTAATGCGGTACAAGATTCAACCCAGTCTCCACAATTTAAATAATTGACCCCATTAAAGTCTCTATCCTCAGCATGATGGATGTGGCCACAAATAATTCCATCAAATTTTTTTCTTTTTGCATAATCTGAAAGTGTTTTTTCATATTCACCAATATATTTAACTGCATTTTTGACTTTATACTTTAAAAATTTTGCAAGAGACCAATATTCTTTTCCTCTCAATCTTCTAAAAAAATTAATTATTACATTTAATTTTAATAGTAAATTATAGGCTATTGATCCAAGTTTAGATAACCATTTAGCATGTTTCATAACACCATCCCAAGCATCACCATGAACAACAACATATTTTTTTCCTGCATTTGTTTCATGAATAACTCTATTAACCATATGGATGTCACCAAAATGCATTGGAATAAATTTTCTTAACATTTCGTCATGATTACCCATTATGTAGAAAACTTTGGTACCATGTCTAGCTTTTCTTAAAATTTTTTGGATTACATCATTATGTTCTTGAGGCCAAAAAAAACTTTTTTGCATTTCCCAGATATCTATAATGTCCCCTACAAGATAAAGATTTTCGGATCTTGAGTTTTTAAAAAACTCTAAAAGTTTTTTCGCCTGACAACCCTTGGTACCTAAATGAACATCAGAAATAAATATACTTTTATATTTAAGTAAATTAGGCATTTAAAGACCTATATTTTAATACAACTGTAACACGAATCATGTAATTCTTATTTCATTTGAATGTTACAAATTTGTTAAAAATTTTTTAAGGATTAATTATGTTATGTTGTTTGATTTATAATTTGAATTCTTCCTCTGGAAGAAAATCTATATTCATAAATAGGATTTTATCTAAGTTAAAAGAGAATATTTCTGTAGACTACTTTGAAACAAAAACAATAAATCAAGCTAAGAAAATTTTCAAAAATTTTAATCAAAAAAATTATGATCGACTAATAGTAGCTGGTGGTGATGGTTCAGTTTCTTTTGCAATTAATGAATTAATTAAAAATAATTTTGATTTTAAAGACGATTTTGCCATAGGTTATATTCCTGCTGGCACTGCAAATTTGCTTCAAGCTGAATTATCAATGAATAAAAAAGTTGATGATATAGTAAATGTGTTGGTTTCTAATAATTATAAATCCTCTAATCTTGTAAAAATTAACGATAATTATTTCTTTTTAATGGCTGGTATAGGATGGGATGCAAAAATTGTTCATTCAATTAATTCAAAAATTAAAAAGATTCTAGGTAAAATTATATTTGGTATCAAAGGTTTTCAATATTTCTTGTTTATGAATAATAAAAAGTTAAATGTCACTTTTGATGGTCAATTTTATCAAGCAGACTGGATATTATCTTCAAATACCAAATATTACGCTGGACATCATAAAATAAATAAAACAAATATTTTTGAAGAGAAATTAGTCACCTATATATTTAAAGATTTGACTAGGATTAGTTTATTATATTCAATTTTTTTAATAATTCTTAATGGTGATTTAAGTAAAAATAAAAATGTTATTACTACTTATGCACAAAACATTACAATTGATGGAAATGATTTGATACCTGTTCAAATTGATGGAGATAATTTTGGATCATATAAAAAAATTCATTTAAATCTATCAAATAAAAAAGTGAATTTTCTTGTAAAATAATTATTTTATTCTTCCATAAATATCTAAGAACTTACTTTTCCTAAATAATTTATAAAAATAACACCTATAATTATTAAAATTATACCTATAGTTTCCTAAATATTAATCTAGGATTTAAAATAATACTTCTAATAATTGGATGAGCTATATAATAAAAACTATCAAATTTACTGTTTAATTTTTTGAACTTATTTTTTTTAGATTTTATAAAAGACACTAAAGTCTTAGCACGAATAATATGATCAAAATCGTTCTCTAAATCAATTTTATTCTTAGGAAAACTATAACCTTTAGTGAATAAAATTCGTCCTTCATCGATTTTTTTTGTCATTTTAAATACAGAAACATCAATTCTATTCATTTCAAGCATACTATAATAAAAAACAGTGCTTCCTCTATATTTTGGAAGTAATCCAGGATGACAATGAATAATATTTTTTTTAAGAATTTTTTTGTTCTTTAATATTTCAGCATTATAACCAGAAAATAAAATATATTTTGATTTTATCTTAAGTAATTCTTTTTCAATAGTTTTATTGTTAATATTATTTGATTTAATTAAAAATAAATTATCTTTATAGGGGTATTTTTCTAAACTTTTTAAAATCTTACTATCTGTAATTTTGGAATAAAAAATAATATTTTCTAAATAAATTTTATTTTTCTTAAGTTCATTGATATAAAATTTAGATCTTTTGGTATTAGCTAGAACTATTGATAAACTTTTTTGCATATTTTCTAATTATTTTTTTTTCATAATTTATGTTTTTTTTTATAAAAAGGGCTAATTTCAAATTCTTATTTTTATTGAAATTGATTAAAGTGATATCGTTAATTTTTAAAATAGTG
>CACHRX010000014.1 GCA_902582385.1 uncultured Pelagibacteraceae bacterium | reverse complement strand
TTTATGGTGAAGGATTAAAAAGTTTAACTTTAGCAGATAGAGCAACAATTGCTAATATGGCTCCGGAGTATGGAGCTACTTGTGGATTCTTTCCGATAGACGAAGAAACTTTGAAATATTTAGAATTTTCTGGAAGAGACAAAGAAACAGTAGCAATTGTAGAAAAGTACGCAAAGGAACAAGGTTTGTGGTCAAGTGATGAAATTGAGTTTACTGATAAAATCTCTTTAGATATGTCCACTGTAGTTCCAACTATTTCAGGTCCTAAAAGACCACAAGATAAAGTCCTTTTAACTGACGCATCAAGTAATTTTAAAAAAGTGTTTAAAGAAGCAACAGATAAAAAGGATTATAAAGTCTCCAAGGTAAAAGATACAGATTATGAAATCAAGGATGGTTCAATATTAATTGCAGCAATTACATCATGCACTAACACTTCCAATCCAAATGTTCTTATTGGAGCTGGACTTCTTGCAAAAAAAGCTGTCGAGTTAGGATTAAATGTTAAACCTTGGGTTAAAACATCTTTAGCTCCTGGCTCTAAAGTAGTAACTGATTATTTAGAGAAGGCAGGTCTAAATACTTACTTAGATCAGTTAGGATTTAATCTAGTTGGTTATGGTTGTACAACTTGTATTGGTAATTCAGGACCGTTAGCAGAAAATATAGTTGAAGCTATACAAAAAGAAAATTTATATGCAGTATCTGTTTTGTCAGGCAACAGAAACTTTGAAGGAAGAATTTCACCTCACATTAAAGCAAATTATCTAGCCTCTCCTCCTCTTGTTGTAGCTTATGCTCTTGCAGGTCATATGGAATTTGATTTATTCAAAGACTCACTTGGAAAAGGCAAAAACGGTAAAGATATATTTTTAAAAGATATCTGGCCTTCAAATAAAGAAATAGAGGATACGTTGAAGATTTCTCTTAATGCAGATATGTTTGTTAAAAGATACTCAAATGTTTCCGAGGGACCAAAACAATGGCAAGAAATTAAAACAGAAAAGAGTAGTATTTATAATTGGGATGAAAATTCCACATATGTAAAAAAACCTCCTTTTTTTGAAAATCTTAGCGATGAGCCAGAGGGTTTTAAAGAGATTAAAAATGCAAGACCATTATTGATATTAGGAGATATGGTTACCACAGATCATATTTCTCCAGCTGGTAATATTCAAAAAGATAGCCCAACAGGAGAGTATTTTATGAATTATCAAATTCTTCCTAAGGATTATAACTCATATGGCTCAAGACGTGGAAATCACGAGGTGATGATGAGGGGTACATTTGCAAATATAAGAATTAAAAATGAAATGGCACCAGGAACAGAAGGTGGTTTTACAAAATTATATCCTGAGGAAAAAGTTATGTCTGTTTATGATGCGGTAGTAGAGTATAAAAAAAGAGGAACTGATTTAGTTGTAATTGGTGGTAAAGAATATGGCACGGGTTCTTCTCGTGATTGGGCTGCAAAAGGAACTAAATTATTAGGAGTTAAAGTAGTAATTGCAGAAAGTTTTGAGAGAATACATAGATCTAATTTAATTGGAATGGGAATACTGCCATTACAATTTACAGAAAATATGAATAGAAAAAATCTCAATTTATTAGGTTCCGAGTTGATTAGTGTAGTAGATATTGAAAAAGGAATTAATCCATCTGATAAAGTTAAAATTGAGATTAAATATGCATCGGGTGATGTTAAAATAATAGATTCTTTATGTAGAATTGATACTAAAAATGAATTGGAATATTATAAAAATGGGGGGATACTTCAGTATGTTCTTCGAAATATGATTTAATTATGGATGAAGATATATCAATTATAAAAAGCAATGTACGTAACGAAAAAATTAAAAATTTTTTTGTTAATAATAAAAAATTAATTATTTCTTTTTTAATTTTTATTTTTATTCTTTTATCAAGTTATTTTATTTTAAAAGAATACAAAGCAAATAAAAAAGAAAATATATCAAATAAATATAATTCAATAATTGTCCAATATTCTGAAAAAAATAAAAATGTCTCTAAAGAAGCTTTAACCAAATTAGTTTATATAAATGATGCAACTTACTCCCCTTTATCTTTATTTTTTATTTTAGATAAGAAATTAATAGAAGATAAATCTGAAATTAATAAAATGTTTGACGTTATTATAGAAAAAACTTCACTAGACACAGAGATCAAAAATTTGATTATTTATAAAAAAGCTCTTTTTAATGCCGATAATATTGAGGAAAATCAACTATTAAGTATTTTGAACCCCTTAATAAATTCTGAAAGTATTTGGAAATCTCACGCATTATATTTAATGGGAGAATATTTTTATTCAAAAAATGAAAAACAAAAATCTAAAGAATTTTTCAATCAAGTTCTTTCATTAAAAAATGCAAATCAAGATTTAATAATTGAAGCTCAAAAAAGACTTAGCAGAGATCTTCGTGATTAGAATAATTTTAATTATTTTTATACTTACAATACTAAATAATTGCTCGTTAAATAAAAATTCTCAAATTTGGAATAGTAGTAAAAATGAGAAAAAAAAAAATAGCTCTATAGTAAAAATTTTTGATGGACAAGAACTTTTAATCAAAGAATTAAATCCTGAAATTAGAATTGATTTTTCTAATTTAAAAATAAACAATAGTATGGATATGAATTTAAATAATTTTGGTTCTTTAAGTTACTCTGGAAAACTCAATAAAGTAAAAACATATAATTTTAAAAAATTTGATGAATTTAATGGGTTTGATTTAAAACCAATCTTTTTAAACGATAGTTTAATATTTTTTGATCAAAAAGGAACTATAATTAAATATGATAATAATGGGAAAGTTTTGTGGAAGAATAATTACTACACTAAAAGTGAAAAAAAATTAAGTCCCAAACTAAGTTTTGCCGTTAGGGATAAAAATTTGTTAATTGTAGATAATATTAGAAAAGTTTACTCTATCAATTTAGAAACTGGAAAGTTAAATTGGTCAAAAATAAATCAATATCCGTTTAACTCAGAAATAAAGGTTTTTGAGAATAAATTTTTTGCTATTGATTATAATAATATCCTAAGATGTTTTAATGTTTATGATGGATCCAAATGTTGGAGTTTAGTAACAGAGAACTCTTTTACAATTCCTAATAATAAATATTCTTTAATTATTGTAAATGATTTGGTGATCTTTAGTAATTCCATAGGTGATATAACTGCCACAGATATCTTTTCTGGTTTAATAGTTTGGCAACTTCCCACACAAAGTAGCAATATAATTAATCAGACATATAACTTTAAAACTTCTAAATTAGTTTCAGACGGAAAGTCTTTATTCTTTTCAAATAATAGGAATGAGTTTTATTCGGTAGATATAAGAACAGGGTCTGTTAATTGGAAAAATAAAATTAACTCTAATATTACACCTTTAATTATAGATAATTTTATTTTTACTATTTCTAATAGTGGATTTTTATTTACTGTTCAAAAAAATCAAGGAAACATAATTAGAATAAATGATCTATATAAAAACAAAAAAAAAGAAAATAAAAAAGATTTTAAATTCACAGGTTTTTTGATTGGTAAAGATAAAGTCTATCTAAGTAATAAGGGTAAACTTACAATAGTAAGCTTAACGAATGGCAAAATTGAAAAGACAGTAAAAATAGCAAGACGGGAGATTTCACGACCGTATATATTTAAAAATAATTTATATTTGATAAAAAACGGTCAAATAATTAGATATGATTGATTATGATTTTAAAAATTTTAGAAAAATTAGGAAGAAAAAGAATTGTTTTAGATAGAGGTCCTTCGCATCCAAGATATGATTTGGCAAAACCATGGATGAATCGATATTATGTTTTATTTCGTCATAGACCAAAATGGTTTCCTTTTAATATACTTATACATGAAATGTTAGCGGATGATCATGGTGATGGAGTTCATAATCATACATTTCCATATATCACTATAATATTGAAGGGTGGTTATTGGGAAACTTTAAGTTCAGGAAAGCACTGGAGGCCACCAGGATACATAGGTTTTAGATCAGCAAATAATTTACATAGAATCGATTTAAAACCAGGTACAAAACCTTTAACATTATTTATAGCTGGTCCATTTGGATTAAGAAAAGGGCCAAGATCAGAATATGGAATAGATTTCAAAACTAAAAAATGAATTTTAAAAAACTTTTTTTGAAACATTGTGAAAATAATCAATTTGAAATAAATCCAAATCAATTAGATATAATTGACGATCTCGAGAAATATTATTCAAATAACTTCAATCAAAGTTTTTTTAACAAAATTTTTAAAAAGAATACAAAAAATTTGGGGTTTTATTTAGTCGGAGATGTTGGAGTTGGAAAAACAATGATACTTAATTTTTTTTTTGATTGTCTAGAAAAAAAAAAATTAAGATTACATTTCAATGAGTTCATGATCAAGTTCCATGATTTTATCTTTGAAAATAAAAAAGATGGAATAAATCTTTTTGTTAAGGATATAAAGAGATACTCTGAAATTATCTACTTTGATGAATTTCAGGTGACAAATATCGTTGATGCTATGATACTTGGAAAACTGTTTCAAAAAATTTTTGATGAAAAAATAAAAGTTATTTTTTCATCAAATATAAGGATTGATGATCTTTATAAAGATGGATTACAAAGAGAACAATTTATTCCATTTTTAAAGATTTTAAAATTTAATACTCACCAGAAAGAACTACTTATTCAAGAAGATTATCGTTCAAACAAGAATAGAGATTTAGATAGATTTTTATCACCAATAAATGAACATAATAATTTTGTATTCAATAAGTTTCTAAGAAAAATTACAAAAAATAAAAAGAAAACTTCCAAAATTTTACAAGTTAAAGGCCGTAGCCTTAAGATAGAAAACTTTTATGAAAGAGTAATCAAATTTTCATTTGAAGAATTGTGCAATCGAAACTTAGGATCAGAGGATTATATAATTATTGCTGAAAATTCTGATTTTATTTTCATTGAAAATTTACCTGATTTTAATGAGGATAATTCAAATCAACAGCAAAGATTTATAACTTTAATAGATATTGTCTATGAAAAAAAAATTCCATTGATGATAACTTCAAGAGTAAATTTAGAAATAATTAAGTCCTCAACAAGCATGATTGAACCCTTCAAGAGAACTATTAGTCGCTTATATGAACTAACCTCAAAAAATTATAACTAAATTATGAGACAAGAATTTTTTGATTTAAGAATTAGTACCAATGGTCAAAAACTTTATGATTTTACAGGTGAGACAATAAAATGGATTAAAAAAAATAATTTTAAAAACGGTGTCTTAAATTTAAATATACAGCATACTAGCGCATCCTTAATTGTTCAGGAAAATGCTGATCCTGATGTTCAAACTGATTTACTGAATTATTTTAATAAGCTTGTTCCAATGGATAACTCTCTTTATGTCCATACAACTGAAGGTAAAGATGATATGCCAGCACATATAAAGGCTGCTTTAACAAATAACCAATTAACTCTAAGTATTAAAAATGGAGAGCTTTTACTCGGGACCTGGCAGGGATTATATCTTTTTGAACATAGGTTAAATCGACAATCAAGAAAAATTATTCTTCACTTTTTAGGTGATTGATTGTGAATTATCTATAAGGATCGTAGGCCCACTGTAAAATTGCTTGCCTTTGTCTTTTTCTACAACCAAGGTCACCTTTTTCGCAGTTTTTTTCTATAGCTAAAACATGCCTTCTAAAATTCTTCCATCTTTTAATTTGTATTTCATCTATATTTGGAATTCTTCTTCCTTTGGTAAATCTGCAGTACCATTGGAACCAACCTAATGGGTCTTCTTTAAATATCCATCCCTTCTCAATCCAGTGTTCTCTCGAAAGACCTGAAACAACTTTAAATCTATTAAGATTTACATCAAAGGTTTTACTTATCTTAGCATTTTTAAACCATGATTCAGGGTATTCTTTAATATCTAGTCCGAAATATGCTCCTCCAAAAACTCCTAGCTCCATCATTCTTTTTGGAGTCAATTCAGGTTTAAAAATTTTATAGAAATCTAAGTCGCCAACTTTTTTTTTAAAAATTTTTGTCATATAAATTTATTTTCTTCCCTTAGATAGCAGTTGTTTATAAAGTTTGACATCTGCATTTCCTTCGCATCCAATTACTAATACATTTGAATTTTGATTAAGATTAATCAATTTCCTAGTTTTTTTATCATTCCATATTCCAATTAAAGCGATAATTCCAGGTGTGGCACACTCTCCACCTATTATCGAAGCTTTACTAAATTTCTTATCTTTTAATCTAGCTACTGTTCTTGCTACGTTATTATCAGTAACTGAAACACAACAATTAGTTGCTTTTTTTAATATCTGCCATGGTACAAGAGACATCTCATTACATGACATTCCACCCATAATACTTTCTCTTTTAATTTTTATCTTTTTTAATTTTTTACTTTTTATACTTTGAAGTACACAATCAGCTCTATCTGGCTCTACAATTATAATTTTTGGAATTCTCTTAAAGTATTTTGCTACTCCAGCCACTAAACCAGCAGCTAATCCTCCTACACCAGCTTGAAGAAATATATGAGTGATATATTGATTAGTTTGTTCAGTGATTTCCCTAATTAAAATAGAATAACCTGCCATAGTAAGTTGGGGGACATATCTATAATTTTTTGTTGAAACGTCCTGTATAATACTCCAATTATTTTTTTTTGATAATATCTGGCATTTTTTTAAAGAGTCTTCATAATTTCCTTTAACTTTTATCACCTCAGCACCAAATTTTTTTATCTCATCTACCCTCGTTTTACTTACATGTTGACTGACAAAAATTTTACATTTTAATTTTAATCTTTTTGCTCCCCAAGCCACAGATTTTCCATGATTTCCAGCTGTTGCTGTTGAGACAGTAATTTTATTTTTTTTTTTTGAGATTTTTTCCACAGCATATGCACCCCCTAAAGCCTTAAAAGATTTTAAATTAAATCTTTTTGACTCATCCTTGTAAAATATATTATTAAGCTTTAAATCTTTATTTAATTTATTTAAATTTAACAAAGGGGTAGGGTGGTAGCCTTTCCATTTTGATATACTTTTATAAGCATCAATTAAAAATTTTGATGGTAAATATTTTAAAACATCGTCTCTATTAAAATTATAATTTTTATTTAACAAAAATTTAGAGTATTTAAATTTATGGTTTTGCATTTTTTAATTTTTAAGCTAAAGTAAAATTATCATTAACGATAAATTTTTTTATATTCAAACTATAAATAAACCTATATTAATATTAGTTATAAGTAATTTTATATTTAGAAATTCTATGTTAAGGTTCATTCAAGTATTAGTTGAAATTTTTATAACTGTAAAATTTACTTAAATTATATGGGTAAAATATTAATTATTGGTGGTGGAGCTATGGGTTCTGCGTTTTCTATTCCCTGTTTAGAAAACAATAATCTTGTTACTATCACAGAGCCATACAATAAAATTTTTATTAAAAATCTGAACTCAAAGAAAAAGTTTCATCCTTCTTTAAAACTTTATCTTCCAAAAAAATTAAAATTTGTGAATTATTCAAAAGAAATATTCAAGAACAGATTTGACTTAATAGTAATTGCCCTAAGTCTCGCAGGTATAGATTTTATTGGAAAAGAATTAAAAGATTTAAACATTAAAACTCCTTTGTTGGTTCTTACTAAAGGATTAAAGTTTGATAAAAAAAAGAAAAGGATTTTAACAATTTCACATTTATTAAAAAATAATTATCATGCAGCAAATGTGTCAGTATTAAAAGGACCTTGTTTAGCTAAAGAATTAGCAAATAAAAATAAGACGAGCGTAGTTGTTGCTAATAAAAATATTAAGATTGCCAAATGGATTGGAAAACTTATATCTACTAAGTATTATTTAACTGAATTTTCAAAGGATATTATTGGTATTGAAATTTGTTCAGCAATTAAGAATATATATGCAATGGTCATTGGTTCAGGTCAAAATTTAAACGCTAAATCAGATTTATTTCAAAAAAGTGCGAATGAGATGAAATTTTTGATTAAATATTTTAAAGGAGACGTATCAACAATATTAGGACTTGCAGGTATTGGTGATTTGTATGTAAGTGCTATAGGAGGGAGAAACAGTAAAATGGGAAATTTTCTTGGTAAAGGTTTTAAATTTACAGCAGCAAAAAAAAAATTTATGCCTAAAGATACTGTAGAGGGCGAGCAACTTGCTAGAGAAATTGCTCCATATATTTTAAAAAAGATTGATAAAAAAAAAATTCCGCTAATGTATCATTTGTTAAAAACAATCATATATGATAGAAAAATTAACTTTCTAAAAAATTAGGAAATTATTTTCTACTAAAAACCCAATTATGATACCTATTAAAAGAGCAATGATTAGTTTTTTTTTATCCACTAATTAAAACTTTTTACTCAAAGAGGATTTTAAATTTTTAATATTCGAAGATGTTAGTTTAGAGCCGAATTTTTGTTTTAAATTTTCCCATAACTTAGCCATCCCCAGTGGTTCATAAATCATGAATATAATCATCAACAGACCAAATATAACCTGTTCTATAGACGAAATAATTGTAGCATCAATTGCTCCATGAAATACGTTATTTCCAACACTATTTAAAAGAACTGGGAAAAGTAAAATAAATGCTGCCCCTATGAAAGCACCATTAATGGTACCAAGACCACCTAAGATACACATAAATAATATTTTAAAAGATAGTTTAATATCGAAGGCAACTGGCTCTAAAGATTTTAAATAACAAAATGCAAAAAGTGCACCTGCCACACCACAATAAAATGCACTGATTGCGAATGCTTGAACTTTAGTTTTTAAAAGCGAAACTCCCATTGACTCTGCAGCAATATCCATATCCCGAACAGCCATCCAATTTCTACCAGTACTACCTCTTGCCATGTTCATAGCCAGTAAAGTTAAAACTGCTGTAACAGCTAAACATACAAAATACATAGCTAATGGAGTTGTAAATGGCTTTCCCAAGATAACTATGTCTTGGGCAGTTATAATTCCTGATGAGTCGTAGTTTTTAAACCAACCAAATTTATCTATCATCCATATTATAAAAAACTGTGATGCGAGAGTTGCTACCATTAGGTAAATTCCTCTTACTTTTAAACTAGGCAACCCAAACAAAATTCCAAAAGCAGCTGCAATTAAACCCGATACTGCTAGAGAGCCTATGAAACCCAGTTCTGGCACTCTTAAAATGAGATTGAACATAGCGAAGGCTCCCGCAGCCATAAAGCCAGCAGCACCTAAAGCTAATTGTCCAGTGTAACCCATAACAATTTGTTGTCCAATTGTAGCTAAAGCTAAGCAAAGCCAAGGAATTAATATTGAGGTGTACCAATATTCTGTTTTAATAAATGTCGGTATTATTATTACACTTAGAACCATACAAATAGCTAAGTTAATCAGGTCTTTTTTTGTATAAGTCATAAAAACTGGTTTCATAAATTAAACTCTCCTGATAATTTTTTCTCCAAATAAACCTTCTGGTCTATATAATAAAAAGAATATTGCTAATACATATGGAGCCCAACCCTCAATTGCTCCTCCAAAGAATGGTCCAATATAAACCTCTAATATTTTTTCTGTTGCTCCTATAATTAGCCCTCCGACAATGGCTCCCGGTATAGATGAAAATCCACCTATAATTAATACAGGTAATGCTTTTAAAGCAAGATCAACCAGCGCAAATTGAACTCCAGCTCTAGCTCCCCACATCATTCCCGCTACTAAAGCTACTACACCTGCAGCAGACCAAACTAGTAACATTATGTGTTTTAACGGAATTCCAATAGAGCTAGCCGCTCCTGCATCATCTGCAACAGCTCTTAAACCTAGACCAATCTTGGTGTATTTAAATAAAAGGAATAATCCTATAATCATTATGGCAGCTACCAAACCAGCAGTAATATCTAGTGCGCTTATAAATAACTTTAAGTTATCTGCAATCCATGGTACGGGAAAATCTCCTATTCCTAAATCTAATCTTCTAACTTCTACTCCCCAAGCAGCTTGTGCGAGTCCCTCTAAAACATAACCAAGTCCTATGGTTGCCATTAAAACAGTATCTTCACTAGCATTCATCAGGGGTCTTAAAACTAATCTTTCAGTACATAGACCAACGATCACCATTAAAAAAGCAGCCAAAATAAATGCAAGTACAAAAGGTATATTAAAATCTTGCATGAAACCGCAGAAAGCTAGTACTGAGAAAAAAACCATCGCACCCTGTGAGAAATTAAATGTTGCTGAGGCTTTAAAAATAAGAACAAATCCTAAAGCAACTAAAGAGTACATTGTACCAGCAAGTAAACCACCCACAAGTACTTCCATAAAAAATAATAACTCATCAATCATATTTTATCCTAGTGTTCCACTCCTAAGTAAGCATCTATTACTTTTTGGTTTGCCATGATTTCATCAGGTGTTCCATCTCCAATTACTTTTCCATAATCAAGCACAACAACTCTATCAGATATATCCATTACTACTCCCATATCGTGCTCAATTAAAACCATTGTTGTACCAAGCTCATCATTTACCTTTAAAATAAATCTACACATATCTCTTTTTTCTTCAACATTCATTCCAGCCATTGGTTCGTCCAATAAAATTATTGAGGAGTCGGTTGCAAGAGCTCGGCCTAACTCAACTTTTTTTTGTAATCCATAAGGAAGTTTTCCAACAGGAGTGTCTTTAATGTCTTCTATTTCTAAAAAACTAATTATTTCCTCAGATCTATCTCTGTTTGCCTTTTCCTCTTTTTTTACTTTAGGAAGTTGTAAAGCAACCTCGATAAAATTTGTCTTTGTATGAAGTTTACGACCAACTAAAATATTATCCAATACAGACATTCTTTTAAAAAGAGCTAAGTTTTGAAATGTTCTTGAAAGTCCCATTTGAGCCATTATGTTTGGAGTTATGTTGGGTATTTCTTTGCCCTTAAATGAAACAGTTCCTTGTTGTGGCTTATAAATCCCGTTTATGCAATTAAGCATCGAACTTTTTCCAGCTCCATTAGGCCCAATTATTGCTCTAACTTCATGCTCAAGGACATTAAACGAAGTGTCAGTTATAGCTTTGACACCTCCAAAAGCGAGTGAAATATTATTTACCTCTAAAATTGGTTCACCTATTTTAAATTTTCGTTCGTATGCCATCTTTAATTACTTCTTTTATTTAAATTTTCTTCTTTAAGAACATCTCTAAAGTTTTTTCTTCCTTTTTTTGATATACCTAAATATAGTTCTTTTACTTTATCATTATTCAATAAACTTTCTGCACTTCCCTCTAGCATGACCTTTCCTGTTTCAATGATGTAACCATAGTCTGAATTTTTTAATGCAATATTAGTATTCTGCTCAGCAAGTAAAATACTAACTCCTTCTTTTTGATTTAACTCTTTTACAATATTAAAGATTTCAGCAACCAATTGAGGTGCTAGACCCATTGTTGGCTCATCTAGTAACAACATCTTAGGTTTTGCCATCATTGCTCTCGCAACTGCTATCATTTGTTGTTCTCCACCAGATGTAAATGCTGCTTGACTTTTTCTTCTTTCTTTTAATCTTAAAAAATAACCGTAAATTTTCTCTAATTCTTGATCAATATCCCCTTTAGATAATTTTCTTGAATATGCACCTGAGATTATGTTTTCTTCAACAGTTAAATGACCAAAACACCTTCTACCCTCTAATACTTGAACCATTCCAAGACCAACCATTTGAGAGGGGTTTTGTTTTTGTATTGAGTTTCCATCATAATCGATTGATCCTTTTGTAACTTTACCTCTCTCTGAAGCTAACATAGTAGAGACAGCTTTTAAGGTTGTACTTTTACCTGCTCCATTTGCACCTAGTAAAGCAACTACCTTTCCTTTGGGCACTTTTAAAGAAACATCATGTAAAGCTAAAATTACATCATCGTAAGTTACTTCTATATTTTTAATATCTAATATATTTGCTGAATTATTATTCATTATTTTTTTTACTTTAAATTTTATTAAATGGGAAGTTTGAAATAATTTAAATTATTTAAACTTCCCATTTTTGTGAATGTTAATTGTTTAAATTAACTATCAACATTTTTTTGGTGTAATGTTATTTTCTTTAGCAAATTTTGCTGCAGAGTCTTCAACCAAACCTCTAATAAATTTAGGGTCTCCTGGAGCTTCCCAACCAGTTACCTGATTGAATTTATCTCCATCCCACTGCATTACAGCAAATTTACCAGCACCTTCATGGTTTGCACATGAAATAGCAAATGGAGCTAGCATTCCTCCAACTCCAAGTTCTTTAAGTCTAGCTTCAGTCATGTTTAAAGCTTCATAACCATCTCTAAACTCAGCACCAGTGACTGCCTTACCAACTTTGTTATGCATCTTTTGAGCATTTTTCAAAGCTTCTATCCACATAACTGCAGCACCTAGTCCTCTATTCCAATAAACTGAACCAATCCTATTTGGATCAGCTAAGTTACCTTTTCCGGCACCATATACTTTATCTTTGATGTCTTTAACTAATGGATATTCTCCTGGTAAAGCATTAGCAACAGCATAAGTTCCCTTAGCTGCATCACCTGCTGGATACATATCCTCTTCAGCTGCACCAAAAGTTACATACATCATTCTATCCCTTGGGAAATTAATTCTAGCAGCATTAGTCATTGCTGTAGAATTCATTCCAGAGCCTGCACCCCAAAAAGTAACCCAATCAGGTTTTTCTCTTCGGATTTGTAGCCACTGAGATTGCTGTTCTAATCCTGGAGGCGGAATTGAAATTTCTACTAATTTCATTCCCCAGTCAGATGTTATTTTTCTCATCGCTGGTAATGGTTCTCGACCATAAGCAGAGTCAATATGGAGGTGTACAATTTTCTTACCCTTCATTTTATCTATTCCACCCTCGATCTGAGCCATAAATTTTAACTTAACAGCTATTTGTGACCAATAGTGACTTGCAGCATTAAATACCCATGGCCACACTCTACCATCTGCACCATCAGTTCTTCCATAACCATATTGAGCTAAAACAACATTGTCTTTTGCCATACGATTAATAACAGCATATGCTCCAGGTGTTCCAAGAGTATCAAATACAACTATTCTTTGACCATCTTTTTCAAGTAGTCGCTGATAACACTCAACTGTTTTAACAGCGTTGTATTCAGTTTCACATTCTTGCCAAGTAAGCATTACTCCATTCACTCCACCTGTCATATTTACATAATTCATGTAATCAATCTGAGCACCATAATATCCAGTACCCATCGCTGAGTAAGGTCCAACACGACTACTAGCTACGGGAAAGTATTGGGTTTCAGCACCGAAAACTTTTTGCGAAAAAGCAAGTGAAGAAAATAAAGCTACCACCACAGTAAAAGTAGATGCCAACTTTTTAATTGTTTTTGTTAACATTTTTTCTCCTTATCTATTATCTCTCTATGTTAGTTATTCTTATTAGATTTGATCTAACCACATGGTTTTGCCTTGCGCAATCGATAATCATTCAAAAAAATATCTATTTTACAACCCTAAGAAAATTTAATCAACCAATGATTGTATTAAATTTTTAAAAAAAAATTAAATGATGTAATTTAAAAAATCTAATGAAAAAAATTCTTATTGTTGAAGGAAATTTAAAAGAAGAGAACACAAATTTTTCCAAAGCAGGTATTCAAACTCACACTCAAAGCTTAAAAGATAGTTTAGCTTTTCTGACAAATGAATTAGCGCTTGATGTAGTAAACCCATCATCGGACCAAAACATAAGACATTTTAATGAAAACCTACATACGTATGATGGTTTAATTTGGGGTGGAAGTAGTTTGAATATTTATAATGATACTCCAGAAATAAGAAAACAAATTGAATTTATGAAAAATTGTCAAAATAAAGTAAAAAATATTTTAGCTATTTGTTGGGGTATGCAGGTAGCGGTAACAGCAGCAGGTGGACAGGTAAAAAAAGCAGAAAACCCACACATTGGCATAGCAAAAGAAATTGAGATAAATACAAAAGGACTTAGTCATCCTCTTTACAAGGGAAAGAGTAGAAAATTTAATTCTCCAGCTTTTAATTTTGATGAAGTAATCAAACTACCTGAAAAAGGCATTTGTTTAGCATCAAACAAAATAAATAAGGTACAAAGTTTATATTTTGAGATTAATAATACTAAAGTTTGGGGTCTTCAGTATCATCCTGAAATAACTTTCGAAAAAATGATTAGTTTAATTGAATTTAGAAAAAAAAAATTAATTGAAATTAGAAAAGCATTTAAAAATGAGTATGATGTTGATAAACATATATCTTTGATAAAAGACGAAATTCTGATCACTGATAAAAGAAAAAAGATGTTAGAACTTCAAAATTGGCTTAATCAGTTAAATTAAAATAAACCTTCTATTTCCCCTTTTTTATTCAATTTTATCGAGTCAGCTGCCGGAACTCTCGGTAAGCCAGGCATTGTCATGATAGCCCCACAAACAACAACTATAAATTCAGCACCTGATGAAAGTCTAATTTCTCTTAAAGGTAAAGCATGTCCGGTTGGAGCTCCTTTAAGACTTGGGTCTGTAGAAAAACTGTATTGAGTTTTTGCAATACAAATAGGTAGATTACCATATCCAGACTCCTCAAAACCCTTGAGTTGTTCTCTAATTTTAGTGTCTGCTATAACTTCATCAGCTCTATAAATTTCTTTAGCAATAGTTTCTATCTTTTTAAATAGAGGAGTTTTAGTTTCATATAAAAATTTAAATTTAGTATCATTTTTTTCACATAAATCAGCTACTAGAGCTGCTAAATCTTTTGTGCCTTCACCACCATTTGCCCAATGGGTACATAGACTAGCTTTAACACCTAAACCATAACAAAAACTTATTAAAGCTTTTACCTCTTTATCAGTATCTTTAATGAAATGATTTACAGCTATTGCAACGGGTAGGCCAAATTTTTTAACATTTTCAACATGTCTTTGAAGATTCACTAATCCTTTTTTAAGTGCATCAACATTTTCATTTTTTAAATCATCTTTTGCGACACCTCCGTGCATTTTAAGAGCTCTTATTGTTGCAACAATTACAACACAGCTTGGTTTAAGATCTGATTTTCTACATTTAATATCAAGAAATTTTTCAGCACCTAGGTCGGCTCCAAATCCAGCCTCTGTTACAACATAGTCTGCAAGTTTTAGGCCAGCTTTTGTTGCTATAACGGAGTTACATCCATGAGCAATATTTGCAAAAGGTCCTCCATGAATAATTGCAGGATTATTCTCCAATGTCTGAGTCACATTTGGTCTAATTGCGTCTTTAAGTAAAACCGTCATAGGACCTTGAGCTTTTAAATCTTTTGCAAAAATAGGTTTTTTTTCTCTTGTATAAGCTACTGTAATATTACCAATTCTTTTTTCTAAATCTCCAAGATTATTTGCTAAACAAAAGATAGCCATTATTTCAGAAGCAACAGTTATATCAAATCCATCTTCTCTAGGAAAACCATTTGCTACGCCACCTAAATTTATATTAATAGATCTAAGGGATCGATCATTCATATCCATAACTCTCTTCCAAACAATTCTTCTTACATCTATATTTAATTTATTACCCCAATAGATGTGATTATCAATTAATGCAGATAAAAGATTGTGAGCTGATGTTATTGCATGAAAGTCACCTGTGAAATGTAGATTTATCTGTTCCATTGGTACAACCTGGGCAAATCCACCTCCAGCAGCACCACCTTTCATACCAAATGAAGGACCTAAACTTGGCTCTCTTAAACAAACAATAGATTTTTTTCCAATTTTATTTAATCCATCATTTAAACCTACAGATGTCGTAGTTTTTCCTTCACCAGCAGGTGTTGGAGTTATAGCAGTAACTAAAATTAGTTTTCCGTCAGGTTTATCCTTTAATGTATCAAGATACTCCAAGTTAATTTTTGCTATATGACGTCCCATTGGACTAAATGCTGAACTTTCATCAGGAACATTGATTTTAGCTAAAATATCTTTGATCGGTTGCATTTTAGCTTCTCGAGCGATTTGAATATCAGATTTTACTTCACTCATTTACACTTTCAAAAATTAATAAAATTGGACGATTAGTATCTCTTTTTGGGGGCTTTGGAAATATCTAAAAATTATATATAAAAAAAATATGAACTATTTATATTCATTATTATAAAATTCAGTTATGCAAAAATACTCAATATTCAGCTTAATGAAGAACGCCTTTTCCAATCATGAAAAATGGGATTTGGCTTGGAAAGACCCTTTACCAAAGAAAGAATATGATGTCGTTATAATTGGAGGAGGGGGTCATGGTCTAGCAACTGCTTATTATCTGGCAAAAGAACATAACATAAGAAATGTAGCTATTATAGAAAAAGGTTGGATTGGTGGTGGTAATGTTGGCCGTAATACAACAATAATAAGATCAAACTATATGCATGATGATAATGCATTATTTAGTGAATTTGGCATGGATCTCTGGAGGAGGATGAGTCAAGATTTAAATTATAATGTAATGTTTTCTCCTAGAGGAATTATCAACCTTGCTCACTCGGATGCACAAATGAATGTTTATGCAAGAAGAGGTAATTCTATGAGATTGAATGGGATAGATGCAGTTCTTTTAAATAGAGAACAAGTCAAAGAAATTATTCCAATGGCTGATTTTTCTGAAAATGTTAGGTTCCCAATTTTTGGTGGATTAATGCAACCCAGTGCAGGGACTGCAAGACATGATGCGGTAGCTTGGGGTTATGCGAGACAGGCAGACTCTATGGGTGTTGATATAATTCAGAATTGTGAAGTAACAGGTTTTGATGTTAAAGGTGGAAAAATAAAAGGTGTAAGAACATCACGTGGAGATATCAAAGTAAAAAAAATTGGTTTGTGTGTTGCAGGCAGCACAAATGTTTTAGCAGAAAAACTGAACATGAGATTACCAATTGAAACGCATCTTTTACAAGCATGTGTATCTGAACCTGTAAAACCAGTTTTAGATAGTGTTGTTACTTTTGGAGCCGGACATTTTTATATTAGTCAATCAGATAAAGGTGAAATGGTTATGGGGGGTGATTTAGATGGATATAACAGTTATGCTCAAAGAGGTAACTTGCCAACTTTACAACATGTTTTAACAGAAGGAATTGCGATGATGCCTTTTCTAAGTAAATTAAAAATGCTTAGAACTTGGGGTGGGATAATGGATATGTCTATGGATGGTTCACCTATAATTGATAAAACTCATATTGAAGGTTTATATTTAAATTGTGGTTGGTGCTATGGTGGATTTAAAGCAACACCAGCATCTGGTTGGACATTTGCTCATACTATTGCACAGGACAGGGTCCACGAATTAAATGCTGGATATAATTTGAACAGATTTAATACAGGTCAATTACTTGATGAAAAGGGACTTGGTACAAAAACTTGGATTTCATAAATGCTCTATATTAAATGTCCACATTGTGGATGGAGATCTCAAAATGAATTTTCTTACGGTGGGGACGCCACTGTTAAGAGACCTGAGCTAGGTAAAGAAGTTTCAGATAAAGAATGGGATGATTTTGTTTATAATAGAAAAAGTTTAAGAGGGAAACATTGGGAGTTATGGCAACATTTATCAGGATGTCGACAATGGATTAAAGTTGAAAGAGATACAGCTACACATGAAATTTTTAAAACTCTCAAAGCAAGTGAGGAAATTTCATAATGAATCAAAGTTTCAGATTAGAAAATATTGGGCTGATAAATAGAAATAAAAAACTTTCATTTAAATTTAATGGAAAAGTTTATTATGGCTATGAAGGGGATACGTTAGCATCAGCTTTGATAGCAAATGGAGTCCATTTAGTTGGTAGAAGTTTTAAGTATCATAGACCCAGAGGGTTTTTTGGTGCTGGGGTTGATGAGCCGTATGCAATTGTTCAATTGTACAGAAATGGTGAAACTGAGCCAAATATTAAAGCAACAGAGCAGGAACTTTTTGAAGGTTTAGAGGCTACAAGTGTAAATTGTTGGCCAAGTGTTAATTTTGATATTGGGGCGATTAATAATTTTTTAAGAATATTTCTTCCAGCAGGTTTTTATTACAAGACGTTTATGTGGCCAAAAAGCTTTTGGTTTAAAGTTTATGAACCCTTTATTAGAAAAGCTGCTGGACTTGGGGTTGCGTCTATAAAACATGACAAGGAAAGATATGAGCACAAGTATGAATATTGTGATTTATTGATTACAGGATCTGGACCATCTGGATTAGCAAGTGCATATGCCGCCGCTAAGAACGGGGCTAAAGTAATTTTAGCTGAAGATAAATCTAGGTTTGGAGGAACATTATTAACTAGTGAAGTTAACATAGGTAATCAATCTGGTAAAGAATGGGCTGAAAGTATAATTTCTGAACTTAAGGAAATGCCAAATGTGATTGTTAAAAATCGATCACAAGTATTTGGTTACTATGATCATAACATGTTAGTGATGTCAGAACGAGTAAGTGACCATTTGCCAAAAACAAAAAAATTTCATCCAAAACAAAGGCTGTGGTACATAAGAGCAAAAGAAGTTTTAATTTCTTCAGGGTCAATTGAAAGACCAATTGTTTTTGGTAATAACGATACACCAGGGGTGATGCTTTCATCAGCTGCGAAAGAATATCTAAAAGTTTATGGAGTGTTGGTTGGAAAAAATCCTTTAATATTTACAAATAATGATAGCGGCTATGAAACTGCAATTGAATTTCAAAAAAACGGTATAAACCCAATTATTCTAGATACAAGAAAAGATCCAAAGTCTGAAATAGTTGATGAAGCAAAAAATCTAGGAATAAATATTAAATTTTCTTATGTAGTTGTGGCTGCTAAAGGTTATAAAAAAGTAAAATCTGCTGATATTGCAAAAATTTCTGAAGATAAAGAGCAACTTGGAATAGTAGAGAATATAAAGTGTGATTGTATATGTGTTTCTGGTTTTTGGACACCAACAATTCATTTAGCTTCACAATCAGGAAATAAAACAAAATTTAAAGAAGATATAGACGCCTTTGTTCCTGGAATATCAAAGCAAAATGAAACTACTTTAGGTGCCGCTAATGGAACTTATACTTTGGAAGAAACTTTAAAAAAATCATTTGAAACTGGTCATAAATTATCAAAAGAAATTACTAAAAAAGATAATAAGATTTCTTTTCCAAATGTAATTGAAAAAAAATCAACTGCTCATGATAAATTTTGGTGCGTTCCACTTCCAAAAGGAAAAAATTATAAAAGATTTTTAGATTTTCAAAATGACGTTGCGGTATCAGACATAGAAATTGCTTTAAAAGAGGGATATAGATCAATTGAACATGTAAAAAGATATACCACTTTAGGTATGGCGACTGACCAAGGTAAAACGAGTAATCTTAATGGTTTACAATTAGTATCAAAAATAGAAAACAAAGTTGTTCCCGCCATTGGACATACAACTTTTAGACCACCTTACACACCAGTTTCTATTGGTGCAATTGTTGGAAGAGAAATTGGAAAACATTCAAAGCCAACAAGAAAATCTCCTATGCATTCATGGCATGAAAAAAATAATGCAATTTTTGTTGATGCAGGGGTGTGGTTGAGACCTAGATATTATAAACAGGGAAATGAAAATTTATTTGAAGGATCGAAACGGGAAGCAAAAAATGTAAGAACAAATGTGGGTGTGTGTGATGTAACAACATTAGGCAAAATAGATATCAAAGGACCAGATGCAGCTGAGCTTCTTAACAGAGTTTACACTAATTCATGGTTAAAGTTACCAGTTGGAAAAGCTAGATACGGTGTAATGTTAAGAGAAGACGGCATTGTGATGGATGATGGAACAACAACAAGAATTTCAGAAAATCATTATCATATGACCACAACTACTGCTCAGGCAGCTAATGTACTCTCGCATTTAGAATATTATTTACAATTAGTTTGGCCAGAATTGAATGTAAATGTTGTTTCAACTACTGAACAATGGGCTGGGGCTGCAATAGCAGGACCTAAATCAAGAGATTTGTTGAGTAAATTATTTCCAAATTCTGATGTATCGAATGAAGGATTACCTTTTATGGGGTTTATAGAAGGAGATTTGTTTGGAGTGAAAGCTAGAATATTTAGAATCTCTTTTTCAGGAGAGCTTGCATATGAATTGAATGTTGAGTCTGATCATGGAATTTTTATGTGGGAAAAAATTATGGAAATAGGAGAGGCTTTTAAAATTCAACCTTATGGAATCGAGGCATTATCAACTTTAAGAATTGAAATGGGACATGTTGCGGGATCAGAACTTGATGGAAGAACAATACCTTATGATAATTCTTTAGAGGGATTAGTAAGTAAAAAGAAAGATTTTATTGGGAAAAGATCTTTATCTAGAAAAGCTTTTAAAGCTGAAGATAGGCAAAAGATTGTAGGTGTCATTCCTTTAGATAAAAAAACAAGTATACCGGAAGGATCTCATTTAGTTAAAGATTTTAACGCCCCCTTACCAAACCCAAAATTAGGATATATTTCTGCATCGTGTTGGAGTGTTGAGCATGATAATCCATTTTCATTAGCTATTCTTAAAGATGGAAAAAATATGATTGGTGAAAAGTTATTTGTAATGTCGCCACTTAAAAACAAAGTAATTCCAGTCAAAATTGTTTCTTCACATTATGTCGATCCAAAAGGAGAAAGAGTAAGATCATGAGCTTGACATCACCCTTAGCAAATATTTATCATAAAGGTAAATTTGGAGATTATGAGGATAAAAATGAAAATGACATTTTAAAAATAACTGAAATTAAAAATTTATTAATAGTTCAAATAGTTCAGTATAAAAATTCTAAAATTTCATTTGAGAATATTGATATAGATAATTTAAAATTAAAAGATAAGCCTTTAGTTGTAGTAAAGAATAATGATACAAGAATTTTATGGAATGGTCCTAAAAATTGGCTTTTAGTATCTAAAAAAAAAAACCTACTTAAAGATATTTTGAATGTATTCGACAAAACAGATTTTGCTATTACAGATATATCTCACTCAAGAGCTATAATTGAAATTGAGGGAAAAGATGTGAAAGAAGTTTTGAAGAAAGGATGTCCTTATAATTTTAATATTTTAGAAAAAAATAATTCAATTAATTCAATATATAATGGTATTTCGTTTACTCTTGATATGCTTGAAAGTAACCCTAATAAATTTAGACTATTTACACTAAGAAGTTTCGGTGAGTCATTCTATCATTTTATTACAGATGCATCATTAGAATTTGGTTTTAAATCGATATAATAACTTTACTCTCTAGTGGCAATATACACACCTATTGAGGCAATTAAAAAACCTATAATATCTATAAAAGTTAAATTCTCATTAAGAAAAAACCATGCCATAAAAGCAGATGTAGCTGGAATTAAAAAAAATATTGAAACTGTTTTACTTGCTGAATTTTTTTTGATTAAGAACATTAATATTGTAAATGCTCCAAAAGATACCAGAAAAATTTGATGACCCATTGCAAAAAAAAATGTTTTGGTAAAATCAATATATGGTTTTGTAAAAAATATTATTACAAAAATATGAAAGAAACATCCACCGAGAGCTTGATAAAAATTACTTACTGCTAAAGGTAGATTATTACTTAATTTTTTTTGCCAAATGGTAGAGAATGTAATTGAAACCAATGCTACTATAGTTGCGATTAAACCTAATAGTGGAATATTTGAACCAATGTCTACACCGAGAACTAACGCTGCCCCAATAAACCCTAGAAAGATTCCAATCCATTGTTTTATTGTTACCTTTTCGTTTAGCATAGGTCCACTTAATATATTTGTCAAAACTGGCTGAAGTGTTACTATTAAAGCTGCTATACTTGTTGGCATTCCAATTGAAATTGAGTAAAAAACTCCACCTAAATACAATCCATGAAAAAGAACTCCACTAAGTAAAGACTCTACGACATTTTTTTTATTAATAAGTATTGATTGCCTCAAATAAAGTGAAAATACATAAAAACCTATTGCTACAAAAAAAAATCTAAATGCTAATGCTGAGAAAGGATCACTATTATCAATAATTGGTTTAGTTGTGATAAAGGCTGAAGACCATAACAATACAAATATTAGTGGAAAAATTCTGACCATTTCAGGTCTTATAATGTATTTATACTTACAATAGATTATTAAATTTAGTTAAATTAAGGCATGAAAATTAGTCTTTTTAGTTCTATCTTGAGTTGTATATTTAAATGTATAAGAATCAGTTACTAATGATTTTAAAAAAAATAACTTTTGGATTTTTTTTACTGATTTTACTTGCAGGATGTGGAACACCTACTGCAATGCTTGGACCAGCATATACTTTCACTTCAACTGGAAATATAGCTCATGCAGGACTTTCTTATGGTTCTAATGAGTTTATTAAAAGTTATACTGGAAAAACTACTTTACAAAATTTAGAGGAAATTGCATCTAATAGCACATTGGATCATAAGAATATTCAAAAACAAACTTTAGAAAGTGATGATTTTTATCAACTAGTTAAAAACAAGATTAAAATGACAAAAGGAAAAATCAAATTATCTAGTCAATAAGATTTAGAACTATCAAATGCTTTTGCTTAGTTTCTTTACACCATAGCTCATAACTTTCACACATTCTCCATAAATGGTCTAAGGCTCTCTGTGATAATTCAAGTGGGAAATGACTTTTTGCATAATATAACTCTGGAAACTGAATTAACTGTTTAATCATCATATCTTTTTGAATATGTAGTAATTTAATTGTTTCTTCAGGTATCTTTTTATTTGTTTTTTTATCAATAAAATTTTTCTTTTGTAATTTCTCAATCCATTCATCATGAAATTCTCCACTGCTTACTTTCTTATATTCATTTGTACCAATAAAAGATTCCAAAGCATTTATATTTGAAAAATCTGGATTTTTTTTTTTTATGTCACAAACTTTAACATAAATCAGTTCAGCAACATGTAATACGTAAGGCTTTTCTTCTTTGGACATTGCTATTTTTTATATTTTCTCATAGCAGAGTTAGCCAGAATTAGGTTCGGATCTAAAAATATTCTAGATGATTTAATTGTTTTAAAAGATTTATATGCAAAAATAGCAATAGGTAATTCTGTACAACCAAGTATTATCTTTTTACATTTTTTTTTGATTAAATAATTAATTGCAGGTTTTATTGTTTTACTTGCTTCTTTGACCTTACCCATTTTTACAAATTTAATAGCTTTGTTTACGGAGTAATTCTGATGAAATTTATTTGGGAAAACTAATTTATAATTTTTATCAAAAAACTTATTGTAAACACCAGTTTTTAAGGTTCCTTCAGTTGCAAGCAGACCTACTTTTGAATTTTTTCTACAATTTTTTTTTGTAAAATTAAAAACTTCTTTAGGCATATTGATTATAGGTAATTTAATTTTTTTTTGTAAATCATCATACCAATAATGAGCCGTATTACATGGAATTACAATAAATTTACATTTACTTTTTTCAAGTACCCGACATCCTTTGATTAGACTTTTTAAAACCAATAAATATTTCTTTTTATTTATCTTATTATTTTTTTTATTAGATAAATTACCTGTGTGAACACCTATCGACTCAGGCCTACCTGGAATATTAGATTTGTTATAAAGTATGAATAAAGGATAGTCTTGGTCAAATTTACCTCTGTATAAAATTGCCAGCTTATTACAAAAATCAAGCCCAGCCTGAGTTCCCATTCCACCTAAAATACCAATCATAATTAAGTTCTATTATTTATTAATTATAGAATAGTTCATTGGCTATAAAAATAAATCAGTTCTTTATTTAAGAATTGAAATAATTTATAGCCAATTAATGATGTAGTGAAAGTTATGCAGTTTTTAAGTTAACTGCTGAAGGACCTTTGGGACCATCTTCAACATCGAAAGTCAAAGCCTGACCCTCATCTAAACCGTTCATACCAGCATCTCTTACTGCTGAAACATGTACAAACACATCTTTTTCTTTATCTTCTCTTTCAATAAAACCAAAACCTTTGGTTGGATTGAACCATTTTACTTTACCTTGTAGACTCATATTTATCTTCTTACTTTTGTTATATTAATTTATTACTTATAATTAAGTAATTTAGCTTTCTTTATAATTTCTTGGGTTTTGTCAACAAAATTGATAATTTTTGGTCTTTTTTATATCAATCGTTGTTTAAATGCTTTGTTAAATAGATTGAATTTATATCCTCTTTATAATGGGCAAAAGGTTTACATGGCTTAAAATCACATCTTTTAAATAATTTTCTTGCTGGTTCAAAAAATTTTCCAGCTCCAGTTTCGATACTTAATCTTTTTATATTTAATTTTTTAGCCTCATCAATTAAATGATTAATTACTTTGACACCATTACCCATATTTCTAAAGTCATCATGTATTCTAATTGATTTAAATTCACCATGTTCTTTATCAAGAAATTTTAATGCTCCACAACCAAATAATTTTTTATTTTCCCAAAGACTCCAAAATTTAATTGAAGATACTTTTAATCCTGGAATATCCAATACATGAGCACTCCCTTCAGGGGATGCAGCTCTAAGCTCAATAAAATGTTTTTTTAAGAGCTTATCTACTTCTGGGTGATCAAAATTTCCATCTACAGATTTTAACATTTATATTAAAGTTGTTATATGACCCATTTTTCTCTTTTCTTTTATCTCTTTTTTTAAATAATCAAAGAAAAATTCATTTTCTTCTAGCTTAAGATTTTTTCTATAGGGCTCAATTTGATTACCTATCAGATTAATCATTTTTGCATTAGATAATTTTTTTAATGGAATTTTTTCAAGTGAGCATACTGCTCTCACATGATTTTCAAATTGACTTATATTGTATGCATTTATTGTTAAATGACCAGAATTATGAACTCTTGGAGCTATTTCATTAACATATAAGTTTTCATTTCTATCAATAAAAAATTCTACGCAGAGAGTACCAATATATTTTAATTCTTCAGAAATTCGAGAAGCCCAATCTATTGATTGATCTAATATTTTGTTGCTGATTTTAGCTGGTATTATTGAATGTTTTAGAATCTGATTTTGATGGGTATTTTCTATTGGTTCATATATTTCGTAACTATTATTCCCAAATCTAGTTATAATAATTGATATCTCTTTTTTAAGTTTTACTAATTTTTCAAGAATATATCCTTTAGAAAAATCTAGATTGAGTAAATTTATATCATCAATTTTTTTGATAGGATATTGACCTTTACCATCGTAACCCATGGTATTAGTTTTTAATATTCCAGGCAGGAAATCCTCTAAAGTTTCTAACTCAGATTTTTTTTCTATAGAAACATATCTTGTTGTTCTAATATTAAGCTTGTTAACAAAATCTTTTTCCGCAATTCTGTGTTGAATAAGTCTGTTAACAGATGGTTTTGGTAAAACAGGTTTTAATTTGTTCATTTCATTTAGTGTTTCAAAAGGAATATTTTCAAATTCATAAGTTACTACATCAACTTTGCCAATAAAATCTAGAATTTTTTGTTTATCATTATATTCTCCACAAACAAATTCATCACAAAAATTTTGTGCTGGAGCATTGTTATCATCAGAAAAAATAGTAGTTTTTATATTTAATTTCTTTGCAGATGAACAAAGCATACTACCCAATTGTCCTCCTCCAATAATACCCAGTTTTTTCTCAGACATTTTTTTTTGTTATCTTGGACTCTTTTTGACTGATCTTGTTTGAAATAATCGCCAACTATTTAATTTTTTTTTTACAATAGAGTTATTATTAGCAATAATAGAAGCTGCTAATAATGCAGCATTTATTGCTCCATCCTCGCCTATCGCTAAAGTTCCTACAGGTATACCTTTTGGCATCTGAACAATAGACAGTAGGCTATCTAAACCTTTAAGTTTTTTACTCTCAATTGGAACTCCCAAAACAGGAACAGAAGTTAATGCTGCGATCATTCCAGGTAAATGTGCTGAACCGCCTGCACCAGCAATAATTACTCCAATATTATTTTTTTCAGCAGAGCTTGCAAAATCATACATTCTTTTTGGGGTTCTATGTGCTGATATTATTTTAGTCTCAACTTTAATGCCCATATTTTTAATGATTTTGGCAGCCAATCGCATAGTTTTGAAGTCTGATTGACTACCCATTACAATAGAGACTTTAAGGCTTTTATTCTTTTTCATGATTTTGTCAGCATATTCTTTATTTCAAAATTAAATAAAAATTTCAATAAAATAAATAGTATTGTAAAAAACATATTGGTATGGTTTGTGATTATTTACCAAAATGAAATTTAAAATTGATAACCTTCAGTACTGTAATTGGTCAAGAGATGTTTTTGAAATAAATAGAGCAGCAGGCTTAGATGCAGTTCATGTAACAATTGTATATCATGAAGATTTTGATGAATATTTGAATGAAACTCAAAAATGGGAAAAATTATTTAATGATAATTCAGATTTAATTTTTTTAGGTAAAACCTTTAAAGATATTGAAAAAGCCAGCAGAGAGAGTAAAACTGCAATTTTTTTTGGATTTCAAAATTGCTCTCCTATCGAAGATGATATCAACTTAGTTGAAAAAGTACATAAGCTTGGATGTCGATTTATGCAATTAACTTATAACAATCAATCTTTATTAGCGACTGGTTGTTACGAAAAAATTGATAGTGGTGTAACTAATTTTGGAAGAGAAGTTATCAAAGAAATGAATAAAGTAGGTATTGTTGTTGATATGTCTCATTCTGCTGAGAAAAGTACTTTTGATGCAATAGAAATAAGTGAAAAGCCAATAGCAATTACACATGCTAACCCTGCATTTTGGCATCCAGCCAAAAGAAATAAGTCATCTGATTTATTGAAGACCTTAAGTGAAAGTGGCGGAATTTTAGGTTTGTCGCTTTATCCTCATCACTTAAAAGATAATACAAATTGTACTTTGGAAAGCTTCTGCGAAATGGCAGCTAGAACTGCAGAAATTATGAATGTAAAAAATATTGGAATAGGTTCTGACCTCTGTTTAAATCAGCCAGATGAAGTTGTTGAGTGGATGAGAAATGGAACTTGGTCAAAAAGTAAAAATTATGGTGAAGGTTCGAAAAATAAACCTGGGTTTCCAAAACAACCGAACTGGTTTGAAGATTCTAGAGGATTTGTGAATTTAGAAAAAGGTTTGAAAAAAATAGGCTTTTCTGAAATAGAGACCGATGGAATATTAGGTAATAATTGGTATAATTTTTATAAATCAATTTAGATATGAATGTAAAATTAAGAGATCCAAATATTATTATGAAATTATCTAGACTTGGATCTTTTCATCAATCAAAATTATCATTTTTAAGAAGTTTTTTAAAAGAGTTTAAAGATTGGGATTACAAAAGAGACCTGTTTAATCTTGATGAAGATGGATTTGGAACTGCAGTTTATTCATTTAGTAAAAAAGAAAGAGTTTATTCATTAGTTTGTTTTGCAAATCGAATAAGTAGTGATGAACGATCTGACAGGGTTATAGCAACAAAATGGGATGCTGCTTTTACTTTGCATGATGGGGTACCATCCAAACAAGACATAGAAAGATTAAGAAATGAAGTACCAAAACAAGAAGTTGGCAGATTATCTTACAAAGAATTAACATTATCAAGAGCCAATAAATCAGTAAGAATATTTGATCACGTTGTTAATAGTTTAAGTAATGGAATTCAACCAGACTTAAAATTACTTGAAAGTGTTGGTTATCTTTACCGAACAACAGCAGTTTATGGTTCAGGTAAATTTGGATTAGCTGATCGTTTTAGAGTAAAGAATAGAGAGGAAATAAATGGTCCATTTAGACTTGAAATGATGTTAGTTTATTTAGTAAGACAATTTACTTTTGACCAAGTGAATCATGTAGCCAAAAATAAAAATCCAAAAAATGCTGTTAAATTAAAAAATAAAATATGTAAAAATCTTGGAATAGGTAATTCAACAGGTTTAGGGATGGCCCCATTTATTGTAAATCATCCAACATTATTAAACAATTGGATTCTTTGTAGAGAAACAGCTTTAAAAAAAATTAGAGAAATTAAAAAAGTAAAAAAGCAAGATAGTGATTTATTTAAGATATGTGTAAGAAGTTCAATTAAAAATATTACTAGCTGGAATACAGATAGCGAGTATCAATCAAATAAAATTAAGAATTTATTAAATGATGTAAAAAGGTTTATAGACTTTATAGAGAATAAATTTAACTTTGAAATTGATTACCCTTTTAATGAAATTTATTTATGGGTAGAAAAAGAGACTTGCGAAGAGTGCATTGAATATATCGTTTCAATTATGATGGAACCTTTTAATGAAATAATAGACCCTCTTATAAAAAAAATGAGTTCTGACGAGGAAAAGTATTTTATTATCCCTACAGATAGAACAGTAAAAGAATTGAGAAACATTATTGAAAAAAAGTATTCAAGTATCCTAGATATAAATTTTGAAAAAAAAGAAAATTATAAAAAATTTTGGTTTATTTCAAAAAACAAAGAAGAGCCTAGAATAGCAGATCGATTTGAAGAGACAGGATCAAATTTAGAACAACCTCTTGCTATCGCTAGAGATATTAAAACATTACACACTAAATTAACAAAATCAAAAAACAGCTTAACAATTGATAAATTCTTAATAAAAAATTCAGATTTAAGACACGTTGTAAGAAGAGCATTTATAATTGAAAAATTTCCATATTCAGAAATACAAGACAATACTATAAGCGAAAAAATTATTCCTATAGATATGCTCAGATTAAAGTTATCCTTTTTTGGAGCTTTAAAATTTGATCCAAGATCTGATAAATGGTTACGAATATGTATGTTCCAAGGCGCGCCATTACCAAATTAGAGGATATGTTTAGATTGAAATTTAATAAAAAAATATTCTTATCAAATTTATATAATATTTTTTTTCCTATTATTTCCGAACCCATGCTCAAAAAGGGTAACAATAAAAGC
>CACHRX010000013.1 GCA_902582385.1 uncultured Pelagibacteraceae bacterium | reverse complement strand
TGATTTTTTTAAATGTTTTTGAATAATTAATTTTATTATCTCGATCTATTATAAAATGAGATTTATAGGGTGTTGGAAAAGTAATATTTTTACCAACTACATTTCTTTTATTTTGATAAACGTTATTACTATTTTTCTTTTTTAATTTTTCTAAATTAGATTTGATATAAATTTGAAGATATTTTTTAAATTTTTTTCTATTTATTTTTTGATGATCTTTAAAAATCGATAAAATCGAACATATGACAATAAACCCCTTGTTTTCTAGAAACTTACATAAGTCAGCTATTAATTTTGAATTTTTTTTTCGGTCAGCAATAGAATAACCTAAGTCATAAGTTAAATATTTTCTTACATCATCACCATCGATCCATATAACTTTTTTTCTTTTGTTTATTAATTTTTTATAGATCTTATTTGCTAAAAAACTTTTACCACTACCAGACAATCCTATAATCCAAACTACCATTTTTTTCTTAAATCCTTTGAAGTTGAAATAAGGTCTCTTTCATTATCAATTTCATACCAATAGCTTTTATATTTTTTTACTTTTAATTTTAATTTATTATTCTTAATTGCAGTGTTTATAAAAGTTGTCATATCAATTTTATGATTTTTAATTTTTCTAAAAAATTTTTTTAAATCAAAATAACTTTTCTTTTTAAGTTTAAATATACCCATATATTGATACTTTGGATATTTTTTTTCTATTTTACCTCCAATTGAGGTTAAATAATTTTTATTTATAGTAACATTTTCAGCATCCTTTTTAATATTCATAATAGACATTCTTTTTTTCCAAAGTTTTAACCAGTTTAAATTAAGTGGAATAATATTTTCTTTGCTATTAAATAAATTATAAATTTTAGGATCAAATATGATATCGCCATAACAAACTAATACATCTTGATTTATATATTTAGATGCCAAAAACATACTATAAACCATATTAGTTGTTTTAAAATTATTATTATGAACAATCTTAAAATTATTCTTTCTAGCAAAGTGAGATAATAAATTTTTTTTATAACCTGTAATTATGTATTTTTTTTTAAATTTATTAAAAAATTTTAGATTATGTTCAATAATCGCTTTATTGTTTATTTTCGCTAATGACTTAGGTTTTAATCTTAATTTTTTTGATAATCTTGATCCTCTACCTGCTGATAGTAAAATAAGATCCATTAAAAAAATTTTTTGATAAATTTTAATTCAAAAGATCGGAGGTTTTTGTATCTTTCAGGATGCCACATCATTCCAATTATTTTTTTTGTTTTATGTTTAAATAATTCAACACTTCCATCTTTTGTGGTAGCTAACACTTTTAAATTCTTTCCTAGATAATTTTCTTTTATTCCATAATCATGATAACTATTAATTGTTATCGTCTTTTTATTTAAAAGGTCAGTTTTTAAAGCGTGGTTTTTTCTTACATGATTAGCAATTTTTTTAATTTTACCTTTAAAATAAATATTTATTGATTGAGCACCTCTACAAATACCTAATAAAGGAATATTATTTTTACACGCAAGCTTTATTAATGATATCTCTATTTGATACCTCGTATCTTTTTTAAGAGCATCACCACCTGGTGAAAGTATAATTCCGTTAGGTTTGATATTCTTAATAATTTTTCTTGCTAAGCTTACATTATTGGGAATAAAAATTGGTATCATATTCAATTTTTCAAAAATTGAAGAAAACCTACTATCTAAATTATCTCTTTTTTCGTTAAATTTTCCAAATAAGTCAGATCTTTGTGTTATGAAAATTTTTTTCATTAATTAATCAATTCCAATTTTTTTCCAATACAATCAATCTTAATAATTTTGTGTTTTCTTATATTTAAAAAATTTTTTTCTCCAACACCAATCAATGCTGGAATATTTAGCTCAGAACATCGTATAGCCATATGAGAGTTTAATCCTCCATATTTAGTAATTAACCCTTTAATATTTTTATTAAATAAAAAATCATAACCTGGGTCTGCATTTTCTATACACACTATACCATTATAACTTGGTTTAATGATCGATTTATCAAAATTAATAATTTTTGAAGTTATTGATTTATTTGAGATAAAATTGATTTTGTCAAAATTTTTGAATTGTATATATAAATCTTTTGAAGTCTTAATAACGTCTGGAAGATAGATATTTTTATTTGAATTATATTCTTTCTTATTTTCATAAATATGTTTTTTTAAATTATTGATCGTACTATAATTTGAAATATTAAAATGCATATTAAGAACTTTATCAATTTTAATATATGATAAATCATCATTTGAAATTCCATATTTTTTTCCGAAAATCTTAAGATTTTCAAACACATAATCAATACTTTTTGAAAATATAAATTTTGAATATTCTCTTTGAGCAATAGAATCTTTGATAAAATCAAATAGATCGTTAATATTTTTATAAATACCTAATTTTTTAAAAGCTTGTCTAGTTTTTTTGTTAATCGTAAATTTCTTTTGTTTATTATAATTTGTTTTCTTATGATGAAAGTTTTTATAATTAAAATATTTCTTATAATTACTCTTGTAATTTTTAGATGTAATATCATAGGTGCCTGGTCTTAAATGGCCATATTTAATTAAGAAATCTTTTTTATTTAACTTTGGTAAATCATTTTTCATTTCTATTGTAATAGTCTTGATATTAGATAAGAAATTCATTTTTTCATTTTCTGATATAGCTCCAATTTTTTGGAGGGAATTTAATAATTCAACACCTACAAAACCACATCTTGCTAATCCAGCAAAAGGTAAGGTTCCATATTTTTTGCAATCCTCAATTGCCCAATATATTTTATCAATTTCATATAGCTTAGATATTTTTAAATCACTTTGTTTTTTTTCAAGAATCTTTATTAACTCAATATCTTCTTTTCTTTTTGAAAAAGATATAAGATTTATTTTTTTTAAGGATTTATAAAAAGATTGAATCTCTTTTTTACTTAAAATATTCTTAAATTCATTTTCTAATCTTTTTTTGGTAGTAAACGTTACACAAGTAAATAAGATTTCAAATTCAATTTTGTCATGAATATCGTCATTTTCATTAAATTTTTTAAGATAATATTTAATAATTTTTTGACTTATTTTTTGATTAAGATCTGAAGGTATCCATGAATTAAAATCGATCCGCACATCAACATAAGGTGTTCCATAAAATGTTGTCATTAAATGGAATTGACTTAAATCTCTATAACCATATGCTGATCTATTTTCTGACCATACATGGTTAGTTATTAATTCTTGATACAAAGATAAAGCAAGTGGTCTTGGTTTTGTTCCAATTATTTCAGCAGGATTCCAGTCAGGCATATTGCCAAAATAAGTAGTATCACCTATCAAATTATTGTGTTTGAGTTTTAATTTATTTATCTTTTTTTCAAGATTCAAAAAGAGATTTTTATAATCCAAATTAATTTTTTTGTACTTTTTGGGTATAACAATTTTTCTTACCTGAAAAATAAAAACAAGGCCCTTTTTATTTACAGCAAATTCAATATCTAAATCAGGCTCATTTGTAAATTGAATTATTTCTTTAACACATAAATATATGTTTAAGAATTTTTTTGGTATTTTAAATCTATCATTCTCAAAAAATAGAATACTTTTTGTTTCAGTTTTTCCCGAAGTAACTGCCTCTGTATTTTTTCCATCAAAAAAATTGATATTTATACATTTGGAGTAGTTCTCAAGATTTCTTGTTAAAACAACACCTGAAAAACTTACATCTTTAACCATTTCTTGGACGAAGAAGTTTTCACCTCTTATTTGGTTTTTTAATTTTGAAAGACGTTTAATCTTTAGATCAATTTCATTAACATCATTATATTTGATATTCAAATAACTCTCATATTTTCCAGCATTAGATGATCTATTTGTATCTTCATTGCTAAATGAAGATCGAATTATTATTTTTTTATTTCTAAATAAGACACCTATTTTATTTAAAAATTTTTTTTTATTTTTGAAATAATCACTAAAATTTATCTTTATTAATTTTGGTATTTTTCCTTTTTTTATTTCTAAATTTATTAATGTTTCAGCTTTGTTATTGAAAAAACTTTTCATTTATTTTACTCGGCCATATACATCTTGATATCTGACTATATCATTTTCTCTTAGAATTGATCCAATTTGTGCTTCTAAAATTTTGACTGGTTTTTTATATGGATTTTCAATTCTATGAATTGCTCCTAAAGGTATAAAGACAGTTTCATCTAGTTTCATAGTAAAACATTTACTATTTAAAGTAATTTTAGGTTTACCTTGAGTTACTACCCAGTGTTCAGATCTATGATGGTGTTTTTGAAGACTTAGTATACCTTTAGATTTTACATATAGTTCTTTAATCAAAAATTCTTTACCATTAAACAAATTTACATAACTGCCCCATGGTCTATGAAAAACATTTTTCTTTTGAAAATATTTATGTTTATTTCTTCCATACATTTTACATATTTCTTTCCAAGAACCTAGATCGGACCAAGGTATATCTAATTTAATAGCATTAATATCTTTGGTCTTTTCTAAAATTGCATAGTCAAAAGATTTTGCAGTTGCTTTAACAAAAGATTGTTTGCTTAAATGATATACATTATTTTTGTATTTAGCTTTTATTACAGCCTTGATACAGTTTCTGTAAATATTAGGTTGATATTTTTTAAAATTATTAATAATCGAGTCCTTTCTTAAATAAAACATTCCTGAGTTCCAATAGCCTCTATTTTTGATAATTTGTTTTGCTTTAGCCTCTTTAGGCTTTTCTATAAATTTTGATACTTTGTTGTTTCCATTAATATTTTTTGTTAAAAAATAACCAAATTCACTTGAAGGTACTGCAGGTTTAATACCAAAGATAAAAATGTTGTTTTGAGTTAATTTTTTTTGTTGCTTTTTAATTGCTTTATTGAACAAGCCCACTTTTTCAATTAAATGATCTGCTGCTAAAAATATTAATGGTTGTTCGTTTGGAATATCTTTTATTAATGCCGTACTTAACATAGCTGGAGCTGTATTTCTCTTTACGGGTTCCAAAACTATTTTAAATTTTCCTATCTTATGTTTCTTTAAATGTTTTTTTACTTGCTTTAAGTATTTTGAATTTGTACTTATAATTGGTTCATCAAACAAAGGCGCTTTAACTCTTTCAAGAGTTTTTCCTAATAAAGTCCAATTGCCAAAATCTATAAACTGTTTAGCTTGATGATTTTTAGCATTTGGCCAAAGTCTTGTTCCTGCTCCACCACATAAAATAATTGGGCGAATTTTCATTAAATTTTTGAGTAATCCTTAACTTCTTTTTTCTTACCTGGATGAGTTGGTGCACCTAAATAAGCAGGTCCTACTGTTTGTGCATATTTCCAAAGTGTACCTGATCCAAAATCAGATTTTCTAGCCTTCCATTTTCTTTTTCTTGAAGCTAATTGAGCTCTAGTTAAACGAACATTAATTGTCCCCTTTTTAGCATCGATATCAATCATATCTCCATTACGTAATAAAGCGATTGGACCACCTAGTGCTGCCTCTGGTCCAACATGTCCTACACAAAAACCTCTTGTTGCTCCTGAAAACCTTCCATCAGTTATTAAAGCAACCTTCTCTCCTTTTCCTTGACCATAAATTGCTCCCGTTGTTGAAAGCATTTCTCTCATACCTGGCCCACCTACAGGCCCTTCATATCTAATTATTATTACATCGCCGTCTTTATATTTTTTACTTTGAACTGCTTTCATCGCACTTTCCTCATTATCGAAGCATCTTGCTCTTCCAGTAAATTGTAATTTTTTGAGTCCTGCGATTTTAACTATTCCCCCATTTGGTGCTAAATTTCCTTTTAGTCCAACAACACCTCCATCAGGTGAAAGTGGTTTATTATATGCTCTTAATACTTTTTGTTTTGGATTAAACTTAATTCCTTTTAAATTTTCTTTCATTGTCTTTCCAGTAACTGTCATACATTCACCATGAATATAACCACCATCGTAAAGAGTTTTTAATAACATTGGTACACCACCTGCTAACCACATATCTTTTGCAACATATTTTCCACCTGGTTTTAAATCAGCAAGATAAGGAGTTTTTTTAAATATTTTTGCAACATCCATTAAATCAAATTTAATTCCTGCTTCATTTGCAATAGCTGGCAAGTGTAATGCTGCATTAGTTGAACCTCCCGTTGCAGCAACAATCGTTGCGGCATTTTCTAATGCTTTTTTCGTAACAATATCTCTTGGTTTAATTTTTTTTGCTAATAATTCCATTACCATTTTACCACTTAATTTTGCGTACTTATCTCTTTCTTCATAAGGAGCTGGTGTTCCTGCAGAATAAGGTAGAGCTAAACCAATTGCTTCTGATACACAGGCCATTGTATTTGCAGTGAATTGACCACCACAAGCACCTGCACTTGGACATGCAACTAATTCTAATTTTCTTAATTCTTTTGCAGACATTTGCCCTGAAGAATGTTTTCCAACGGCCTCAAAAACATCTACAACAGTTACATCTTTTCCTTTATATCTTCCTGGAAGTATTGATCCACCGTAAATAAAAACACTCGGAACGTTTAAGCGCACCATAGACATCATCAAACCTGGTAAAGATTTGTCACAACCTGCAATACCTACTAAAGCATCATAACAATGGCCTCTAACAGTAAGTTCTGCAGAATCTGCAATTACTTCTCTAGAAATTAATGAAGATTTCATTCCTTCATGACCCATTGCAATACCGTCAGTGACAGTAATGGTACAAAATTCTCTTGGAGTACCGCCTGAAGCTCTTACACCTTTCTTAACTGATTGAGCTTGTCTCATTAATGCAATATTACACGGAGCTGCTTCATTCCATGTGGATACAACACCGACAAACGGTTTAGAAACATCTTTTTCAGTTTCCCCCATTGCATAGTAAAATGATCTATGTGGGGCTCTATCAGCTCCTAAAGATGTATGTCTACTGGGTAATTTTTTCTTATTAAACTTCCGCATTATAAACTTTCAATTGTTAATGATATTTTTTTGATATCATTTTTTAAATTACTATAGTTAGTTTTTTCTTGTTCAACAATATTTTTTGGAGCTCTATCTATAAATCCTTTGTTAGATAATCGTTGAGATATTTTGTCCATTTCTTCTTGATATTTATTCTGTCTTTTAAATAAGTTTTCTTTTATTAGATTTAAATCAATATTCTCATCAAAATATATCTTAAATATGTCACCAGATATAACTAATGTAGCTGATGGTTTTTCTTGGTCTTTATCAAAGAAATTATTGATACGACCAAGCTTTTTAAGAATAATTTCATTATTGGTCATTAATGTTTTATTCTTTTTAGCAATTTTATTAATTGAAATATCAATAAAAGAACCTGGACTTACATTTAATTCATTTTTAAAAGATCTAAGTTCAGAAATAATATTGATGATGGTTTCTATATCTTTCATAGATTGATCTTTTTTAGTTTTTCCTAATGGCCAATTAGCATGCATTAAAAAATTTTTATCTGATTTATCAAATTTATTTTTTAACCAAATTTTCTCTGTAACAAATGGAATAAATGGATGAAGAATAATAAGTATTTGTTTGAATATATATGCTGATACCTCTTTAACTTCTTTTTTTAATTTTTTATCATCTGAAAACAGAATAGTTTTTGAGAACTCAATGTACCAATCGCAATAAGAGTGCCAAGCAAATTGGTAGGCATTTTTAGCTGCTTCATCAAATCGATAATCTTTAAGATTTTTCTTAATTTTATCTTTTGTTTGAATAAGTTCTGAATAAATCCATTTATTAATATTTAGTGTAGTTTTTGGAACTTTATCTGTTTTATTAAAATCACATTTATTAGTAATTAAAAAATTATTAGCGTTCCATAATTTATTTAAAAAGTTCCTGTACCCCTTAACTCTATCTTCTGAAAGTTTAACATCTGTTCCTGGTGATGCCATTGAAAGAAGAGTAAATCTCAGTGCATCTGCACTATACTTTTCGATTAAATCTAATGGATCTATTACATTTCCTTTTGACTTAGACATTTTTTGTCCTCTTTCATCTCTAACTAAAGCATGAACATAAATATCTTTGAATGGTTCTTTATTTAAAAATTCCATTCCAAACATCATCATTCTAGCAACCCAAAAAAATATAATATCAAAGCCAGTAACCAAAACTGTTGTTGGATAAAATTTTTTAACAAATTCTTTTTTATCAGGCCAACCTAATGTTGCAAAGGGCCATAGACCAGATGAAAACCATGTGTCTAAAACATCAGGATCTCTTATAATTTCTACATCTTTTTTATAAAATTTTTTAGCTTGTTTTTTTGCCTCTGTTTCATTTATTGCTACAAAGATTTTTTTATCAGGACCATACCAGGCTGGTATTTGATGTCCCCACCAAAGCTGTCTAGAAATACACCAAGGCTCAATATTATTCATCCATTGAAAATAAGTCTTCGACCAATTTTCCGGAAAGAAATTAGTTTTTTTGGATTTAACTATTTGCTTAGCTTTAACAGATAATTTTTTTGCATTTACAAACCATTGCTCTGTTAAAAAAGGTTCAATAACTGAATTGGATCTATCCCCATATGGTACTTTATTTTTAATATTTTCTTCTTTAACAAAAAAATCTTTTTCTTTTAATTCATTTAAAATTTTTTTGCGTGCTTCAAATCTATCTAATCCAACATAGTCATTAGGTGCATTATTATTAATTTTTCCATTCTCAGTGAACACATTAATAATATCTAACTTATTTCTTAGTCCAACATCATAATCATTAAAGTCATGAGCAGGAGTTATTTTTAATGCACCAGTTCCCTGTTCAGGGTCCGCATAATTATCTTTTATGATTTTTATTTTTCTGCCTACAATTGGGATAGTGACAGTTTTACCCACATATTTTTTAAACCGCTTATCTTTTGGATTAACAGCTATAGCTGTATCCCCAAGCATTGTTTCGGGGCGTGTAGTTGCAATTGTAATAAAATCAGATGAATTATCTATAGGGTATTTAATGTAGTAAATTTTTGAGTTCATCTCTCTTTGATCAACTTCTAAGTCAGATATTGCAGTTTTTAAAACTGTATCCCAATTAACTAGCTTTTCAGCTTTATAAATTAATTTCTTTTTATGTAATTCAACAAAAACTTTGATTACTGATTTTGATAGATTTTCATCCATTGTAAAAGCATTTCTAGACCAATCACAAGAGCATCCAAGTTTTTTGAGTTGATTAATAATTATATCTCCATACTGATTTTTCCATTCCCATACTTTTTCAATAAACTTTTTTCTGCCTAAACTATTTTTATCTAAGTTTTCTTTTTCAAGTTTTTTTTCAACAAGAGCTTGGGTTGCAATTCCTGCATGATCAGTCCCAGGTTGCCACAAGGTTTCATAATTGTTCATTCGATAATAACGAACTAAAAGATCCTGAATCGAATTATTCAATGCATGACCCATGTGTAAACTTCCAGTAACATTGGGTGGTGGAATAACAACTGAATATCTTTTTGAATGTTTCTTGGGTTTAAATAATTTGTTTTTTTCCCAATAAGAATAAATATTATCTTCTACTTCAGAATGTATATATTTATCACTATCCATGGAATAGTTAGTTTATAATTTAATAATTCAAATTAACAATAATCAAATTAGAACGTTATTTAATAGACTAATTACAAATATTTTATATAAAACTCCATGTAGCTATCTACTAAAACACAAGGCAACGTGGCGGAATGGTTACGCAGAGGATTGCAAATCCTTGTATCCCGGTTCGATTCCGGGCGTTGCCTCCATTAAAATCTTGTTTTAGTTTAAAAAAAAAGTAAGTTGAGTTTTTTAATATTCCTCGGTAGCTCAGTTGGTAGAGCAGTTGACTGTTAATCAATTGGTCGCAGGTTCGAGTCCTGCCCGAGGAGCCAAATTAAAAGTATATCATTTATTTAGAGATTTTAGTTTTTTAATTAAATAATGTACTCTGAGTGCTTTATTAAAATTAGGATTTGCTATTCTTTTTTTTAAAATATAATTTTTAAATTTCATTAAATTTATATAAGTTGGTTTAAGTCTAAAATCGTAGTTGATTTTATCTGGACTGAATACAATTTTGTTATTTTTTTTTAAATAAAATTGATCATGTAAAGTTGTCATTTTGGTTTGTAAAATATAAATTCCTTTATTTGAGTAAATTTTAATCCTATGAAAAGGTTTTGTTTTATTATTATTTAGTATTTTAAAATTAAATAAGATTTTGATTTTTTTTTTCTTAATTAAGAAATTAAACTTTGAAAGAAAATTTCTTTTATCTTTAACCAATTTTGTATCAATTATCGTTAATTGACCAAATAAATTTTCAAGATAGTACAATACATGACATATGTAATTAAAAAAGACACCACCTCCAAAATTATGGGAATCTTTCCAATTTGCTCTTTTATTCTTCTTTATTTTGATAAACCAATCGACATTAATTTTTTTTATATTTATGCTTTTAAGATATTTTCTTTTAAACAAAGTAAATGCTTCGATATTAGGAAATTCGTAATTAACCATATGAATAATATTCTTTTTCTTAAGAATTTTGCTTATTTCTGAGATTTCTTTAAAAGAAGTGGTTACTGGTTTTTCACAAAAAATATTTTTTTTTCTTTTAATAGCAAATTTTATTATATCACTATGAGTTTTGGGGGGCGAAGAAATTACTATAGCATCTATCTTTTTATCTGATACTAAACTTTTCCAATCTTTATATATTTTTATGTGTTTAGGTAATGAATTATCTTTTAAATTTTTTCTAAATGAAAAAGCTATAACGTTAAATGATTTGTTCTTTTTTATAGCATTATAAATAACTTTAAGTCCAAAATTTTTTCCAATGATGCCTACGTTAATTCTTTTCATTTCTTTCTATACAGTAACGATGTTTTAATTATATATATTAACCATTTAATGTATGGTGGAATAAAAGAAAAAAGTTTAAATCGACTATCACCTGTTTCTCTCTCACACCAAACTGATGGTAGCTCTATCATTTTATAGCCTAGTCTATGAGCTTTAGCTGTAATTTCAAAACTTAAAGTAAAACCTTTGTCTGACTCGAACTTTTCAATATTATTAAGAAGTTTTCTTGAAAAAAGTCTAAATGAATTAGTAGAATCTTTAATCGGAAAAGTTGTGAAATATCTAAAAAAAAAAGAAGCACTCCTTGTCAAAAATTCTTTTATAATAGGGTTTCCTTCCATTACCCCACCGTCTACAAATCTACTTGGACAAACAATATCAAATCCATCATAAAATTTTTGGTAACATGTATCTATAAGTTCAAAGTTTTTATGATCATCAGCCATAAAAATCATTACTGCATCACCTTCGGTCTTATTAATACCTGTTATTAATGCATTATTAAAACCTCTAGAACTATTCTTAATAAAATTAATCTTGTTATTATTTGGAAAATTTTGGTTTATTATATTTAAAGTAGGATCTTCATCATAATCGTAGCAAATAGATATTAAGTAATTACATTTTACGTTATCTAATATCTGTTTGATTGTTTTAATTATTATTTCGTTTTCATTATAAACAGGTATCAACAAATTAAGTTTTTTATCAATCATGAAAAAGAAAAATTATGAAATTTTTATTTTTGGTAATGGTACTATAAATTTTCCCTTATAACCTTTTTTTTTTAAAAATTTTATCAATCTGCTTTTTAAATGCCAAGCCAGAATAATTACAAAATCGGGTTGATTTTTGACTATTTGATTTTCTTCTTTAATTTCAATATCAGTTCCAGGTATCAACTTTTTTAATTTAAAAGATTGAGGCATTTCACCAATAAAATTAATTTTTTTTGAGCCAAAATTAGCTGAATTTAATAACACACAACCTCTTGGGGAAGCACTAATCCCACAAATCTTTTTCTTTTTTTTTACTATTAAACTAATCAATCTTTTTATTTTTGAAATATGTTTAATTCTAAATTTATTTAACCTTTCAATTTTTTTAAAAACAAGTTTATCATTTTCACTTTTTAAGATATTTAAACATCTTAAAGTCTTTTTTTTAAATTTTTTATTAACATAGATTCTGATAATTTCTGATTGTTTATTTAAAAATTCAGCATCAAATATATAAAGGTCAAAATATTTTAAGATTTTTTGTATTGAATTTAAAGTATAATAATACTTGTGATCTTGATGAAAGGAATCAAACCCATTCGATTTTAAAACTTTATATAAATATTGAACTTCAATAACCAAAGTTCCATTATCTTTTAAAATTTTTTTTACTCCATTTATTATTGCCTTTAGGTCATTTGTATGTGCAAAAAAATTTGTCGAAACAACAAAATCAAATTTATTTTGTTTTTTAATTATTTCTTTTGCAATTTTATTACTAAACTTTTTATTAATTGTTTTAATACCTTTTATTCTTGAGAGGTTTGAAACATTTGTTGGTTCAATATTTAAAGTGGAATACCCCCTTTTTTTTGCTATCAACATTAAAGAGCCATCGTTGCCACCTATATCAACGATACTTTTATTTTTTTGTTTGTAATTAGATGAAAGTTTTGAAATTAAACTTTTATAATCATAAATTTTTTCTTTAGAGTCTGCACTTAAATAAGAATAATTTTTTGGAAAAATTAAAGAATCTTTTACAGAGTATTTAAGTTGGACTAGATAACAACTTGAACATTGAGTTAATATTGTAGGGTATTTTTTTGTTTTCGATTTTTTAAAATCATTTATTAAAGGTAGTTTTCCAAAATTTATCCTTTTGTTTAATTTGTTACCACAAATACATTTTTTTTTTTCTAGAATGTTTTTTTTTATCACTTTTAATTTTTGTAGAATAAATATAATTAGTTAGTAAATAATAACTATAATTATATAAGAATATTAAATTTTTTAAATACTGTTTTAGTTACTATACAGCAAAATTAGACAACTTTAGAAATTGAACCACTTGTCATTTGCAAAGATTTATTAAATTTTAATTTTTGATCTGCATTCAATTCAGAATAAATCTTGATTAAAAAATTATAATTTACATTCATATGTCCTTCTTGTGATCTTTCTAAATTTATTAAGTATTCAGAAAAATCTTCAAAAAAATAATTTATAGGTACTTTTAAGTAATTTGAAAGTTGTAATAGTCTTATAGAGCTTACTCCGTTGGTACCTTTTTCATATTTTTGTATTTGTTGAAATGTAACATTTATTGCTTTTGCGACTTTAGTTTGTGTTAGACCTAGTGCTAATCTTCTAAGCTTAAGCTTGTTACCTAAATGCTTATTAAAATTATCTTCCATTAAGACCCCTCTTAATTTATTTTTAAAAGCTGATTCAACTAGTTTTTAATACCTACTGCAACTATATTTTTTTTTAATTTTTGACAAAAAAGCTGTTAATTTAGAAATATGTCAAGCATTACTTGATGTCCTATTTGAGAAATATTTTGTAAATTCTTGTTGACTAGAGTATCTGACTGAGAAAAAGTTTAGTCCTATCACTCTTTGGATTGGCAAAAAATTCTTTTGTATCTGCCTTTTCTACGATCATACCCTCATCCATAAATATCATTTGGTCAGCTACTTCTTTGGCAAATCCCATTTCATGTGTAACAACAATCATGGTCATACCTTGTTTTGCTAAGTTAACCATTACATCTAAAACCTCTTTAATCATTTCAGGGTCCAAGGCTGATGTTGGTTCATCAAAAAGCATTATTTTTGGCTCCATACACAAGGCTCTAGCTATAGCTACCCTTTGTTGTTGTCCCCCAGAAAGTTGACCTGGATATTTTTGTGCTTGATCTAATATTTGCACTCTTTCCAAATGTTTAAGAGCTAATTCTTCAGCATCTTTTTTTGGCATCTTCTTTACCCAAATAGGAGCTAAAGTACAGTTGTCTAGAATTGATAAATGCGGAAATAAATTAAATTGTTGAAACACCATTCCAACTTCTGCTCTAATTTGTTCTATATTTTTTGTATCTTCTGTTAGCTCAGTTCCATCTACAATTATTTCTCCCTCTTGATGTTCCTCTAGCCTATTTATACATCTTATAAGTGTAGACTTACCTGAGCCAGAGGGACCACAAACAACAATTTTTTGTTTAGGTTTTACTTCTAAATTAATTCCTTTTAAAACTTGAAAATCACCAAACCATTTATTCATATTATTTATTTGAATTATATTATCGGACATATTTTTATCGATCTGTTTTATATTTTTGTTCCAAATTATAGCTATATTTACTCATTGCATAACAAATAATCCAGAAAATTATTGCAGCAAATACATAGCCTTCCATTGCAAAACCTAACCATTCTGGATTAGTTTTAGCTAGATTTAACATCCCTACAATTTCTAATAAACCTACCACGAAAATTAATGGTGTATCTTTAACTAAAGCTAAAAAAGTATTAGCAATTCCAGGAATTACAAGTTTTAAAGCTTGAGGTAAAATTACAAATATATGCATTCTCCAATATCCCATTCCTAATGATTTTGCGGCCTCATATTGTCCTCTAGGAAGAGCTTGCAATCCTCCTCTTATAACTTCAGCAACATATGCAGCTTCAAATAAAGAAATAGCTATTATACATCTTACCAATTTATCTATAAAAAAATCTGCTGGTAAAAACATTGGAAACATTACAGCAGACATAAATAAAACTGTAATTAAAGGAACACCACGCCAAAATTCAATAAAACCAATTGATATATATCTGATCAAAGGAAATCCAGATCTTCTTCCAAGTGCAAAAGCCATACCAATCGGGAAACAAAAAATTAGGCAGAAGAAGGAGATTATAAAAGTTAATGATAAACCACCCCAGGCGCCTGTTTCTACCCAATTTAATCCATCTAATTTTCCTAATTCAATTAATTCCTCATAAAAAATGAAATATTTTAGTAAAATGTAAAGAGCAAAAGGAACAATTAAGAAGTAATAAAACTTGAATTTACTTGGAATGAAAAATCCAATTATTATAGAAAGTATTGCAGCAATTATTCCATATGAAAAATCAAAAAATACTGGGCCTCCTGATATAAAGAAGAAGATAAACAAAAAAGCAATGAAAGGATAAATTACTACATAGTAAAGTGTTAAATATTTTTTAAATCTATCAGTTGCAAAATATCCAACTGATCCAAGTAAAGCCAAAGCTATAAATGATAAATTTATTCTCCATTGTTCTCCATTAGGATACATCCCATACATAAATCTTCTCATCCAAACTTTTATATAAGTCCAACATGCACCCGTTCCAGTACACACATCCTTAGAATCACCTGCAAAACTTGCGTCAATAAAAAACCAACTTAATATAGGTGGAGTAGATTTTAAAATTACAAATATAATTAATAAAGATAATACAGCGTTAAAATTATTTGTGTTTATATGTTTATTTAGTAAATCTAATTGTTTGATACCGCTTAACTCTATCCTTATGAAATAAAGTCCTACGAAACCAATCATTAACGGTAATAAAAAGCTTAAAAAATCAGGTAAAAAACCTGTAATGTTCAAACTAAAAAAGGAATTTAAAAAAACATCTAAAACACTTAAAAAAAATAAAAATGAGCCTAAATATAGAAATGTATAAAGGTTAGATTTATCAGGTTTTAAAAAATTAATTTTAGACACTATTTTTCCTGTATTGCTATCTTGTTATTGTACCAATTCATAAATATTGAAATAGAAATACTCAATGATAAATAAGTAAACATTGTAATAGACACTATTTCAATTGCCTTACCAGTTTGCATTAAAGCCGTCCCAGCAAAAACTAGCACTAGATCTGGATATGCTATGGCCGCAGCGAGAGACGAATTTTTAGTTAGATTAAGATACTGGTTTGTTGTAGGTGGAATTATTATTCTAAGTGCCTGGGGCATTACAACTAATTTTAAAACTTGATTTGGTGTTAAGCCGATTGATGCAGCAGCTTCTTTTTGACCTTTTCCTATACCTTGAATTCCTGCTCTAACGCATTCAGCTATAAAAGTTGCAGTATATAAAGATAATGATAATGCTAAGGCTATCAATTCTGGTGGTAAACTTACACCACCCTCATAAATAAATGATGTTGTGGCTAACTGCTTTAAGACAGGAATTTCAAAAGATAATTTTACTCCACCAATTAAAAAGCTTAAGAGAGGTAAGATAAAAATTAAACCTATTGATATAAATAAAACTGGTGTTTGTTTACCCTGAGTTTCTTGTAATTTTCTTGCACGATGACGAATTACTATAATTGCAATAATTGCTGCAACTATTGAATAAAAGAAAATATTAAAATTTTGCCAAATAAAAGCTGGAACATACAAACCTTTAATTGTTAGGTACGAAATTCCAAACATAGCTTCAGCATCTTGTGGGAGCGGTAAAGCTCTTAAGGCAGCAAAATACCAAAAAAATATTTGTAAAAGTAATGGTATATTTCTAAAAAATTCTACATAAAAAGCAGCAAATTGATTAATTAAATAATTCGGTGATAATCTGGCTATACCAACTATTACTCCAAGTATAGTTGCAAAAATAATTCCAATTACTGAAACAAGTATAGTATTTAATAAACCAACTAGATATGCTCTAAAATATGAATGTGATCCATCATATTCAATTAGAGAAAATTGAACATCAAACGAAGATTCTTGTGATAAAAATCCATAACCAAAATCAATTCCTCTACTCTCCATATTGACTTGTGCATTATAAGTAAAAAAACCGAAGACAAGTACAACAGCTATGACTGTCATTAATTGTGGACCTATATCTTTAAGTTTAAAATTCACTTCGAGGACTATATATGAGTTATAAAAAAAAGGGCTAGAAAAATCCAGCCCTTTTCAATTTTTTTAACTTAGATTATCTTGATGGTGGAACGTATAAAATACCACCTTTAGTCCATAATTCATTTGGACCTCTGTCTGGTAAAATACCAGTGTCAGCTATATTTCTCTTATAGCTTTCACCATAGTTCCCAACTTGTTTGATAATCCTTAAGTTCCACTCGTTATCTAAACCGAATGCTGCTCCCATTTCACCTTCAGCACCAACTAATCTTTTAATTTGTGGATTATCTGAAGTTTTCATTGAGTCTGCATTAGCTGAAGTAATACCGTATTCTTCTGCTTCAATCATAGTGTTCAAAGACCATCTTACGATATCTTCCCAAACTGAGTCACCTTGTCTTACAACTGGTCCTAAAGGTTCTTTAGAAATAGTTTCTGGTAGAACAATGTGTTCATCAGGGTTTTTCATCTTAGTTCTTTGAGCGGCTAAACCAGATTTATCAGTAGTGTAAGTATCACATCTACCAGCATCATAAGCAGCTACAACTTCATCAGCTTTTTCAAATGCAACTGGCTCATAAGAAATTCCTCTTGAATTGAAAAAATCTCTCATATTTAACTCAGTCGTTGTACCAATATTAGTACAAGCTGAGATACCATTTTTGAATTGGCTAGTTGAAGTTATACCTGAACTTTTTCTTACCATGAAACCTTGTCCATCGTAAAAGTTCACACCTACAAAAGTAAGTCCGATATCAGCATCTCTTGAAAGAGTCCAAGTTGTGTTTCTTGATAAGATATCAATCTCACCAGAAGTTAAAGCAGTGAATCTTTCTTTAGCACTTAATGGTGTAAACTTAACTTTGTTTGCATCACCTAATACTGCAGCAGCTACCGCTCTACATACATCAACGTCAACACCAGTCCAATTTCCTGCAGCATCAGCATTAGAAAATCCTGGGAGACCTTGAGATACTCCACATCTTACAAAACCCTTCTTTTGAGTGTTTTTAAGTGTTTTAGATTTTTTAGCAGCCATAGACTCTGTTGTAAAAGTAAACAACACAGCAACCATAGCGACTAAAGAAGTTAATTGTTTTAAGTATTTAAACATATTTCTTCCTCTGTTTATTTATTTGTTAACAAATAATTCAAAATAACTTTTGAATATTCATAATTTAATCACGATAAATTTTAAGCTTCAAGATAAAATTAATTCACCTCTGATTAAAAAGTAGGTTAAAGAAACCCATTTTGGTCAAAATTGGCGCGCCCTGGAGGATTCGAACCTCCGACCCTCGGTTTAGAAAACCGATGCTCTATCCAGCTGAGCTAAGGGCGCATTATTTGATTAGATATACAGTAAAAATTTAATCTTTAAAAAGAAATTTTTTCACAATAATCAAAAATGTTAACAATTCAATTCTACCTATAATCATAAAGAAAATAAGAGTGTATTTTGTAAAAAAATGAAGATTATTAAAATCAAATCCTTCAAGACCATATATAGAAGAATTAACTGTATTCATTAGAGTTAAAATAGACAATTTAAAAGAACTTTCAAATTCAATTCCACTTAAGGTAAGTAATAAAGTAAGGCTAATAAGAGAGATAATGAAAATTAAAATTGTTAAAAAATATTTGTTTATTTCATTAAAATCAAAGTTTATTTTTGTGAATATTAATTTGTTCATAAAAATATTCTTAGGTCTACTAAATGATAAAATTTGATTTAACGAATATTTAAATAAAGAATAGATCTTAATAAATCTTAATCCAGAGCTAGTAGAAAAAAACGAGCCTCCTATAATCACTAAAATCAAAAAAATGAAGATTAGTTTTGGTTGATCAGTATTTAATGAAAATCCCATATTTGACATACTGCTAGATATTGAAAGTAAATTATTCGAAAAATCATTATTAAAACTGAAAAATAAAAAAAAGATAGTAATTACAATTATAAAATAGATAATTAAATGTAAATCTTCATAGAAAAAATTTATATTTCTATTCTTTGAAAAAACTAGATTATAACTAAAAAAAATACTAAAAAAAAGAAGTGAGCATTAATATTGAAAAAATAACTATTTGAAAATTTTCTCTAAGAATATTTGAAAGATCATTTACAGGTAAAAATCCACCTGATGCAATTAATGTAAATGCAAGATTTAAAGAATCAAAAGATCTGATTGACAAAATATTTAAAGTAATAAAAATTATTAATGTTAAACCAGAATATAAAAAAAATATCTTAATAGTTTGTTTTAAAATTTCAGAACTGTTAAAAGATATATAATTAGTTAATGTTTTTTTAAAACTATCATCATAAATATCAATTAAATAAACTATGGAAATTAAAAAATAAAGACCACCAATCCATTGTATAGAAGATCTCCATAAAATTAAGCTTTGATCAATATGTTTTATATTTTCAAATATAGTAAATCCAGTTGAAGTAAAACCTGATATAGCCTCAAAAAAAGAGTTCAAAAATGTAAGATCATATATACTGAAATAAAATGGTATAGAAATGATTAATGGTAATATTATATACCCTAAAAATACTGTTAAAATTTTATTATATATACTAAGTTTGTTATTTGATATTTTAATTTTATAAAATACAACAGCTAAAAATCCTGAAACTGCTAAACTAAAATAGTAAGTATCTAAATTAAGATACAAATTTAGATAATATGAATAAATGATATTAAAAAAAGATAAAATGGAAATTAGAGCTAAAAAAAAACTTAAAAATTTAATCTGTAATCCAAACATTCGTTTAAACAGAACTCAACCTGAAAATATTTTCCACAAATGAAATTAGATCTTTTTTGGCAAGAAAAACAACTCTATCATCTTTTTTAAAAACAAAATTTGACCTCGGGATAATAATCTTTTTATCTCTAAGGACTGCACCAATTCTTATCTCATCAGGTAAATTGGAATTTTTAAGTTCTTTATTAATTAATTCTGAAGTTTCAATAATTTCAGCTTCTATAACCTCATACTCTCCATTAGAAATTGTATACGCATTTTCAATAGTTCCTTTATGAACATGTTTTAAAATACTCGATACTGTATTCATTCTCGGATCTATTAAGTCATCAATTTTTAAAGAAGATTGTAAAAGTGAATAATTTGGTTTATTAATTAGTGCCATAGTTCTTTTGTCATCTATTTCTTTTTGATCTTTAGCAAATTTTTCAACTAAAATACTTACCATTAAATTATCCTCATCATCATTTGTTAAAGCAAGAACTGTCTCTGCTTCATCTAAGTTAGCTTCACTTAAAACTTCTTCATCTAAACCATCACCATTTATAATTATCGTGTTATTGAGCTCATTTGCTAAATATTCTGCTCGATTTTTATTTTTTTCAACAATTTTGACTCTTACAGCACCTAGTGTTTCTTCTGTCTCCTCTAAATTTTTTGCAAGATTAAATCCAATATTTCCACCTCCAATAATTAATAATTTTTTTGATATTTTCTCTTCGTGGCCAAAAGCTTTTAATGTTTCGGCCATTTGCGATGAATTAATTATAACATAAATTTTATCATCTACCTTTACAAAGTCTGTTTTTTTAGGAATAAAGAATTTGTCTTCTCTATTTATTCCAACAATATTCGCCTCTAGATTAGGATATTTTTTTGTCAATTCATTAAATTTTATATTTATTGACTTACAGTTGTCTTTTATAAGAATTTCTAATAATCTTATCTTGTTATCCACAAACGGCACACTATCCAAGGCTCCTGGGGCTTCTAATTTTCTTTGAATTGATTTTGCTATTTCAATTTCTGGTGAAATAATCACATCTATAGGTAAATTTTCTTTGCTATAAACTCTTGTAAATTTTGGATTCAAATAATCTTGAGATCTTATTCTAGCAATTTTTTTTGGAATATTAAAAATTGAAAAAGCTATTTGACATATTAACATATTAATTTCATCATTTCGAGTAACAGCAATTATCATATCTGTTTCGGAAGCATTTGCTTTTTCAAGTATAGAAGGATATGTGGCCTTTCCGACAATCGCTTTTACGTCTAAGCTATCATTTATCTTTTGTATATCCTCACTAGACTGATCAATTACTGTAATCGAATGACTCTGTTCACTAAGCAATTTAGCTATGGTAAAACCTACTCTGCCAGCACCACAAATGATTATATTCATTTTAGTTAAATTCTTTTATACCTAAACCTTTAAGTTTTCTATGAAGAGCACTTCTTTCCATCCCTACAAAATTTGCTGTTTTTGATATATTTCCATTAAATTTTTTTAATTGAATAGTTAAATACTCTTTTTCAAACTTTTCTCTAGCTTCTTTTAATGGCACAGATAGGCTATTTTCAGTGATTTTATCATTTAATATTTCAATTTTTAATGATTCCTTAACAATTGTTGATATTTTATCTTTTGTATCAGGCTGTAAGATAGCAATTCTTTCAATCAAATTTCGAAGCTCTCTAACATTTCCCTGCCAATTATGATTTAAAATATAACTATCGTTATCGTCAATCTCTAACTGTTTAATATTATAACTTTCTGAAATTTTTTTTGAAAAATATTTTATCAATAATGGTATATCTGAAACTCTTTCATTTAAAGCCTTAACATTTATTTCAAAAACATTAAGTCTATGATAAAGATCTTCTCTAAAATTTCCAATTTTTACTTCTTCTTTTAAATCTTTACTGGAAGAGCAAATTAATCTTACATCTACATTAATATCATTATTACCATTAAGTCTTTTAAACTTTTGATCAATTAAAACTCTTAAAATTTTTGACTGAATATCAAGAGGAATTTCTGAAACTTGATCAATAAGTAAAGTCCCTTGATTTGCTTTTTCTAAAGCTCCATAAGAAATAGATCCATTTTCTTTTTCCTCACCAAATAACTCAAGCTCATATTTATTTGCATCAAGCAGTGCTCCATTCAAAATTATAAAGGGCTTATTGTTTCTTTTTGATTTCTTATGAATTTTTCTTGCTATTAATTCTTTACCAGATCCAGAAGGTCCATTAATCAATATTCTGCTTTCAGTTATAGAAATTTTATCAATTTGATCTCTAATTGTAGAAATATTTTTACTGTCTCCAATTAATTGATAGGAATAAAATAGCTTATCTTCATAATCTTTGTTTTGAGATTTTAAATTTAAATTTTCAACAGCTCTTTTAATAAAATTCAATAATCTTGACTGATCAAAAGGTTTTTCAATAAATTCAAATGCTCCATATTTCAATGATTTAACTGCCATTTCAATATTAGCGTGACCTGTAATTATAATTACTGGTACGTCTTCATTTTTAGATTTAATATGGGTTAATAACTCAATACCATCATTATCACCTTTATCTAGTTTAACATCTAGAATTGCAACATCAGGTATTTTCTTGTCTATCTCACTAAGAGCCTGATTGTAATTTGCAGCTATTCTGGTTTTATAACCTGCATCCAATATCAACTCATTAAGGATATTCCTTATATCAGCATTATCATCAACTATTAAAATTTCAATTGCCATTTAATTTAAAATCAATCTCTACTTTAGCACCATTACTTAAAGAGTAAAAATTAAGCTCACCATCGTGATCATTTATAATTTTATTAACTATAGATAAGCCCAAGCCAGTACCATTTTTTTTTGTTGTAAAATATGGGTTTAAAATATCCTTAATATTACCTTTAATTTTACTTAAACCTTCTCCGTTATCAATTAATATGAGTTTAATATGGTTATTATTATGTTGAATTTCAATTGATATTTTCTTTTCAAAATCATGGTTTTTTTCTGATTTTTGCTGAATACTTTCTATTGAGTTTTTTATTAGATTAAAAAAAACTCTCGCTAATTGCTCTTTATCACAATTAAATAATATTTCATCTTCCTTGTTTAATAAGTTAATTTCAATTTCTTTGTCAATTTCAGATAATAATCTAATATTTTCATTTAAAATTTTAACTAAATTGTTATCTTTTAATATTGGCTTAGGCATTCTAGCAAAATCAGAAAACTCATTTACTAAATTTTCAATTTGTCTTATCTGATTGTTAATTATCTTTAAATTTTCTTTAAAATTATTTTGATCATTATTTGAAATTTGATCTAAATATTTATTTCTAATTCTATCAATCGATAATTGAATTGGAGTAAGGGGATTCTTAATTTCATGGGCAAGTTTTCTTGCCAAATTTCCCCAAGCTTCGTGTCTTTCATTAATAATTAGTTTTTCTTGTTGATTTTTTAATCTGTCAGTCATTAAATTAAAATTTCTATTTAAAATTTCCATGTCTTTATCTGTTTTTATTTCTGGTACTTTAATGTTCAAGTCTCCTTGACCAATAGCGTTGGAGGCCAAAATTAAATTATTAATAGATCTAAAGAACCTTGATGAAAACCTAATAGCTATAGTTATAGACACAAATAACAATAAGGATACTATTATAATGTAAATTATTGCAAAAGAAATCTTAATCCCTGTACTTCTTTCTTCTACAGTATAGTAAAACGTCAATGCTTCTTGAGATTCTAGCAAGTAATTAGAAATATTTTTATCTAATGACTTTACCACATATAAAAATCTATCTTCAAAGTTTTGTAATCTCATAATTGCAGCAGAAATATTTGCTGGTGCATCAATTATTTTAAGTGGACGGTCGTCATCTAAGACAAGATTTAAAGCTTTATCAACAGGAGGTATAAATGTATTTTTTTGTTCTGAAGAAAACAATAATTTTTTATTTTTATCAATTATATAAATTTGATCTACACCTCTTATTAGTTTTTGAGTTCTTAAGAACCTCGAATATTCATTTGAATTATCATTTAGAAAATTTGCACTCTTATTTGTATCAAAGGCTATTAAAACAATATCTGCTTCTATTTTATTTCTAACTTCTTGCAAATAACTTTTAGCAAGTTCATAGGAATTATTTACAACAGTTGTTATTTTCTTATCAAAATATTTTTCTAATGCGAATGAAAATAGAAATAAAGAAAAAACTGAAATTAGAATTGATGGAATTAAGGTAAATAATGAGAAATATGTAATGTATCTTTTGTTAGATGATAAACCATCCTGATCAATGTCATTTTTAATTGATTTCTTTATTTCTATAAAAATGAATATAAATAATAAGAAAAGTAAAAAGATATTTAGAATTAACAAATATTGTAAATTATTTTGATTTAACTCAATAAAACTTCGATTGATAAAGGTTAAAAATGTTAAAAAACCTATAAATAGTGTGATACTAGATAGAATAATTATGAATATATTTTTTCTAAAAAAATTGAACATAATTTAGAATTATAGCATTTAAACAAATGAACAACTATTTTGTAATACTGGCTGCTGGAAAAAGTAAGAGATTTCACAATAAAGTAGCTAAACAATTCTATACTTATAAAAATAAGGAAATTATAGATCACTCAATAGAGAAATCTTTAAATTCTAAGCTTTTTAAAAAAATAATTGTTGTATCAAATAACTTAAATCGACTTACTAAAAAAAAATACTCTAAATCTATAAAATTAATCAAAGGTGGTAAGGAAAGATCAGATTCTTCTTTAATTGCTTTAAAATACTTGAAGAAATTTAAACCTACTAATGTACTTATTCATGATGCAGCCAGACCAAATTTTTCAATTAAATTATTAAAAAAGTTAATTACTAAGCTGAAAAAAAATAGAGCTGTTGTACCTTATATTTACCCAAGTGACTCCATTAAATATAAATCACAAAATCATTTTCTTAATTTAAAAAGAGATAAAACTTTATTGACTCAAACCCCACAAGCTTTCAAATTTGAAGATTTATATTCTCTCTCAATTAATCGAAAGGGCAAAATGCCAGATGAGGCAGCACTGTTTATAGAAAAAAATTATAAAATTTTTTTTATTAAAGGCGAAAGCAAAAATAACAAAATTACATTCTATGATGATGTAAAATTAGATAAGACTACATTCGGTATTGGTTTTGATATTCATAAATTGATCAGAAAAAAAAAACTTTTTCTAGGTGGAGTAAAAATACCCTTCCATTCTGGTTTACAAGGTCATTCAGATGGTGATGTAATACTACATGCAACAATTGACGCAATTTTAGGAGCTACTAAAAAAAAAGATATAGGTACTTATTTCCCAAGTAACAAAAATAAGTTTAAAAATATAAGATCTCCAAAAATGCTTAAACCTGTTATTGAAAATTTATATAAAAATAATTATTCAATAAATAATTTAGATATTAATTTAATTTGTCAAAAACCCAAAGTCTCGAAGTATCGTAATAAGATAGTTAATTCATTATCAAATCTTATGAGTTTGGATAAAAAAAAGATTAATTTAAAAGGTAAAACTGTTGAAAAATTAGGTTTAATAGGTAAAGAAAAAGCTATTGCTTGCGAAGTAATAATTTCAATTACAAAATATGATTAAAAAGTTCAACTCCTTATTTGTAACAATGTTTGGCCTAGGAAATATAAAAATAATTCCTGGAACTTTGGGATCTTTAGTAACAGTAATTATACTTTATATTCTTTTTCATACTTTAAATATCTCATCTTACGTTATTCTTGTGGGATTAATCATAATATTTATCTACTCTTTTTTTGCTATTACAGGTCATATTAAAAATATTGAGGATAAAGATTCAAAAGAAATTGTAATTGATGAATTTATTGGTCAATCAATTCCAATTTATTTATATGAAGTTTCGCACGGTACAGAAAAGTCTCCCAACGAAGCTGTGATCTTTTATACTATATGTTTCATATTATTTAGATTTTTTGATATTAGAAAACCTTTTCCTATCAGTTTTTTTGATAAAAATTTTAAAAATAGTTTTGGTGTCATTATGGATGATGTTTGTGCAGGATTATATGTTGTTTTATCACTAATTTGTTTTATGATTTTAAGTAATTATTTTATTTGATGAACTCATTAGTAAAAAAATTAATTAAAAAGAAACTTAAGATATCTTTTGCTGAGTCTTGTACAGGTGGAATGCTTGCAAGCTCAATTACTGCTGTAAGTGGTTCATCTAAAGTATTTAATTTAGGTTTCATTACCTACTCAAATCAAGCAAAAATTAAAATTTTAAAAGTTAATAAAAATATAATTAGTAAATATGGTGCTGTAAGTTATGAGTGTTGTAAAGCAATGGTGATTAATTTATCAAAAATTTCTAAGGCTAATATAAATATTTCTATTACTGGAATTGCTGGCCCAAATGGAGGGACTAAATCAAAACCTGTGGGATTAGTTTATATTGGTGTTAAAAAAGAGAATAAAATAATTATTAATAAAAATATTTTTAAATCTAATAATCGAAAATCAATACAGATGAAGACTGTAAAAAAAGCTTTTAAAATCGTTAATTCTATAATTTAAAATATATTATACTTTTTCAGCTCTATCTTGGAAAGCATCTGCAATTTTACTTAGTCCAAATTCAAAAGATTTGGTCATAATCATGTCTAAAAACTTATTTTTTATCTCAAAATCAACATCAAAATGAACTTCCGTAAAATTATCTTTTTGAATAAATTTCCAATTATTTTCTAAATGTTTTAAAGGACCACCAATATTAGTTACATGAATTTTGTCCTTTTTTTTATAGTATCTCACATCACTTTTATAAGTATCAACAAATGGTTTTTTTCCTATAGTTAGATCAGCAATTATTGTTATTTCATCTTTTAAATCTTTTCGCTCATAAACTTTTGAGTCTATACAAAAAGGAATAAATTCTGGATATTTTTCAATATCTAAAACAAAGTCAATTAGTTTTTGTTTATCACGCGCTATTTGACGTGTAACAGATGCTTTAGGCATTAATGAGTATTAATTCTATTTTGTTGTAATTTAACGAAATCCTCATCGGCATGATAAGAAGATCTTGTTAAAGGTGAGGACGAAACTAATAAAAATCCTTTGGATTTAGCGATACTCCCGAGCTCTTTAAATTCGTCTGGTGTATAATATTTTTCCAAAGGAAAATGTTTTACAGAAGGTTGTAAGTATTGACCAATAGTTAAAAAATCAACATCAGCAGCTTTTAAATCATCCATTACTTGTAATATTTCATCTTTATTTTCACCTAAGCCAACCATAATTCCTGATTTAGTAAAAACTTTTTTATTTATTTTTTTTGCATTTTTTAAAAGTTCTAAAGAAGAAAAGTATCTCGATCCAGGTCTTACTTTAAGATATAAACTTGGTACAGTTTCAATGTTATGATTGAAAACATCAGGATTTGCTTCTAAAACTTTTTTATAAGCATCCCCCTTTCTTAAAAAATCTGGAGTTAAAACTTCTATTGTAGTATTGGGATTAGTTTTTCTTGTCTGATTTATGACTTTAAAAAAATGACTTGATCCACCATCTTCTAAATCATCTCTATCTACCGAGGTAATTACAACATGCTTTAAATTTAGTTTTTTTACTGCTTGAGAGATTTTGATTGGTTCTAACTCATCAAGTTTGCCTGGCTTACCAGTTTTAACATCACAAAAGCTACATGCTCTAGTACAAGTATCTCCCATAATCATGAAGGTTGCGTGTCTCTTGCTCCAGCACTCTGTAATATTGGGACAGTTTGCTTCCTGGCAAACTGTTACTAAATTATTTTTGTTTACAATTGTTTTAGTTAAAAAGAACTCCTTGCTATTTGTAAGTTTGGATCTTATCCATTCAGGTTTCTTTTTTATTGGATTAATTGGATTTTTAATTTTTTCTGGGTGTCTGGTTTTATTTTTTTTAGTCATTTTTTTTTATAATATAAATGGTTTCATTATCTTTACCGAACAAAAATCTTTCTCTAATTAACGTTTCAATATAATCAAGATCTAAATTGTCACTTAATAATGAATTTTTAAAATCCAAGTCTTTGATTTGATTTATTAATGTAAATTCTTGATATTGGAGACCATTTAATATTTGTTTTTTTTCAAAGTAGGAAATCAACCCTCTTTGTCCAGATAAAAGATTAAAGAAAAAATACAAAATAAAGAATGTTGAAATCAATAAAAAATAGTTTTTTTTTAATTTTTTAAGCATTAATGAATTTTATTCATTCTAGCTTTTTTTCCAAGCTCTTCTTCTATTCGTAATAATTGATTATATTTCGCTACTCTTTCGGATCTTGCTAATGAGCCTGTTTTTATTTGGTTAGAATTAGTTCCTACTGCTAAATCTGCTATAAAAGTATCTTCTGTATCACCTGATCTGTGAGAGATGATTGTTTTAAATCCAATAATTTGAGCAAACTTAATCACATCAAGTGTCTCGGAAACAGTTCCTATTTGGTTAAGCTTAATTAATATGGCGTTTGAAGAAAGATTTAAAAACCCTTTTTTAAGTCTTTCCAAATTAGTGACATATAGATCATCACCAACAATTTGAACTTTATTAAAATTCTTCATTAACTTATTCCAAGAAATCCAATCATTCTCTGCAAAAGGATCCTCTATAGATTTAATTTTGTATTTTTTCACTATTTTTTTGTACTCATTTATAGATTTATCTACTGAAATATAACTTTTAGAATGGATAGAGTATTTTTTTTTTTTATATAATTCATTTGCAGCTACATCTAAACAAATTGATATATCTTTTCCATTAGTAAAACCTGATTTTTTAATAGCTGAAACAATCAAATCAAGCGCTTGATAGTTTTTACTAATCATTGGTGCAAAGCCACCTTCATCTCCTACAGAGGTTGATAATTTCTTTTTTTTTAAAAGCTTACTTAAATTTTTAATTACTAAAAAACTTATTCTCATTGCATCTGAAAAACTTTTAGCCCGATCAGGTCTGATCATAAATTCTTGTATACGCAAACCATTATTTGCATGAGCACCACCATTAATTATATTCATTAAAGGATATGGTAATTTAAAGTTATTTTTCACTAAAAAAGTTTTATACAAAGGTAAATTTTTCACCTTTGCTGAAAGTTTTTTTGCTGCCATTGATACAGCTAAAATTGCATTTGCTCCTAATTTAGTTTTTTGTCTTGTTCCATCTAAATTAATCAAGAGAGTGTCAATCCTCTCTTGATTATGAACAATTTGCCCTTTTAACTTTTTTGAAATTTTTGTATTAATTAAATTTACTGCATTTAAAACACTTTTACCTAAATATCGTTTATTGTTTTTATCTCTTTTTTCAAATGCTTCGTAGGTTCCTGTTGATGCACCTGATGGACAAATAGCTGAAGCACTTTTATTTTTTGTAAATACTTCAGCTTCAATAGTAGGATTTCCTCTACTGTCAAAAATTTGACGTGCTCTTACTTTTAAAATTTTACTCACTAATTTTTAATTAAGTTATCTATTTCAGTAAGTTGTTTTAATAAATTTTCTAATTTATCTAACGACAACATATTAGGACCATCTGATGGAGCCTTATCAGGATCTTGATGAGTCTCTATAAAAACACCTGCAACTCCAACAGCAACTGCTGCTCTTGCCAAATGTTCAACAAATTCTCTTTGACCACCACTTTTTTCTCCAAGACCACCTGGTTGTTGCACTGAATGAGTAGCATCAAAAATCACTGGATACCCATTCTTTGCCATGATCGGTAATGATCTCATATCAGATACAAGCGTGTTGTACCCAAAACTTGCACCTCTTTCAGTCACTAAAATATTTTTATTTCCAGAGTCTGAAATTTTTTTAGTGACATTAACCATGTCCCATGGAGCTAAAAATTGACCTTTTTTAACGTTGATAATTTTATTAGTTTTAGCCGCAGCAATTAATAAATCAGTTTGTCTACAAAGAAATGCTGGGATTTGAATTACATCGACATGTTTGCTTACTACAGAACATTGTTCAATATTATGTATGTCAGTCAGCACTGGTATTTTAAGCTCTTTTCTAATTTTATCGAATACTGGTATTGAGGCATCTAACCCTGCTCCTCTTTTTCCCTTAAGACTGGTTCTATTTGCTTTATCAAAAGATGTTTTATAAACAAAACCAAGGTTAAACTTTTTCGTAATTTCTTGAATTTTTCCAGCCATGTCCATTGCATGTTGCTCAGTTTCAAGCTGACATGGTCCAGCAATAATACAAATTTTATTATTATTTGAAATTTCAATTTTTCCACAATTTACTTTGATGCTATTCATTTATGATTTTTTGATGCCTTGATAAAAGATGAGAATAAAGGATGTGAAGCAAAAGGTCTAGATTTAAATTCTGGATGAAACTGAACACCGATAAACCATGGATGATTTTTTAACTCAATTATCTCAGGTAATTTACCATCAGGAGATAAACCTGAAAAAATCATACCGTTTTTTTCAAATTTTTCCTTGAAAGCAATATTTACTTCATACCTATGCCGGTGTCTTTCTTTAATTAAATTTTTTCCGTAAATTTTGTGAATCTTCGTGTTTTTAATTAATTTTGCATCATATGAGCCTAGTCTCATCGTGCCACCTAAATTTTTATCAGTGCCTTTAATTTTTTTTCCATCTTTATTCCACTCATTCATTAAGCCAATTATAGCTAAACCATGTTTATCATATTCACTTGAAGTAGCTTTTTTTAAACTTAATTTGTTTCTCGCAAATTCAATTATAGCCATTTGCATTCCATAACAAATTCCAAGGAAAGGAATTTTATTATTTCTTGCATATTTAATAGCTGCTATTTTACCGTCAGTTCCTCTTTTACCAAAACCTCCAGGAATTAAAATTCCTGAGATATTTTTAAGTTTAGACTTTATTTCTGAAACCTTTAACTTTTCTGAGTCAATTCTCAAAAGATTTATCTTCACATTATTGTCAATTCCTCCATGAGTGAGTGCCTCATCTAAAGACTTATAAGCATCTTTCAATTCTACATATTTTCCTATTATAGCTATGTTCACATGTCTTTTTGTATGTAAAATAATTTTAGTAATTTTTTTCCATGGCCTCAAATTTGCTGGCTTTTTCGATCTTAAATTAAAATAATTCAGAACTTGAAGATCTAGTTTTTCTTTAAAGAAACTTATCGGTGCTTCATAAATAGTTCTTACATCTACAGTTTCTATTACATTTTTAATATTAACATTACAAAATAATGAGATTTTTTTTCTATGTTCTAAAGGTATTGGTCTTTCTGATCTACAAATGATAATATCGGGTTGAATACCAATACTTCTAAGTTCTTTTACAGAATGTTGTGTTGGTTTTGTTTTAATTTCATCTGAAGCTTTTAAGTATGGAACTAATGTAAGATGAACAAATAAAGCATTTTTTTTGCCAATATCATTTGCAAATTGTCTTATTGCTTCTACAAATGGTAAGCTTTCTATATCTCCAACAATTCCACCTATTTCACAAATAACAAAATCTTCTTTCGAAGAATCTTTTTTTATAAATTCTTTTATCCTATCAGTAATATGAGGTATTACTTGAACAGTTTTACCAAGGTATTGACCTTTACGCTCTTTTTTTAAAACATCATTATAAATTTTACCAGTAGTTATGTTGTCTGATTTTTTTGCTGAAACACCAGAGAATCTTTCATAGTGTCCAAGGTCTAAATCTGTTTCCGCACCATCATCGGTTACAAAAACTTCTCCATGTTGAAAAGGACTCATTGTACCTGGATCAACATTTAAATAAGGGTCTAATTTTCTTAATCTTACTTTATAACCCCTTGATTGAAGTAGATAAGCTAGAGAAGCTGATGAGAGACCTTTTCCTAATGATGAAACCACGCCGCCCGTGACAAAAATAAATCGCGCCATGGTAGTACTTTATAACGAATAAAAAAGTAATTGGAAAGTATTAATTATTATTTTCTGGAATTGTTGGTGTATCTTCTGTTTTTTCTTTAACAGTGTCTAAAACAGAGGAAGTTGGAGTTAACTCACCCCTAGAAATTATTGTTAATCCCAAACTGCAAATTATAAAAAAAGTTGCAATAACTGCCGTCGCTTTTGTCATAAAATTACCTGCAGATTTAGAAAACATTAGATTTTCTTGTGAAACACCAATGCCTAGGGCACCACCCTCTGATTTTTGCATTAAAACAAGCAAAACTAAAATTACAGCAAAAATTATATTTAAGATTAATAAAACATTTTCCATTGGGGTTAATTATATGTTTTTTTAATTATATCAATGAATTTTTTTGAATCTTGAGATGAACCCCCAATCAAAAAACCATCTATAATACTAATCGATTTAAGATCACGAATATTTTTAGAATTCACTGATCCACCATATAAAATTTTAAAAACTTTATTTTTTTTTTTAATAAATTCTATTATTTTGAATAATTCGTTAGATTTTGGAATTATACCTGATCCAATAGCCCATACTGGCTCATATGCGATGATAATATTTTTTTTATTTTTTATTTTATCTAAACCTTTCTTAATCTGAATATTTAAAATTTGTTTAGTATTTTTTTTTCTTTTTTCTTTGAGTGTTTCTCCAATACAAAAAATTACTTTAAGGCCTGATTTTAAAGCACTTCTAATTTTGATATTTATAATTTCATTGGTCTCACCAGAGGATCGATTTTCTGAATGTCCAATTATAACATATTTTGCACCAACATTTTTTAACATTTTAGAATTTATTGATCCTGTAAATGCACCATAATTTTCATTTTGATGACAATTCTGTGCGCCAACATCAATACCAGAACTTTTAAGTTTTTTTGACATTGGAAGAATTAGAGTACTTGGAGGGCAATAAATTATTTTTGTAGTTTTTTTTTCTTTGAACCCCTTAAAAAAATTAACTACTTTATTCAATGAATTTAAAGAATTTAACCCACCAAACATTTTCCAATTTGCAATAAAATACATATATTTATTTGTCATCTGCTCAAATTTAATCTATAGGTTTGCTTTTTATAGTTCAATAAATTTATGGAGTAATGATAAATAGTTTTAGAAATTTTGCCAAAACAAAGTTTGCTGGGGTATTGGTTTTTGTGATGATTATACCTTTTGTTTTTTGGGGAATGGGAAGCATGTTCAGTAGTGGTAACACAAATAACCTTGCAAAAGTTGATAACATAAATATTTCTACAGAAGAATTTATAGACTATTTAAATAACTCAGGTATTCCACAAGAAAAAATTAGAGAAAACTTAGATAATAATATTATTGAAGAACTGTTATCAGGCTTGGTTTCTTCAACGATATTAGATTTAGAAATTAAAGATCATGAAATTTTAGTTTCACAAGAAGCTTTACTAAAATGATTAAAAAAAATAAAAATTTTTTCGATGAAAATGGAAATTTCCAAAGAACGAAATATGAGAAGTTTTTACTTCAAAATAATCAATCAGCTCCACAATTTGAACAAAGATTAAAAAGACGAGAATT